>JAMCQI010000112.1 GCA_023381515.1 Chloroflexota bacterium | reverse complement strand
AGGTGAGGGGGTTCGGGTCTCCGCAGATCCCGCGTTCTGTGAGGCGGCTTCCCCGACTTCCAAGTCTTTGGGACTTAAGTCTTTGTCCTCAGTCTTCCCGTCCCAGTTCCCCCTTCACGCGCTCTCCGTCCTCAAGCGCGCGGCGCCGTGCGCCCCCGCCACGACCCATCGCAAAAACACCCACGAGACCGTAAACGCCAGTACCAGCCCCGCCAGAACATCCGGTACATAGTGCTGCTTCACGAACACCGTCGAAAGGACGATGAGCGCCACCCAAATCGCCACCGGGATCCCGATCCGCCGGTCCACTCGCCACCAATGAATCGCCAAAATCGTCGAGATCGACGTGTGGAGACTCGGGAAATCATTGTACGGGTTATCGCTCGCGTAAACGCCTCTCAGCATCTGCGTAAAAAGGTCGTTGCCGACGAGCGTCGGCCTGATCATCACCGACTGCAGGAAATAGTAAAAGGCATAGCTCACCAGCCACGCCGCAATCATCGACAGCGTCGCGGACTGGAAAATGCGGGTGCGAAAGAGCAGCAGCAGAACGAGCGTGGCGTAGACAAACGGATTGAGCGAGACGTACGGGATTACGAACGGCTTCACCAGAGGAATCAAATCGTCGAGGGGCGTCTTCATAAAGATGACGTTCGGCCCATGATTCAGCAGATCATAGACCTCGTTCGTCAAATAAACCGCGACCGCGAGCAGTATGCACAACCCCGCGTTCAGCCATCCCGTCCCGAACACCCCCTGCCTCAATTGCGCCCTGATCCACGCCATCCTTCCTCCCGCTCGACGAGCCAATGATTTCGATTCCTAAAGCCCCAGTCCCGTAGGGTTCAAAACCCCTCTCCCTTTCGGGCTCCTAAATCCCTCTCCCCCTGGAAGGGGGAGAGGAGAGGGTCGCAGACCCCGCGACTCCCAGCGGGGTGAGGGGGTAGCATCCCAAGACCCTCGTAGACCCCGCACCTTGTGCGGGGCGCGCCCTTGGCTGCGTCCCTAGATCCCGCGGTCTTTGCGGGATGAGGGGGTCGACCTACTTCCATCCGGATTTCCGTAGCATAGCCCCTTGTGGGCGTTTAGCTTTGCCTTGCGCCCCCGTCTCCCCCTCCCATCTCACGCCTCACGTTCCCCGCCTCACGTCTCACGTCTCACGTTTCCCGCCTCACGCCTCACGTCTCACGCTCGCCGGCTTGTTCCGCGCCGATTCGTACAGGGCGTCGATCACGCGCATGTTCGCGCGGCTGTCCTCTGGTGTATACGCCAGCGGCTGGCCGAGCAGCACCGCGTCCGCAAAATTCTCGACCATGAGCTGCGTATGATTGGCCCCCGGAGCGGTGAGCGTCTCGACGCTCCCGTCCTCGTGAACGAGGAGTACTTCGGCTCGCTCCTTCCCCGGCTTGACCGGGCGCGGCACATCGATCCGGCCGTCGCTCCCCGCGATGCTCAGCCACTCCCGGTACGCCGTCCGGAAGCCGCAGTCGAACATCGCCATCACGCCATCGGGAAATCGCAAAATCCCCGCTAGGCTCTCATCCACCCCACTCTGCTCGCCCACGATCGCATTCGCTTGAACCTCCACCGGTTCAGTTCCGGTGACGAGCCGGGACATGTTGACGCAGTAGCAGCCCACGTCCATCAGACCGCCGCCGCCCAACTCCGGCCGCATCCGGATATTGTTCAAATCGTCCAGACGAAAAGTGAATGCGCTCCGAATCGTTTGCACCTTTCCGACGAGGCCGGAAGAGAGGAGGGATTTTAGCGTCGTGAACTGGGGATGAAAGCGGTACATGAACGCTTCCATGAGGACCACACGGTTCTTGGCCGCCGCGGCGATCATCTCGTCTGCCTCGGCGGCGTTGAGGGCGAGCGGCTTTTCACATAGAATATGCTTACCCTGGGCAGCCGCGCGCATCGACCATTCCTTGTGGAGGCTGTTCGGGAGCGGATTATACACGGCGTCGATGAGATCAGAGCCGAGCATTTCCTCATACGAGCCAAAGGTGTGAGGGATGCCCAGGCTCCTGGCCGCCTCCTCCGCCCGACTGCGGTCGCGACTCGCGAGCGCCGCGACGACTCCATTCCCAGACTGCTGGATCGCGGGGATGACGGTCCTCATTCCGATTCGTGCCGTGCTGAGGATTCCCCATCGCAGCTTTTTTGCCATTCGTGTCCACCCTCCTCACGTCGCGCCCGGCCGGGAGATAGAGGCTCAGCTTTCCCCTTTGGGCGCCGGGGTCTCCGTCCGCCTGTCGCTGCGGCGCCGGTCGACGCCGGACCGGCGTTCTCCGATATGCTCATGCTCCCCGTTGCCGTTCGCGCCCATTTCGCAATAGAGCGCATCGGGTGTGCATCCTTCACATTCCAGTTGAATCGCGGTGTGGGCGATGTCGTACCGCTCGACGAGCATGAGGTTGATCTCGCGCTGAATATCCGCGCCGCGGCGGATGGTGATATCGTCCGTGAGCACGTGCGCGGAAAGCGCGCGCAAGGTCGGTGTAATGCTCCACGCATGCAAGTCGTGCACCCCGCGCACTCCCTGCACGTCCAAGATATCCTTCACCATCGTATCCATGTCGATCCCGCTCGGGGTGCCCTCCAAAAGCACGTTCACCCCTTCCCGCACGATATTCCAAGAGCTTGTCGCGATAATGACGCCGATGAGAATACTCGCGAGCGGATCGAGTATCGTCAGGCCGGTAAACTGAATTGCAACGCTCGCGACAATTACGCCCAGGGTCGAAAGGGCATCGCCCGCCATATGGATAAACGCAGAACGGATGTTGAGATCGGTCGCGCTCGCACGGTGGAGCAGATATGCGGTGCCGCCGTTGACTCCAAGGGCGATCAACGCCACGACCAACATGACCTCCTCCCGAACAACCGGAGGGGAAATGATGCGGCGCCAGGCCTCGTAGAAAATGAGGAGTGCGATGGCGATCAGAGTACCCGCATTGACGAGCGCGACGAGAATACCCGCGCGATGATAGCCGTAGGTCTTGGACGCGTTCGCGGGCCGGGTGCTCAGGCGCAGCGCATAGAGCGACAGCCCCAAGGCGATCACATCCGTGAAATTGTGCGCCGCGTCCGAAACCAGGGCCAGACTATTCGAGAAAACGCCGGCCGCGGCCTCGAAAATCATAAAAAGCAAGGTGACGACCATCGCCACGACAATCCGTTTGGTCGTCCCGTTCAGATCCATCTGCAAAGAGAGCTCACATCCTTTCTGAGGACAAGGAATATCCTCGTAAAGATATTATGCGCCAATTGCCCCAGCGCGTCAAGGCGAAGGACAAAGACAATGAGCTAATGAGCCAAGGATGGTCGTTGTAGCCTAGCCCCTCGTGGGCGTCGTGCTTACCTTAATTCCTCTCCCCTTTCGAGAGCCGGTCTTGCTCTCGATGGGTCGAAGATCCCGCGTCCTTTGCGGGATCGAAGATCCCCGAAATCGAAGATCCCTGAAGCGCAGCGGAAGGGACAAAGTGGAGGGGAGGAGACGGTAGGGTCGAAGACCTCGCGCATCGCACACCTGCCACCTGCGCCGCGGGCCTACGCAGGTCGCATCCCGCAGACCCCCGCTGAGTCCCGCGGGTCCCTAGACCCTCGTAGATCCCGCGCCTCCTGCCCCGCGGTTCCCAGCGGGTCCACAGACCCCGCGCACTTGGCGGGGGTGAGCGGAGCGGCGGTCGAAGCGAAGCGGAGATGCCGCGCAGTCGAAGGACAGCGGGACGCAGTCGAAGGTCACTAGACCCTCGCAGATCCCGCGGGGTTTGCGGGACCGCGACCCTCAGCGCGGACGCCTGCGGAGCGGCCCGCGCCCCTCGACTACGCCCCGCGCACTCCGCCGGGATTGCGCGCTCCCGCAACAACAGACAATCTGCGATCTGCAATCTGCAATCTGCAATCCCCAATCCCCAATCCCTCGCGTTTGCCTCTACCAACGCAAGTAGTATAATGGCGACGCAAGCCACGGTGCTGACCACCCGAGGCGAAAGAGAGTGTGCATTGTCGCCCGCTCTGGTCACAAACCAGGGCGGGCGTTTGCGTTTTTTAGGCGGGCGATTGGCGCGCGCCGGTTTCGCGTTCCCGCGACGCCCAGGCACTATGCCATTTGCGCGCACCGTGGCCGCACGCCTCACGTAGGGGCGGCCCAGAGCCTGTCCCGAGGGCAACCGAGGGATGGCCGCCCAGTCGGCGCAGGTCTTTCCGCCCTACAGTCGGCGGAGGCCGACTTTGCCATGTGTTGCTGCGACTTGAGTCGCCCGTTCCAACCACAAGGAAACCGCATGCCACAAGTCTTGATTGAAAACCCGGTCCTGAACTCCCCGTATGAAGAACCGAAAAAGCACTTTAAATTCTCCGACGAAGGCATCACCGACGAGATTGTCGACGCCCGCCGCATCAGTTCCTATTTCGTCCCCATCCCCCGCGCCAAGAAAAAGAATCCCAAGCAGCTCGCGTTCGAGACCGAATGGACCGCCGACCGGATCGAGGAAAACAAGTTCATCAATCAGGTCCGCGACCGTGTTGCCCTGTGGCGCAAAGGCGGCTATCAGGGACTGACCAAGACCACGCTGCGACTCCTCGACTACTGGCAGCGGCCCGATCGTGAACGCAAGCTCTTCTTTTGCCAGATCGAGGCCCTTGAATCCGCCATCTATATTACCGAGGTCGCGGCCAAGTACGGCGACGCCTGGATCGAGAACCACCTCAAGCAGGCGAACGAGGATGCCAACCCGCTCCTCTCCCGCATCGCGTTCAAGATGGCAACCGGGAGCGGCAAGACCCTCGTTATGGCGATGCTCATCGCGTGGCACGCGCTGAACAAGCTCGCCAACCCACAGGACTCGCGCTTTTCCGATACCTTTCTCGTCGTCACCCCCGGAATCACCATTCGCGACCGTCTGCGCGTCCTCCTCCCCAACGACCCGGACAACTATTACCGGCTGCACGACCTCGTCCCTTCCGACGCGCTGCCCGAGCTCGGCAAGCTCAAGATCATCGTCACCAACTTTCACGCGTTCAAACCCCGCGAGCGCATCTCCGCGGGCAAACTGACCAAAGAGATCCTGGCCCAGGGGGAGACGAGTCCGTTCACCGAAACGCCCGACCAGATGGTCCGCCGTGTATGCCGCGAGTTCGGCAACAAGCGCAATATCGTCGTCCTGAACGACGAAGCCCATCACTGCTACCGGCGCAAGCCGGATGGCGAGGCCGAGCCCCTCTCCGGCGATGAGAGAAAAGAGGCCGAAAAGCGCGAGGAAGAAGCGCGCATCTGGATTTCAGGGCTGGAGGCGGTCAAGGCCAAAATCGGCATCCGCGCCATCTACGACCTCTCTGCGACTCCCTTTTTCCTCCGCGGCTCGGGCTATTCCGAAGGAAACCTCTTTCCCTGGGTCGTCTCCGACTTTTCTCTGATCGACGCCATCGAATCGGGCGTCGTCAAAGTGCCGCGTGTCCCCGTAGCAGACGATTCCATGACCGGTGAGCAGCCTACCTACCGCGACCTGTGGCTGCGCATCCGGGAGCACCTGCCGAAAAAAGGGCGCCGCACGGGAGGCGTGAGCGGCGAGCCCAAGCTGCCGGTCGAGCTCGAAGGGGCGCTCCAGAGCCTGTACGACAATTACCTAAAATACTTTAAGCAGTGGGAAGCCAACACCGAGGCCCGGGTCCGCGGGCTGACCCCGCCCGTCTTTATCGTCGTCTGCAACAACACGAACGTCTCCAAGCTCGTGTACGACTATATATCGGGCTGGGAAAAGACCCTGCCCGATGGATCGACCGTCCTCGTTCCCGGCAAGCTCCTCCTCTTTAGCAACGTCGTCGACGGCATGTGGACTCCCCGCCCGAGCAGCATCCTCGTGGACAGCGAGCAGCTCGAATCCGGCGAGGGAATGAGCGACGAATTCAAAAAGATCGCCGCGCGGGAGATAGACGAATTCAAATCCGAGTACGCCGCGCGCTTTCCCGGCAGGACCATCGACGGGCTGACCGACGAGGACCTCCTCCGCGAGGTGATGAACACCGTTGGCAAGCCTGGGAAACTCGGGGAGCAGATCAAATGTGTCGTCTCCGTCTCGATGCTGACCGAAGGCTGGGACGCGAACACCGTGACGCATATCCTCGGCGTCCGCGCCTTTGGCACTCAACTCCTCTGCGAGCAGGTGGTCGGCCGCGGCCTTCGCCGCATGAGCTACGCCACCAACCCGGACGGCATGTTCGAGCCCGAGTACGCCGAGGTCTACGGCGTTCCCTTTTCCTTCATCCCCTGCTCCGGCTCAGACGTCGACCCGCGCCCCGGTCCGACTCCCACCCGCATCCGCGCCCTCGAAGAACGCGTCGCGCGCGAAATCACCTTCCCCCGCGTGATCGGCTACCGCTACAACCTCCCGAACGAAAAGCTAGAGGTGAAATTCACCGAGGAATCGCGCCTCGCCATCTCCACGCAGGAGCTTCCGACCAAGACCGAGATGGCGTCCGTCATCGGCGACAGCGAACTGCACGAGCTGTACGGCCTCTCCGACCGCCGCGAGCAGGAAATCGATTTCCGCCTCGCGAGCCTCGTCCTCGAAAAGTACTTTCGAGATGATGACGGGAACGCCAAGCCCTGGCTCTTCCCTCAACTCCTTAGAATAGCCCGCGCCTGGAGATCCGAGTACCTCATCTGCAAGGATAACGCCTTTCCGCAGATGCTCCTCCTGGTCGCGTTTGCCCACGACGCCGCCGACCGCATCTACCGCGCCGTCGTCGCCGGCCGCCCCGACGCCGGCACCCTCCTGCCGATTCTGCGTCCCTACGATACCCTCGGCTCGACCCGCTATGTGGACTTTGATACGGTCCGGCCGACCTGGCCCACCCGGCCCGACAAATGCCACATCAACTATGTCGTCGCCGACACCGGCACCTGGGAGCAAAAAATGGCGCAGGTGCTCGAAGAGATGGACGAGGTCATCTGCTACGTCAAGAATCAGAATCTCGGATTCACCATCCCCTACACGCTCAACGGCGAAGAGCACGGCTACATCCCCGACTATCTCGTCCGTATCGACGATGGCAGGGGCAAGGATAATCCGCTCAATTTGATCCTGGAGGTCAGCGGCGAGCCTCGTAAAGACAAGGCGGCCAAAGTTGCCACCGCCCGCACTCTCTGGGCACCCGCCGTCAATAATCACGGCGCTTTCGGCCGCTGGGCGTTTCTGGAGATTTCGGACCCGTGGGACGCAAAGAGGACGATCCGAGCAGAGCCAAGCGGCAGATAGAATCTGCACCTACCCAAAGCAAAGCCTGCCTTCGCAGGCTGATAACAGACCGGTGTCCATACGCCGATTGTTTTTGAACCGACGGAGGTCGGTTTCGCTTTGCGTTGCTGCGGTTTCAACCGCCCAGTCATAATCATCGGAGCATCCCATGCGCGAACCCTTTACCCAACTGTACCTGCACTGCGTCTGGTCCACCTGGGACCGGCTCCCCTTGATCACACCGGATGTGCGCCCGCGTCTCTATGGCGCGATCGTCGACAAATGCCGCGAGCTCAAATGCAAGCCCATCCGCATCGGCGGCATCGAGGACCATCTGCATCTCCTGGTCCGTTTGCACACAACCGTCGCCGTCGCCACCCTGGTGAAAGAGGTCAAAGGCTCATCCTCCCACGCCATGACCCACGTTATCTCGCCGCAGAGCAACTTTAAATGGCAGGGTGCCTACGGCGCATTCACGCTGCGGCCCGAAGACGTCCCGCTTGTCAAGGAATATATCATCCAGCAGGCAGCTCACCACGCCAACGGCACACTCCTGCCCGACTGGGAAAAATCCCAGATCACCGAATCCGCCGACCTGGGTCCGGACGACTGGAGCGACGAAGAAAATCTATGACCGACCAACACAACAGTCAGAACGAATCCGCACCTACTGGGAGCAAGCTGGCGGAGCCGGGTCCAGCGGCAGATAGAATCTGCACCTACCCAAAGCCAAGCCTGCCTCCGCAGGCTGATACCAGACGGGCCCCTATACGTCGAATGGTTTTGAACCCACCTTCGTCGATTAACGTCCAGTCGGCGGAGGCCGACTTTGCCTTGTGTTGCTGCGGTTTCTAACCGCCCGTCATCCAACGAGGTAACATCCCATGCCCAACAAGAAAAGCACCACCCATCCCAAACCAAAGCCTTCCACACCCGTCTCCGCCGTCAAACACAAAGACAAGCGGACGAACATACCCACCAAAGAACTGCGTGACTTTGTCGCCGAAGACGAGGACAAGCCCAAGACCATCCTCTATCCCCGCGACCCATCCCTAGATCCCCAGCTCGTTTGGAAAGGCAAAGACGAACAGGATGCCCGCGACCTCGCCGTCCCTGCCGTCCCCATCTACATTCAGGAAAAAGTCCAGCCCCAGGCCATCATCGAAAACGTCCGCCGTGTGGGGGCGATCAACCGGGCGACCAACCGGGCGACCCTACCACAGTTGCAGCTCTTCTCTGACTTTAACGGCATCACCTTCGAAGACCAGGTCGATTTCTACCACCATGAGCAGAACTGGTCCAACCGCATGATCCTCGGCGACTCCCTCCTCGTCATGACCTCCCTTGCCGAAAAAGAGGGACTCAAGGGCAAAGTCCAGATGATCTACGTCGACCCGCCCTACGGCATCAAATTCGGCTCCAACTGGCAGGTCAGCACCCGCAAGCGCGACGTCAAAGACGGCAAGGCCGAAGACGCCACCCGTCAGCCCGAACAAATCAAGGCCTTCCGCGACACCTGGGAACTCGGCATTCACTCCTATCTTGCCTACCTCCGCGACCGCTTGGTTGTCGCCCGCGAACTCCTCACTGAAAGCGGCAGCATCTTCGTCCAGATTGGGGACGAGAACGTTCACCTGGTGCGGTCCCTGCTCGATGAGGTGTTCGGGAGCGAGAACCTTGTTAGCCAGATCCTCTACCGTCGCGGTGGCTTCCAGACGGGAGAACATATCGCCAACACGTACGACTACATCCTTTGGTTCGCGAAAAGCCAGGAGGAGATGAAAGTCAGGCGACTGTACATCTCTATCCCCGCCGAGGATTGGTACGCGACAGGCGATAGATGGGTCGAAAGCCCAGACGGCTCTCGAGCGCTATATGATCCCGCCACACTCCAGAATGGTGCTAGGCTGCATAGCGATAGATCGTGTTTCTCTGCGACAGGAGGCGAGTCCAGCAGGTTCATTCTCAAGCTAGACGGCGAGCCGGTGGGCCCGCCACCCGGCCGCGGCTGGTCCACTAGCCAAGCAGGCGCCTCCCGGCTCAACTACGCAAACCGTCTCATGTTAAAGGGCAAGCGACCCCGGTTCAAGCCCTACTATGACGACTTTCCTCTGCAGACCATCACTAACGGTTGGTTTGACACGGTCCGCGGTGGCTTTGCAGGTTCCTCAGCCGACGAAAAGATCTACGTTGTCCAGACTGGGACGAAGACCATCGAGCGCTGCCTCCTCATGACCACCGACCCTGGCGACCTCGTCCTCGACCCCACCTGCGGCAGTGGCACCACCGCCTACGTCGCCGAGCAGTGGGGCCGCCGTTGGATCACCGTCGACACCTCCCGCGTCGCCATTGCCCTCGCCCGCACCCGCCTCATGGCCGGCCGCTTCCCCTACTATCTCCTCGCCGACTCACCCGACGGCGCTAGGAAAGAAGCCGAAATCACCGGGCACGTTACGTCTCTGAGCATGGACGGAAAAGCAGATAAATACGCGGGAGACATCAAACGCGGCTTTGTCTACAAACGCGTCCCCCACATCACCCTCAAATCCATCGCCAACAACGACGAGATCGACGGCATCCACGCCAAATGGCTCGCACAAATGGACCCGGTCCGCGCCGACCTGAACCGCGCGCTCAAGCAGTCGTGGGAAGAATGGGGAATCCCGCGTGAGCCTGGTGAGAAATGGCCCGAAAAGGCCTGCCGCCTGCACGCCGAGTGGTGGGAGCTGCGCCGCGAACGCCAGCAAGAGATCGACGCCTCGATTTCCCGCCACGCCGAAACCGAGCTCCTCTACGACCAGCCCTACGAGGACAACAAACGCGTCCGCGTCACCGGTCCCTTTACCGTCGAGAGCCTCTCGCCCCACCGCGTCCTCGCGGCCGACGAAGAACGCCCCGCCGCCGAAGCGGGCGCGCAAAAAGAATCCGGCGTCGCCCAGTTCGAGAACATGATTATCGAAAACTTGAAGAGCGCGGGCGTCCAGAACACGGTGCGGAAAGAGCGCCTCAAATTCGACCGCCTTGAATCCTACGCCAACCCCTGGCTCCACGCTGCCGGTGAATATACTGAGAACGGCAAGAGCCGGCGCGTCGCCGTCTGCATCGGCCCCGAGCACGGCACCGTCGGTCCCGAATTGATCGAAGAAGCGGCCAAGGAAGCCGTCCAGGGGGTCGGCTTCGACCTCCTCGTCGTCTGCGGCTTTGCCTTCGACCCCCACGTCTCTGAGGAGGCGAAACGTTACGGCAAGCTCACCGTCCTCATGGCCCGCATGAATCCCGACCTCGCGATGGGCGACGAGCTCCTCAAAAAGACCGGCACCGGCAACCTCTTTATGGTTTTCGGCGAACCGGACGTCGAGGTCAAGACGCTCAAAGACGGCAAGCTCATCGTCCGCATCAAAGGCGTCGACGTCTACGATCCCACCACCGGCGAAATCCGCTCGAACAAGACCGAGGACGTCGCCTGCTGGTTCATCGACACCGACTATAACGACGAAAGCTTTTTCGTCCGCCACGCCTATTTTACCGGCGCCGGCGATCCCTACGAAAAGCTCAAACGCGCCCTCCGTGCGGACATCGACGAAGACGCATGGTCCGCTCTCTATTCCACCAAGAGCTATCCCTTCGACCCGCCTCAAACCGGCAAAATCGCCATCAAGGTCATCAACCACTACGGCGACGAGGTGATGAAAGTGTACAAGGTGTAATTCTCGAGAGACTGGGCCAGGTCAATCAAGGGGAGGAGAACCGTAGTCTCGGGGGTCCCATGACCGCAAACACACAGCCAGACACCATAGAAAACGCCCGCTGCAATGTCTACCACACCGTCGCCAGGTCTCTGACCGTCGCGGAGATCGCGACCCCGATAACGCAAAGGCTGTCGCCGGACGAGGCCCTAGAGGCTGTCTTTGAGGAGTGGATATTCGAATCGGAGGACGACTGGTTCGCAACAGTGGAGGACGAAACCCACACATATGGATACCTAGCATACGACGATCTGCTATCGCCCGAAGAGCGTGTTGGCTGCGCAAAGGACAAGGCCGCGCCGATCACAGTGGACTCCCTAATTCCGACAACCACGGCTCTTCTCGATCTTCCCTCTCTGTTTCTCAAGCACAACTTCTACTTCCTCCTCTCTGGAAATAAGGTAACGCATGTGGTCACTGTTCGAGACCTGGACCGGCTTCCTGCCCGTCTCGCCCTTTTCTCTCTGTTCCTTGAGCTAGAGTCGACAATAATCGACCTGTTTTTGGTGCTGAAGGACCTGTCGGGAAATTCAGACCTGGAGCAATATCTGGCCAAGCTCTCCCCTGAGCAATTGAAAAGAGCTCAGAAGACGTGTGAAAAGAACCGACGAGGTGGAACGCTAGAGAGCGTACTCCGCGCCACAACCTTTAAGGACAAGATTGATATCCTCCGGCAGACCCCGGCAATAAGAGATCGGCTCCCTCTGGAAGATGACAAGCAATATGACTGGGTGTTCGACTGGATAACGAAACTTCGGAACGCCCTCGCGCACAATGACTCGATCTTGGACCTCGTTCAAGATCCAGAGCTCCTCAACACATTTATTGACCTGATCACACAAATGATCTTGGTGCTCATTGAGATGAAAAATGAAAAGCGTGAGGAGGTCTTCGGGTACTGATGGGGTCGGGGAGGGCCACCCAGGTCCGTGCCGACCTGGGCCCTCCCTCGATGAAACACGAACTCGACCACCTTCGTGGCAGATCCATTCGTTTCTACAGCCCCGATCAAGCGCGCCGAGGTGCATCTTCCGATGATTCGCACCCACCAACCTCTGCGCGTCTTCGAGCGCCCGCTCATCTGCGCGTTTGCGTTTCCACAACGGCATTCACTAACTCGCGACTTCCGACAAGCGCAATCAGACGGATTTTCCGCACGCGTGATTGCCAACACACGATCTTCATGATAACAGATGCGGCGCGTAGGGGCGAGGCATTTGCCAGATCGCGGTTGGTTGGAGAACGCGCTGGCACGAGCCTAGGCGCGCCATGTGGCGACAATGATTTGGCAAATGCCTCGCCCCTACAACCCCATCCTCTTCATCCTTCATCTCTCAAATGCCTCGCCCCTACAACTTGCGCTCTTCATCCCTCATCCTTCATCCCTCATCCTTCTTCCTGCCTCGCCCCTACAACCCCATCCTCTTCATCCTTCATCTCTCAAATGCCTCGCCCCTACAACTTGCGCTCTTCATCCTTCATCCTTCATCTCTCAAATGCCTCGCCGCTACAACTTGCGCTCTTCATCCCTCATCCTTCATCTCTCATCCTTCATCTCTCAAATGCCCCGCCCCTACAACTTGCGCTCTTCATCCCTCATCCTTCATCTCTCAAATGCCTCGCCCCTACATCTCATTGCCCCCTCCCTCTCTCGCGCTTCTCGCGCTCCCTGCCGTCTATTGCGGCCCAACTGATCCTCGCGCTCCCACGCCGCTTTTCTTGGCTCATTGGAAATTGGCCAATTGGCTCATTGCCACCTGCCCCCTCACCCTACCCTCTCCCCCATCACAAACCGATGAGGGCGAGGGGCTTTTCACGAACGATTCCAACGCGAATGGGGTTTGAACCGACGGAGGTCGGTTTTGCATTGTGTTGCCGTGGTGCCTGCCCCGCGTCCCTCAGCGGGGTCTAACCGCCCGCAGCGTGCGCCCCGAACGCGCACAAGGCGCTATGCTACATCGCTCCCCCGCTTTCATCCTTCCGCCTTCATCCCTCATCCCTCATCACCTGCCCCGCGCACTCCAGCGGGGTTCATCCTTTCTTTAATTTTCCCACTTCCCTCTTGACAAAACAGAACATATGTGCTATGCTGTAATTAGCAATCTTGATTGCCGCTTAACGAGAAGCACAAGGGGGAACCATGGGAGAAGTCTGGGAACGAATCGAAGGAGAGCCGATCGGATCCTTCAACCGTTTCACCGTCTACCGCGACTTGGGTCCCGGCCGCTCGCTGCGCAAAGCTTACGCCAAATACCACGGTATCGACTGGCGGACTGTAGGAAGAACCAAGTGCATGTATTGGCGCTACCTCTCCGCCCACTGGAACTGGGTCGAGCGCGCCAAACAATTCGATACCGTCGTCTTGGCCCTCGAGGGCCGGCGCTCGATCGAACATTTTCTCCACGGACTGGAGGCAGCCTCCGAAAAGACCGACAACGCCCTGGCCAATCTGCCCAACGTCCAGCCCGCAACCTGGCGCGAAGCCCTGGAGGGACTAGACCTTGTCGGCTCATTCATCCCGGTCGAGACAATCAAACAGGCGATTCTTGGAACCCTCGATAGTCCGGCTCCCGCGGCCGACCCCTCAGCCGCGCCCGACCCCGACGCCTAGCTATTCGAATGATCCCGTCGGCTTTTGCCGCGCGGTCCTCAAGGCCGAGCCGGCGCCATACCAGGATGAGATCCTGAATGCGCTTCTGGCCGAGCGCCGAGTCGCCGTGCGCGGTCCGCATGGGTTGGGTAAGACGACGGTCGCCGCCTGGGCCGTTCTCTGGTTTGCGAGCGCCCATCGCGAAGCCAAGATCGTCACCACCGCGTCCGTCTGGCGCCAACTCACGCACTTTCTCTGGCCCGAGATTCACAAATGGGCCCGCCGCGCGGACTGGTCCAAGACCTCGGTCCGACCTCTCCTATTCAAGCAGTGGCTCCGCATGGGGGAGAACTGCCAAGCCTTTGCCGCCGCGAGCGACCGCCCTGAATTTACCGAAGGCGCCCATTCCGCTTGCATCCTTTACGTTCTCGACGAAGCCAAGGCGATCCCCGACCCGACTTGGGATGCCATCGAAGGTGCTCTCTCCTCGGGCGACTGCTACGCGCTCGCCATCTCCACGCCGGGCGGCCGCTCGGGCCGCTTTTACGATATCCACCGCCGCGCCCCAGGTCTCTCCCAATGGTGGGTGCGCCACGTCACCGTCGACGAAGCCATCGCCGCGCACCGGGTCTCCGCCGCGTGGGTGGACGAACGGCGCGAGCAGTGGGGTCAAGAGTCGCCCGTCTTCCAGCAGCGCGTCCTCGGCGAATTTCCCGACCAGGCTGAAGACGCCCTCTTCAACCTCGCATGGATCGAATCCGCCCGCGAACGGTCCGCCTGACCCTCCCCGCGCCCCACAACCTGCCCGTGCCGGCACCCCGGCTTTTTGTCTCCTCTCCCCCCTCGGGTTCTTTCCGATGGGGGAGAGGGTAGGGTCGGAGACCCCGCGGTCCCCAGCGGGGTGAGGGGGTCTTGTCGCTTCGCAGATCCCGCGGGCTTTGCGGGATCGCAGATCCCGCGGGCTTTGCGGGATCGCAGATCCCGCGGGCTTTGCGGAATCGCAGATCCCGCGGGCTTTGCGGGATGAGGGGGACTACGCGAGCAAAGGCCCCGCGTTTTCGGTGGGGGTCCAGCGGGGTTTGCCGACCAACCTCCGTCGCCAAAGCCTCAGCCCCGTGAACGGGGCATCGCCCTGCAGCCTGCCCATTTATGGGCGGGCGTTCTCGCCCGTCCTATCCCCTTCCACGTGACCGTCCCGAAATTGGGGATGTCCCGCCCCACATTCGCTGACCATTGACACCACCGTATTTCAGCCTTACAATAGTAACATAAGGTTGTCGTTGACCTGGTGGTGAGGAGTGCTCCTCGCGAACGAACGCCAGTTTACTGGCGCGTCCGCGGAGAGCTTTTTCTTTTACGAGAGGAGGCGCAACGATGCGCACCTCGATCTCCTATGCCCGCATTCTCTGCAACGGGTTCAAACACCTGTCGTTTGGCGCGTCTTGAGGCGTCCGCGGCAGGTGTTGTTTATTCTCAACAAAAGGAGGTCTGACGGTGAACACTCTCTTCCTCGTCGCGGCGATCATCGAAGGTGTCTTCGGAATCGGCTTCGTACTTGCTCCCGGTTTCATGCTCGATCCGTTTGGCGTGACCCTCAATGACATCGCGACAACCCTTGCGCGTTTGTCCGGCACCGCCCTTGTCACCTTTACCCTTCTGCTCTGGTTGGCGCGCAAATCCGACAGCATGGAATTCAAAAAGGTGATTATCGACTGCCTGCTCGTTTACTATCCGCTGAGCGCTGTGGTTCTACTGTTTGCCCAGCTCGCGGGGCAAATGAACATTCTCGGCTGGAGCGTGATTGCGATCCACGTCGTGCTCTTTATCTGGTTCGGATACTTTCTCGTCGTGCGCCTACCCGCGCAGCAGAAGAAAGCCGGCGCAACCTGATCGCGATCGACACGCGTCTCTGTTGCCAAAACCCGGGCGGCTGAGCCAATCACAGGCAGATTCCTGACGGCTAAAAACCGCCTAGCCAACTGCCCAACTATCCAACTGTCCAACTACCGGGGCGCCTGCTCTCCCCGCTTTCGCGGTTTTCGCTAACCTAAAGACCCCGCGCGGGATCGATCGCCAGGCGGCGGTCGCCCAAAATCCCGACGTCCGCCTGCCCGCAGTCGCGCTCCGCAGCCTGGCCGTAGGGGCGACCCGGAGCCTGTCCCGAGCCAAAGCCCTGAACCAAGTGAAGGGGTAGCCGAAGGATGATCGCCCTCTGCGAAAGACGGTCGCCCTCCGCCCACGATGGCCTACCTCTGTGAAGCATGCCCAGCCGTAACCGGATGATCGGTAGGGGCGACCGGCCGGTCGCCCCTGGCCTCGCAACCGGTCCCCTCTCGGTCACCCCTCAACAGCCAACCACTCCTCCGGCAAGGTCCTCGTCGAAGAAAAACAAGAATTGAAAAAGCGCCTCGGCCTCTCTCCCGATCTCGCCGACGCGCCCGCCCTCGCTCCAAGACCTTCGAGGTTTTCGGAAACCTCGAAGGTCTCATCCCCCCTGCTCCCCTGCTCTTCTGCCTTCTGCCTTCCGCCTACTGCTTTCTGCCTACTGCTTTCTGCCTACTGCCTTCTGCGTTCTGCCTTCTGCCTTCCGCCTACTGCTTTCTGCCTACTGCTTTCTGCCTACTGCCTTCTGCGTTCTGCCTCCTGCCTCCTGCCTCCTGCGTTCT
Source organism: Chloroflexota bacterium (assembly GCA_023381515.1). The sequence continues at coordinate 1,847 of JAMCQI010000112.1, read as the reverse complement.
GCCTACTTCCCTCTCCCCTGCTCCTCTGCTCCTCCGCTCCTCTGCCTTCTGCTTTCCGCTTTCCGCTTTCTGCCTTCTGCCTTCTGCCTACTGGTCCTCACCGCGGTGCTTCCTCTCCATGCACTCTCACCAGCAGCACCGGCGCCGGCGCCTTCGCAAGCACCTTCGGCGTCACGCTCCCCGACCAGAACGCATCCACGCTCCCGCGCCCATGCGTCGCCATCACAATCAGGTCCGCTTGCTCGCGCGCGGCGATCTCCACAATCGCGGACGCCGTATCCCCGCGAGCGACTTGGGCCGCGGCCGGGATTCCTTCGGTCAGCAAGCGCGTCGTCACGCTCTCGAGATATTCCACCGCGCCGCGCTGAGCCAAATCGAGCAGGGCGACCATCGTCGTCGGAAGGAGCAGTCCCGTGGCCGCGCGTTCCGCCGAGAGCGTGCCCGTCGTCGGGACGATCGTCAGCAGGCGGAGCGACGCGTCGCAGGCTTGCGCGATTTCGGTCGCGATCGGCAGGGCCGGCTCGTGAATCGACGTTCCGTCGAGCGGAACCAGGATCTTGCGGCAGGTATAGGGGGCGTCCGGCGAGGTGACTTCCGGTCGTACAAAAAAGACCGGCGTCGTGCCGAGCTGTATCACCTTCTGGGCGATGCTCCCGACGAACACATCCCGCAGCCCGCCCCGTCCGTGCGCGCACAGCACGATCAAATCGGCGTTCAATTCGGAAACGTGCTCGCTGATGCTGCGGGTGACATCCGTCTCTTTAAAGGGATGGACATTCGTCTCCACGGTCAGCCCTTGCTGCGCGAGCCGCGTCGCGAGTCCGCTGATATAGATCTCGGCTTCCACGGCGGTCAAAAGATGATGCTGCCCATGGACGGTCGCGGGGGCGTCCTGCTCGACCGCGTGAAAGAGGATGATCGTCGCGTGCAGGCGTTCGGCCAAAAAGGCGGCCGGTGGCAGAACGGCTTCCGCGAGCTGTGAGCCGTCAAGGGGAACTAGCAGTCGTTTGAACATAGGCTAGCCTCCACTGCCAAAAAGGGTTTGCACGAGCAGAAAGATGTTCAGTGCCACGATCAGCGCGGCGACGGTTCCCGCGATCACCGTCGTCAGTCGGCGATTCACCAGCACACCCATCACATCCCGCCGTGCCGTAAACATCACGAGTGGGATGACCGCAAACGGCAGCCCAAAACTCAGGACGACCTGGCTGACGACGAGTGTGTTCGTCGGGTCCAGCCCGAGGGCAATGACGGCGAGGGAAGGCAGCATCGTGATCAAACGGCGCAGCCAGGGAGCGATGTGCCGCCGCAGGAATCCTTGCATGATCACCTGGCCGGCCATCGTCCCGACCGTCGCCGATGAGAGGCCGGACGCGAGGAGCGAAATGGCAAAGACCCAGCCCGAAGCCGGACCCAGGAGCGGTTGCAGCGTCTGGTAAGCTTCCTCGATCGTCCCCACCCCGGTCAGCCCCTTCGCATGAAAGGTCGAGGCGGCCATGATCAGCATCGCGATATTGATCAGGCCGGCCGCGCCCATCGCGATCACCACGTCGAGCAGCTCGAAACGGTAAAGGCGCTTGAGCTGTTGCGGATCACGCGTAATGATTCGCCCTTGCGTCAGAGCCGAGTGGAGAAAAATCACGTGCGGCATCACGGTCGCGCCCAGGATGCCGGTCGCAATCAAAATGCTTTCAGCCCCGCTGAACTGGGGTACGACGGCGTGGTAGGCGATCAGCCCCCAGTCCGGCCGCGCGAGCACGGTCTCGATCAGATAGCTCAAGGCGATCACGCCGATGAGGGCAGTGATAACTGCCTCCAGCGGACGGAACCCGTACCGTTCCAATCCC
>JAMCQI010000005.1 GCA_023381515.1 Chloroflexota bacterium | reverse complement strand
TGAGTGATATCCGCTGGGATGGTGAAGTCGAGGTTCTGGTTCTTCACGTAGCAAATGACCTCGGGCATGGCTTCCAGCGTTTCCGCCATCTTCTGCTCCCAGGAGCCGGTGTCCGCGACCACGTGCGAGATATGACACTTGCCGGCGTTGGTTGCGTAAACGGGACGCATCGTGTCGAAATCCACAAAACGTGTCGAACCCAGCGTGTCGTAGGGACGCAGGATCGGCTTGAGCGCCGCCGTGCCATCGGTTGACGCGACGATCGACCGGTAGATGCGGTCTGCTGCGGCGTGCGCGAACTCGACCAGCAAGAGCAACTGGGGAAAGGTATTGTCTTTCAGTGTGACGCATTCGACCATCCAGCGCTTGACAATCGCGAGGAGTTGCGGGAAGAGCCAGACCTTAACCTCGCCGTCGAACTTGTGCTCCTTAGGGCGGTCAGCCCGTATTTCGCCGTCCTGTCGGAAATACCTCTCCAGTGTCAGCTTCGCCAGCAGAAACGCCACCTCGTTGACACGCCGCCGTTTGAGGTCGTCGAGGGTGTGGATGCTCTTTTCTCCGACGATGGGAGCATTTTCGGTCTTCGTAGGGATGTCGTGGGTGGACAGCGCCAGTTGCGATGCTGCCGTGAAGGTTGCGCTGAGTCGTTCACCGGTCACATCGTAGCGATAGCCCAGCAACCGGGGAAAGGTGATCTCGCTGGCGAGGCGGCTCTCCAGCGCACGCACGCGGGTCGGCATGGGGCCAGGCTTGGGGTTGACCGGTGATCCACTGCAGGGGATGAAGGAGAACGGTACGCCATACACTTCGGCGTACTCGGGGTCGAAGTAGCCAGCGTCGTTGGCGGCGTAGCTCATCCGCCGTAAGGCGCGACCAATCACCTGCTCGCACAGGAGCTGCGTGCCGAAGGCGCGCACACCGAGGATATGCGTGACGGTGTTGGCGTCCCAGCCTTCGGTGAGCATCGAGACGCTCACTACGCACTTCACGTGCTCGCCAAGCTTGCCCGCTTTGCCCACGGTGTTCATCACCTCGCGCAAGAGGTCTTCGTCCGTCAGTTCATCGGCGTCGCGACCCGGAAAGCGCTGGCGGTAGTCGGCTTTGAACTCGTCGATCTCGCGCGAGGCGATCTTCTTGAAGTCGTCGCTCATCGCGCTGCCAGACTCGAGTTGCTGGCTGTCCACCAGGATGGTGTTGGGTCGCTGCAGCCAGGCGCCGGTGCCATCGTCGTTACGGAAGATGGGCAGTTGACCTGCCTGGACGGTAGTCTGCTCGCCGATCTGTTTCTCCCACCCGGCGATGTAGTCGAAGACCAGTTTGGAGACGTTGGTATTGTTGCAGACCACGATGAAGACCGGTGGGGTAACGCCGCGCGCCTGCGCCTCGGCGTTCTGCTCCCAGAGGCGGTAATACTTTTCGTAGTTCCCATACAGGCTGAGCAGGGCCCCCTGCAGTTCCACCGGGAGCTTCGGTTCGCCGCCCACCGCTTCGGTCTTGCGCCCTTTCCTGGGCAGGTGCTCACGGACGCGCAGCCAGAGGTCGCGATACGTCGGTTGGTCGCCCGTCATCGAGTTGTCGGCCACGGGCACGCGCGGCACTTTCACGATGCCCGCTTCGATGGCGTCGATCAATGAGAAGTCGGAGACCACCCAGGGGAACAGCGTGCCCTCGGGGTAGCCGGAACCGCGCAGGAAGAACGGCGTGGCCGAGAGGTCATAAATGGCCTTCACGCCGATCTTCGCCTTGACAGCCTCCACGCCAGATATCCAGATGCGCGCCTCTTCCTCGCGGGACTTCGCCTCAGCACGCTCGTCGCTGGTCAGCGCGTCGTCGGCGCCGTCGGGCTTGCGGCGGTAGCAGTGGTGGGCCTCGTCGTTGATGACCACGATGTTCTTCTTCGTTCCCAGCGCGCGGCAGACACGGCGCACCATCTGGTCGGGCGTTTCCACGAACGGATCGGTCCGCCCACCGGCCAGGATTGTCTTGGTGAGCTTGCCGGCCTCGACCTTCTCGCGGAGTTGAAAAGCGTGATAGTTGGTGATGACGATCTTGGCCTGGCCGAGTTCGTCCTGCAACTGCGCCGGCACGATGTCGCGCTGGCGGTAGTAGTTTTCGGGGTCGTTCGGCAGCAGCACGCGCAGGCGGTCGCGGATAGTGATCCCCGGCGTGACGATCAGGAAGGTATCGGAGAAGCGGGCGTCTTGCGGGCTGGCTCGCTTGTTCAGCGTATGCCAGGCAATGAGCATCGCCATGACGACGGTCTTGCCCGAGCCGGTCGCCATCTTGAAAGCCGTGCGCGGCAAACCAGGATTTGAGCTGTCGTTCGCCTCGCGGATCTTATTCTCGATCCAACCGTCGTTGTATTTGCTTGCCACCTCGGTGAGGTAAATGGCCGTTTCTAGCGCCTCGATCTGGCAGAAGAAAAGCCGTTTTTCGCGGGTTGGGTCGGTCCAGTAGGCGAGCAGACGGGCGGTGGTCGGCGTCACGCCAACGTAGCCACCCTGACGCCACAGCGCCACGCGACGGCGGATGTCGTTGACGAGCCGGTTTTCCTCGATGCGATCTTGCGTCCATTCGGTGTCAAACGGGAGTTGCGCTGATCCCTTCTTCTTCGGCTTGGCGATGGGGACGAAGTACGAGCTGGTCCGGCGACCGTCGACGATGTCGTTGGTGATGCCCTCGTCGGAGAAGCGGAAGTGGCGGGTGGGTTCCGCGAACGGCGAGTTGATGATCGGGTTCTCGATGACCACTTGGCTCATCTTGGCGCATCCCTGCTATTAGCGAAAGGTTCTCGCAAATCGCACGCCGGCTGCCAGCGCGAATGTCCTCTGGAGAAATTACCGGCAGCCGCTCGGCGTGCCGGAAAAACACGCCGAAACATACCGTCGCCATTGTACATGATGGTTCAGGCTTCCCAAGAGATCACGCCATGAGAGGTTGGAGCAGAGCTATGGCTTTCCGGATATCCTCGGTTTGCTTTGGCCCAGAGATCTCCCGCTCGATGGTTACCGCTCCGGTAAACCCTAGAGCACGAAGCGTACTAATCAGGAGCGGAAAGTTGACACGGCCTTCACCGAGAGGGACCTCTCGTCCAAGCTTGTGTCCATCTGTTGGATAGAGCCCATCTTTCGCGTGCAGTCCACGTACATACGTCCCGAATACCTCTAAGGCATCCACCGGGTTGGCTGTCCCATACATGAGAAGATTCGCCGGATCGAGGTTAATCCCGACATTATCCATTTCCATATCTTGAATTGTGCGCAGCAGCGTCACCGGCGTCTCTTGGCCTGTTTCGAACCAGAATTGCTGCCCATTTCCACGACAGTGCTCCGTCACGATCTTGAGCGCTTCAACAGCGCCAATATAGTCACCGTCCTGAGGATTCATTGGCAAGAATCCGACGTGGGTGGTGATGCTCGGAATACCTCCTACCATAGCCGCAAAATCAGACCACCGGCGCAACGCATCGACACCTCGCTGGCGATTCTGCGGCGGCACCAAACCTATAGTGACCGGCCCCTCATCGAAGTCCCACACCCGTCTGCCGGGTACCCCAGCCCAAAGACTGGAAATAGTGATACCGTCTCGCTCTGTAGCCTCGCGTAGCCGGTCAGCTACGTCCTTTACGCAGAGTTCAAGATCCCAGCTATTCACCTGACAGGTCGGAAGATGGAACTCACGCACCCGCTCGATGCTCGCTCGCGGATCGGCACGCAAAGAGACGATGATTCCTAGAGGTAATGCAGCCATGAGAAGCTAGTCTC
>JAMCQI010000015.1 GCA_023381515.1 Chloroflexota bacterium | reverse complement strand
GCCAATCAGTTGATCGTGCGTGGCTTGCTCCAGAAAGGGGAGATTCATCACGAGGAACGAATTGTGCGCGCTGGCGGGAAACTGCGTGAGAATGCCGACGACCTTGCCTTTGAACTGCGCGTACTGATTCGTCGTGCGGTCGAGCGCACGGAAGAGAATCGGATCGCCCACTTGGACGCTGTACGCATCCGCCAGTTGCGATGCGATCAGCACGCCGTTCGGCGTAGCCGCCAGTTTCTCCAGGGCTTGCGCGGTCGTCATATTTTGCAAGTAGCTGTCGGGGAAGAACGCCGCCTGCGCCAGCGTCGTCGGATCGATCCCGAACACGGGCTGCAGCGTGTTGCCGACGTACACTTGGTCGGTCTTGATCGGCGTAATGGCGCGAAGGCCGGCGGTGCGGGCAATCCTCTTGCCGAGCGCGGTGTTTGGGTTGGCGCTGATCGCCGGAACGATCTGCACGTCAGCGCCCAGGGCGTTACGCGCGTCCACCGCTTTTTGCGCGTGGTAGGTGCGCGTGAAAATCGCCAGACTCGTGCCGAACGAAATCGCCAGCGCGACGATGACGACCGCCGCGCCTACCTCGCGCGCGCGGCGCACGATCTCGCGTCCCGCCATATCGCCCAGGTCGCCGAACGCCGCGCGCAAGAGCGCGCGAATCGCGACGCCCGCGCGCCGAATGCCGCCACCCATCACGCGCGAGAGAAGCAACGTCGCGCCGAGCCAGAGAAACATTGGCGCGAGAAAAATGAGAAAGCCGAACGATAACGCTTTCGCTTCGTCGCCCCCGGCATCCACGCCGCCGCCCTGCCAATTAACCGTCAGCAACAGCGCGGCGATTGCCAAACTTACTAGGTCGAGGTACGCGCGCGCCCAGAACGCCGGCGTGGCGGCGCGTGTCAGTTCCTGCCGCTCCTGCGCGATTTCCTGATGCAGCGTGCTGCGAATCGGCAGGTAGGTCACGAGCGTCGTCAGCGCGAGACCGGCGACGAACGCGTAGAGCGCGGACAGAAGCAAATCGCTGAGGTTGGCTTGCCGCCACAGCGTCGGACCGAAGAGCAGCGCGGTCGTCACCAAGCCGACCACCAAACCGAGCAATGTGCCAACGGCGGAGATGAAGAAACTCGCCAGTCCGTTGGCGACGAGAATCTGGCGCGGCGTCGCGCCGCGCGCGCGCAGCAGCCCAATCTCCTGCCGCTGCGGTCCGGTCAAGAGATCGGTCGCGTACTTGGAGAGGTACGCCGCGAGCGCAACGCCCGGCATGCCGAGGAATAGGAACAAGAGTTTTGCCCACAGCGCATCGGACTTGGCTTTGGTCAGCGCGTCGCCCAGATTGTTCGTGACGCGGATTTCGCCGGGGAATTGCGATCCCAGATGCCGACCCAGCACGTCCACCGCGAGACTCGCTTGCAGCGGATCGGTCGGCAGGCGGGTGTGATTGATCTGCGCGTCCACTTCGCCCTGGATCGTCTGCGCGGCTACGGTTTTCCCGTTGACGGTGAGCGCGGGCTGCGTCAACGGCACCGTCAGCGTTGCGTTCCAGAGCGACGGCGCGACGAAAATATTGTTCGGGATTGGATTGAATTCGCCGCCGTGCGCCGGATTGGTGGAGACGAACAGATACGGCGCCTGGCTGGTGTCGACGACGCCGGTCACGGTGAGCGGCACTGGTTGCGCCATCTGTGCGAAATCCACCATGATTGTGTCGCCGAGCTTGATGCCGAGCGCGCCGAAGAGTTGCTGGCTCACCAGCGTGCCTTGTGGATCGAATGTGCCGGCGGCGAGGCGCAGCGTCTTGAGCGAACTGAAATATTCCGGCGTGACGACGAACACTTTGCCGGCGGTCGCCGTCTTGTCGCCGGCGGCGTTCGCCGCGCCCGCGAAATCCACGCTGAGGAGCGGTTGCGCCGCGACGACGTTCGGCGTTTGCTTGAGCGCGGCGAGGATCGGATTCAGGTCGGGCGTGGCGAGCGTGGAATAAACTTGCAGGTCCACTTTCACCGCTTGCACCGCGGCTTGGGTCATCCGCCGACTCGACGCATCGACGAAGAAGAGGATGCCGGCGAACAGTCCCACCGCTAGCACCACGCCGAACAGGTAGGTGAACGTGCGGCGCGGGTTGCGCGCGATGAGTTGCAGAGCGTAGGAAAGGTATGCCATTGAGATTCTCCTGACCTCCCCCTCATCCCCCAACCCCTTCCCCCTCTCCTGAGTAGTTCAGTCAGGAGAGGGGGAAGGGGCAGGGGTTAGGAGAGAGGTTCGAGTGTTCCATCGCGCATTCGCACGATGCGGTCGGCGCGCGCGGCGTCGTCGGGATCGTGCGTGACCATCACGAGCGCGGATTGATGTTCGCGATGAATCTGGATGAGCAAGTCCATCACCTCGCGCGCGGTCGCGGTGTCTAGGTTGCCGGTCGGTTCGTCCGCGAGCAAGACGAGAGGACGATTCGCCAGCGCGCGCGCAATCGCGACGCGCTGTTTTTGTCCGCCCGACATTTCTCCGGGCAGATAATCCAGCTGATTGTCGAGTCCGACCGCGCCCAGCAGTTCGCTCGCGCGTGCGGCGCGTTGCGGCGCCGCGACACCAGCGAGCAACATTGGAAATTCGACGTTCTCCTGCGCGGTCAGCACCGGCGAGAGGTTGAACGATTGGAACACAAAACCTAGCGTGCGGCGGCGCAGATCGGCGACGCGGTCGGCGGGGAGTCGCGCGAGGTCGTTCCCGTCGATCAGGATGCGCCCCTGGGTCGGCGCGGTCAGCCCGCCGAGCAAATTGAGCAGCGTGCTTTTGCCGCAGCCGCTGGGACCGACAATCGAAACAAATGCGCCGCGCGCGATCTCGAGACTCACGCCGCGTAGCGCGCCGATGGCGCTACCATTGATACGATAGGATTTTTCCAATCCGTTCGCGGTGATAATTGAATCCGACATTTGTTCTCCCATGAAAACGTAGAGCAAGTTTCCAAACTTGACCGGCAAATTGGAAATTTGCCCCACGCTCGCAACATTTCATCCTTCTTCCAAAAATCCGCCGCGCAGATGGACGATGCGCCCGGCGCGCGCGGCGACGCGCGCGTTGTGCGTGACGACGACGAGCGTCGTGCCGCGCTTGCGGTGCAGGGCTTCCAGCAATCCCATCACCTGGTCGGCGGTCTCGGTGTCCAGTTCGCCGGTCAGTTCGTCAGCGAGGATCAGGTCGGGGCTGTTCGCGAGCGCGATGGCGATGCCGACGCGCTGCGCCTCGCCGCCGGAAAGCTGGCTTGCCTTGTGGTTCAGCCGGTTGCCCAGTCCCAGCCGCGTGAGCAAGTCGGTTGCGCGCGTGCGGGCTTGCCCTGGAGGCACGCTCGCCCACTGCATCGGCAACATCACGTTTTCGAGCGCGGTGAGGAACGGCAGCAGGTTGCCGGTTTGAAAGACGATGCCGATGTGCTGGCGGCGAAACGCGGCGCGGTCGGTTTCGTCAAACTTGCTAATGTCGTTATTGCGAATCACCAGTTGACCGGCGGTGGGCGTATCGATCCCGCCGATCAGATTGAGCAGCGTCGTCTTGCCCGCGCCGGAGCGCCCGAGGATGGCGACGAATTCGCCCGGCGGCACACGGAGGTGCGCGCCGCGCAAGACGACCGTCTCCAAATCGTTCGTCTTGTAAATCTTGAACACATCGTGCGCCATCAAGAGCGCGCCGTCCGTTTCGATGGGACGATGAATGGTTTGAGTGCCGAACATTGCGTCTCCTTTTGCAGCCATTTGAAACTGCTGGCGATGCGGTCGAAGAGATCGCTGAGATCGCTGTAGACCGAGGCAGGACTTGTCACGGTGATGATCGCTAGATCGTTCGATCCGGGGCGCGGCGCATAGACGCGCGCGGCGATGAAATCCAGCGCCTTGCCGGTGACCGGGTTCTGCCCGGCTTGGTACCGGTAGATCAGACTCACGACCGGACCGGAAGGAATCTGCCCGGGTTTGAGCGCAAGCCGTTGATAGCCCGGCACCGCCGACTTGACGTTCGGCTCGTCCGTCGTTGCGAAGGCAAGCGCAGACTGTCCGCCGCTGTTGACGACCGCGATCTCAATGCGACGGTCCTGGAACGTCGACTTGATGCTGCCGGCGGCGTTGCCTGCTCCCGTGGTCCAGCCATTGACGAAAAGAATCTGATAGCGATTCGGCGCATCGCGATAGACCACCATCTTCTCTTCGCCGGTATTCATGTTGCCCCCCTGCGTTGACGGGGGCAAACCGCCGGGATTGGTGACGCTCGGAATGGAGGGTCCGCCTTCGGGGCTGCTGCCTTCCGTGCCGGGCGCGCCTTCGCCGCCGGGTTTCACGCGTTCGCCGGACGTGCTGGCAGGCGCGGTCGGCTGCGCGGCGGGCGGATTGTTCGGCGCTGCGGGTGGATTCGTCGGGACGACTGCCGGCGCGGACGAATTCGCCGGCGCGGCAGTGCCGCGCGTGACCGGCTGGGCTGGCGCTTTCGGCGCTGTCGGGCTGCCGCACGCGGCGAGCGCGACAAGCGCGAGAAGCGCGAGCGCGGCTAGCAGCAATCGCGGAAAAGACATTCTGAGTTGCATTTCGAAATCCTTTCAAATGTGCGGTTGAGTTTGATCGGCTAACGGATCCAGACCGCATCCCAATCCTCAAATGGACGCGGCGCGCTTGAAATGCTATGCAGGTTCGATCCATCCACGTTGAGTAGCCAGATCTGGCGCGTCCCCGTTGCTTTGTTCGACCAGAAAGCGATCTGCTTCCCATCCGGCGACCAGGTCGGCTGCTTGATCCATTCCCAGGTTGACCAATCCTGGCTCGGCAAGCGCGTCAATTGTTTCAGATCGGTACCGTCGCGGGTAATCGTGTAGAGATTGTCCTGTCCATTCTCTTGCCAGATGAAGGCGATGTGATAGCCGTCTGGCGCGAAGGCGGGTCCATACGCGATGCCAGAGCCAAAGCGCGTCACCATCACGGGCGCGCCGTCAGAGTGATCGAGCACAAAAATCTGCGGCTGCCCGCCGTTCGGATCATTTCCGACGAACGCCTCGTACACCCGGTTGGGCGAAAAAGTTTGGTCTTGCAACGCCTGAAGGTAGACCTGTTGGCACGGCAAGCCCCACTGCGCGAGAAACTCGCCGATCGGAAGACCCGCGGACGTCGTCCCCGTGATTGCCTGAGTAGGTATCGGCTCAACTGCGTTGGGGACACTTAGCACCGATGACGAATCGCACTGCGCGACTTGCCCCGTCGCCGGGTCGAATCTCCAGATCGGCGGACCCCACGGCGGCACGCGGTTGGAGAGGAACAAAATCTGCCCGTTGAGCGACTGCTGGCTTATCGGCGAGGGCGCGGCTTGCGTGAGCGTTGGCAGCGCGGTCGGCGTGAACGTCGGTGTCGCCGTCGCGAGGCGCGCCTGAATCGCAGTTGCGGTCGGACGGACCGGCGTCGCGGTGTGCGCTGCTGGAGCAGCCGCCGGCGTATCAGACGGATTGGCTTGCGCCGACACGTTCGATACCATCAGTGGCTGAATAGCTGCACTCGGCGCGGCGGTGGACGCACCGCACGCTGCCAGCGCGAGCGCGGCGGTCAAACCGAAAGCTATCAGTGTGAATCGCGGAAAGAAAAGGTTTCGTCGCATCGCCAAACTCGTCGCGTTAGTTTGATGGTCGGATCGTTGCCTAGTCTTGGTCGTCCATCCACCGAACCATCCAACTACATCCATTTGAAACTGGCGACGATCTGGTCGAAGATTTGGGTCAGGTCGCCGTAGCTCGTCGCGGGCGCTGTGACTGTGATGATCGCGAGATCGTTCGATCCCGGGCGCGGCACGTAGACGCGCGCCGCGATGTGCTCCAGCGGCTTGCGGGTGACTGGATTCTGCCCCGCCTGATAGCGATAGATCAGACTCACGACCGGACCGTACGGAATCTGTCCAGGTTTGAGCGCAAGCAGCTGATAGCCCGGTGCCGACTTGACATTCGCCTCATCTGCCGTCGCAAAGGCGAGCGCGTTCTTGCCGCCGCTGCTCACGATGGCGGTCTGCGCGCTGTGATCATGAAAAGCAGACTTGATGCTGCCGGGTGCGCTACCCGCGCCGGTCGTCCAGCCGCTGACGAAGAGAACCTGGTAGCGATTTTGTGGATCACGGTAGACGACCATCTTCTCTTGACCCGTTTGTGAGTTCGTCTGCGCTACTGACGGCGGCAGTCCGCCCGGATCGGTCATGCTGGGAAGGGAAGACCCAGCTTCCGGTTTGCTTGCGCCCTCACCGCCGGGTTTCGTGGCTTCGCCGGCAGGCGTGGTCGGTTGCGCCGCCGGCGGGTTGCTTGGGACGACCACCGGCGCGGAACTACTGGGGGATGTTGGGTCGGACGCCGCCGGGCTGCCGCACGCGACGAGCGCGACGAGCGCAAGCAGCGCGAACGCGGCAAGCATCAATCGCATGGAAAACGTTTTGTTTTGCATTTCAAAATCCTTTCATACTGTGAAGTCCAAGTCTTGTTGTCTTGATCGTACGATAGCTGAATTACAAGCCGATTAAACTTTGGGACTCTTCTTGGGTGAATCTTTGGGATGATATAACGCTCTGACGAGTGCGATGAATATTCGTGAGGGGGCGGCATAACGTCGTCCCCCCACGAAGACTAGAAGTTGCCGTCCAGGGTGCTGCCGCCCTGCTGCTCGAGTTGCTGACCGGGACCGGCTTGGATCGCGTCCAGGTCGGCGCCTTTCGCTTCCGCAGACTCGCCAAGCATCTCAGGAGACTCGACCGTCTCCACCGCGGGTGGGGTCGTCACCGGACCTTGCGCGTCCGCCTGACTGACGAACAGTGGGAGCGCGCCTCCGAAGAGGATCAAGCCCGTGACCGAGCCAACCAGCACCTTGCGTTTCAGGTTTGCCAACATTGTTCTCACCTCCCTTCTTTTTGGATTTTCACTTACACCAACATTCTACTCGTCCAGGATTAGAGACTGGCAAGGGTTGAAATTTGAATTCTCTCATTTCTTATTCGTCGTCTGCGCTTGCGCCATTGCGCCTCGCCGCCGCGCGCTGGAGTCGGTTGTAGGCATCCTGACGGAACCAATACGACTCGCCGCCCTGGCTATTGGGTTTGAATCGCGCGAACCCCAAGTCATGCAGGGCCAGCCAATCGCGCGCGGCGCGAGCCGCCTCGACCTGCGCGAGCAATGCGGTGGGGTGACGTGCGTCTTTGTTCACGGTGTGCTCCTTCGTTGCGCCGGATCGACGGCGATTTGCATTCATCATTTGGTTGCCTTCGCGAGCGTCAGGTAGAAATAGTCGCGCGCCGACGGATACACGACGTACATCCCCGGCTGATAGTGCAACCGATCGAGCAGAACCTGCTCGGTCAACTTGCCGCTGGGCGGCGCGTACGTGAGAAAGCGCTCGAACGACCAGTTCACGTCCAACTCCGCCGCGTTGCTCGCGCCCACGGCAACGAGCGCTTCCGCCAAGCGTCGCGCGGTGAGCGATTCGCCGGCGGCGTAGTACAGCGTGCGCCCATCCGCGCTGATGCCGAGCGCCGAGCGCCAGATCACGGTCTTGCCACTGACACTCTTGCCCCAAGAAAAGAGTTGTTCGTCGGCCAACGCGGAATTGACCTGATCGTGGTACGCCAGAAATGCCGGCGTCTGCCGAAACGACTGCATCGATGGCAGGGTGTCCGAGATGATCGACCATGGCGCGATGCGCACGCGCCCATCACGATAGATCGCGATTGTATCCGCGTTGGGCTGCGGCGGGAGAATCGTTTGACCGTCCACCATCATCCCATAGTGGCCGTGAATCGCCTTAAAGCCGCCGTTGAACGCGGCGACGAGCGCCGCCAGGTCGGTGCGCGGAATCAATCCCGAGCGCGCGACGCGCGCGGCAGAAACTGGCTCGAGGGTTCCGGCAACTGCGTGCAGACGCAGGCGCGTCGCATCGATGGCGACGATGGCGACGCGCGCGTATGGACGCGCGGGATCGGAGTGCAGAAACGTTTTGTACGTCAGCGGCGCGGCGCTCGGATCGAACGAATTGGGCAATGTCGTCCACACTCCTTCGCCCGGCGCGGCGAGAGCGGGATAGAGCGGCGCGAGGTCGCGCGGCTGAAAACGAATGGGTGGCGCCGGTGGTTGTGTTGCCACAGTTGTGGTCTGTGAAGCAGAAATAGCAACGGACGGAGCCGCCGTCCGCTGTGTTGCTATCTGCGCGGCAGACTGAGCCGGCGTCGCCGGCGTCCAATAGCCGGGCGTCGTGCAGTCGCCGCAAGTCATCTTTCGATACGCGTCCGAAACGCCATAGAACACATTCTCCGCCGCCGCAATCGGTTCAGGACCGACGAGTGTGCGCGTCTGGTCCACGAGCGATGGGATCGCCGTTGGATGGATCGCGAGAAATGCAAAAGCCATCGCCAGAATCAGCGCCAGGGGAATGACGATTGCTTCCAGAAACCAGAGTCTCATTGCAAAACCCTCCACGGCTCGGCGGGGACACAGGACGATCCTGCGTTCTCGCCGTTCGCGCGACTTGCTTCGCCGTCGCGTGCGGCGAATCTGCCTTCAGTATAACTGGCGCGGATTAAAACGAGCGCGGCGTAGAGGTTACAGTGTTCTAATTTGAAGAGGGTTTCGGTCGTTTGCGCGCCGCACAACAAGAAACTCGTCCCCGGGGGGACGAGTTTCGGTGAGACATTTTTGCGTTGCACGGGTTGCCGTTGTTGCGTGCGGCGCAGGCACTGGCTGCTTTCAGGGTCGCACTGCCACAGAGTCGATTGAGGTTCGTCCATAGCGAACCCACTGATCGCGCGCCACCGTCAAGACACCGGCAACGAGCGGGGGCCCAAAGATCACTCCGACGACGATCGCATTCGTCTGGATCCTTTGCCAGAGCGTCCAATTCCAAACCCAGAAAAACGCGACGGCGTACGACAACTGCCCCGACGCCGTGGATACGAGAATGACGCGTCGCACGAGACGGTGATCGATCCAAATGCCCAACGCGATCGGCGACAAGATGAACCAGGGCTGAAAGGACACGGACGCCATCGCCAGATAAGCGAGGATAAGCCAGGTGCTGAGATGGACCAGTCCACGTGGATGCTCAATGCTGTTCATCCGCCGCAAGCCAAAGCCATACACAACCAGGAAAGTCAAATGGGTCCCCAGCATCGTCCAGAACCCGGCGTTCGAGTCGCCTATAAAGCCCTTCAGATAATGATACAGTAGCGTTGGAACGGCGAGGAGACTGAACCAATGCGCTTCCTCAAGCAAGCCGGTGGGAATCGCGAAGAATGGCGCAATGACGACGGCGACCAGAACAGACGAGATCACCCCCGAAATGACCAGGTCGCGGAATCGATTCTTTGAGCCGGCTTGCGCGCGCAAACAATAGAGGAAGAAGGGCAGGACCAGAAGCGCCGAAGCGTACTGGATCAAAACGGACGCCGCCAGCGCGGGCATCACCCAAATCCACGCGCGGCGGACGAGGAAATAGACCGCGAGGAGGAGGAAGAACATCATGATGATCCCGTTATGCGCATTGCCGGGCGCTTCGAACAAGACGAGCGGATTCCACGCGAAAAGCAGCGTGCCCACCAGACGATGACCGGGACCGAGATGTTTCAGGATGGATGGGATGACCAACACGCATCCCAAAAAGAACACTGCCGGTAGCACATTCATCGCGAAGAGATTGAGCGTGAGGTTGTCGCCGGCAAGATAGGAACCCGGCGCCGTCAGCAGCACCCACAACGGACCATAAGGCGCGGGCGTCTTGTACCAGACAACCGTCTTGATGAAAGGGTCGCTGCGAAATACCATGGGCGGCACGCTCAACGGATTCTGCCCGTAGCGCACCAGGATACGCGCATAGAACACATAGTCAAACAGGTCGGTCGCGCCGATGGGGTACATGATCAACAGCGTGAGCGTGAACAAAATCGCAAAGCCGACCACCAGCGCAAGCAAGCGGTGATCGGAAGAAACGCGGCGGAGAACTTGCCAGGCCATCAGGTACAGTCCAAACGGGATGAAGATAGAAATCAAGAAATCCTCGAGCGCCGCCGGGCTGTAATTGTTCGCCCGTCCAAAATCCGTGAGGGGGAATCGCGCGACGACGCCCGGCAATGGATACGTCATCGTCATGTGGAGATAGAAAAGCCAGGTGAAGGCGCCGAGAACACCCAGGTGAAGAAATGGGCTGCGAAGATCAAGTTGAGCGAGGAGCTCGGACAGGCGTTCCGAGTTGTGAAGGCGCGCGGTGAATCGCGACAAATTAAGCTCCATGCTAATTCTTGGAAATCCGGCAAGCCAGAGGTTATCTTCGCCAATCGGCGGCGTAACGGACCAGATACTCGGCGGTGTGAGCGCACCAATAGTCGCGATTGTTTGCTCCGTCGTAAAGGTGAAAAACCGAATTCAAGTGATGAGCTTGCGCCGCAGCCGCGAACGATGCCACGCTTGGCGCAAGCGGATCATTGCGCCCGACATCCAGGTAAATCCGCAGCGTGCTGCGCTCAGCCGCGCCTGCAGGCAGCGCCAGCGCTTCGGTCAGCGCGGGGTTGATGACCGGACTGTGACCGCCAACCGCGCTGAAAAGATCAGGATGCAGCAGGGCGAGGTAGAGCGCCCAATAGCCGCCGCGCGAGAGACCGCCAATCGCGCGATCGGCGCGCTCGCGCGAGACGCGCGTGGTTTGCTCGACGTGCGGCATTAAGTCGCGCAACACGAACGCGGCATAATCTTCACTGGCGCGATAGTCTCCATCCGGCATCACGATGACGAGCGGCGCGATCGCGCGCTGGGCGATCAACGCGTCTGCTTCCGGCGCGACGTTCAGATCGGGCCATTGGGTGTGATCGGCGTTGACGCCGTGAAGAAGATAGAGCACGGGATAGAGGCGCTGCGGGTCTGCGTCGTAGCACGGCGGGAGGTAAAGCGAGTAGGCGATGCGGCGTCCGAGCGTTGCGCTGTCGAAATCCGCAACGGATAATCCCCCCTGCGTTTCGCGGCAGGGCTGAACGGCGAGCGGCGTTGGCTTCGCCGCGCTTGCCGCCGGGAGAGGCGTGCCGGTCGGCTCCGCTATCGGTTGAGTGGATGGGACGATGTGCGCGACGGCGCCTGCGGTCTCGATCGGCGCGAGGGTTCGCGTCGCGCGGAGAATCGCCGTGGGCGTATTTTGCGTTTGCGGAGAGGAGAGCGGCGCGCAGGCGACGAATAGCGCGGCGAGTCCCACCCAGCTGAGTGGCGAAAGAGTTATGCGTATCATGGTTCTACCCGATGGCTCATGGAAATTTCACGTTCCACCGGATTCCGATGATATTCGGAGCTTCGCGAAAGCGGATCATCTGCGCCGGCGGCAGCCATTCGTGCCACGGAGCTTGCGCGCCCTGGAGCGATGAGAATACGGAAAGTCCAAGCAGCGGGATGAAAAGAATCCACGCGGCGCTTTTCCCAATCGCCAAATTCAAAGGCGGCGCGAAAAAGATGAACGCAAACAGTAGTGGGAGCGCAGAAACGAACCAGCGTTCGCCGTACCCTGTGCCGCCGAGATCACGGGTGTTCGTTGCGAGATGAAGACTCTGCAGTATGAAACCGAACAGGACGCAAACCGCTTCCACCCTCAGGGCGTGCTTTCGGTGGCGCACGACGCCAATCGCGCCAGCGAGCGCGAACAAGAGCAGCGGGTTGTACGGGAACAACCCCTTCCCTCCGACAAACATTGGGAATACGTAAACCGCATAATCATCGGGCGCGGCGTTGCCTCCGATGGTTGCCGGCAAGGCAGAGCCGGGGTAGGCAAACCCATTGGGAATCAGGTAGGGCGGAAAAACCGTCTGGGTGATCTGGTAATCGAGCAGTGCCGTGAGCGCGAGCGGAATTGCCGCGCCCACGATCAGGTAGCGTGCCTGGGAACGGTCGCATGCGAGCGCGATGGCGAACAGGCTGACTGCCATCACCCCAGCCAACGCGTCGAACGAGAGCGCCAGGGTAGCGAGGAAACCGGCTGCCAGCATCCCCCAGCGACTGCTCGCCGCGTGCGCCGTCAGGAGGTAGAAACTTGGAAACAGACTGACCGCAGCGGGCAGATGGTGATTGAAGACGAGCGCATAGGGAAACACCATCGTGCCAAGTCCAAACGCAAAGGTCCCGATCAGCGCCGCCCACTGCGGCGTGCGAAATCATAAAAGAGCCAGAGCATCAGCGCGGCGGGTAAGCCAACGAGTCCCAAGGTCAACCAGTAGTAAGCGCAGAACTTGCCCGCCAGGTGACAGTTAGACGCAAGTGACCCGCCGAAGCCATAGTGCAAAATCGCGTAGACCCCTGCGCCCACGAGCGACAGCAGCGGCATCTTGTCGGAATAGAACCGACCCTGAAGAAAGACCTTGTCGCCGGTCTGACCCACCCAAGCCGAACCATCGATCGCCCAGGTCCCGCGCTCGACGAACGACTCGATCGCGGCAATGTGCGACTGGTCGTTCCAAGATTTTGGTTCGGTTTTCGTCAGCGCGGCGACGGCAATTAGAGAAACCGCCACGATCACCCAACTGGCGGGATAAGGCACGCGGGTCAGCCGTATCCACTTCACCATACGACCGAGGCATCCAGAACATGGTCGCGTATAAGCACGAGTTGTTTCTCCATTTTCCGGTTGTGTCTCATCATGCAATCGGTCAAGCGATGGAGGGCACTGGAACAAGCCGCGCGAACGTGTTGGGGCGGCAGATGCTGCGCTGCCGGGTGAAGCCAAAAAGGCTCCACCCGCGCCATTTCTATCGCGCAGGAGGAGCAATAGATCGTCTGCATGTTGTCCAATGCCCCAGACAAGTTTTTCGATCGCCGCCACTGATCCTGGAACAGTGAAAATCACTCCCTGGTGATGCGCGTTTTGCGCTTCGAAGAGGAAGATATCGCGATGGTTTTGGACGACGGCACCGAACAGACCGAGACTGTCCACCGCTACCAGTCCCTGATCGAACGCGTGCCCTTCGCCTGTCTTCGCTACCGTCCCTGGGGCTGAGCGCCCATCCGTCGATTGATGGAGTACATCCCAACCGGCGACGACGAGACGAAACGTGCCATCGGGGGCCAGCGCGGGGTCACGCCAGTGCGCCGCGAAAGTCCGCTCATCGATCGGCTGAACGGTCCCGTCGGGTTTGATCAAGACGTAGCCGCCCTCCAGCGTTTGGGCGACGATATCCCCACGCGCGACCACCGGAGTTGGTGTTGCCGCATGGGTCTTTCGCGCGCGCGGGAACCTACTCGTTCGGTCGTCGACGTGTTTGTCAATTGACTTGATCTTGTTATCGCCAGTGTTGGCCTCGCGATGTCGATCAAGCGATTTGACTGGTTGAACGCCCGGCAGATTATCTTGCGCGACAGTCGGATTCCGGGGAGCCACCGGTTGCGCAGGCGAATTCAGCGCCGCGTGAGTCTCAGCCTCGATCGGCTTTGTTTCCGCTTGGGATACCGCAGGACGGCTGCACGCGACGACCAGAACGAGCGCGATGAAAGCGAGCAGCGGGAAAATTTTGCTGTTGAGCATAAATTGCCCTCGTCGCACGCGCCGCAGATGTGGGATTATTCTCAGTCTACTACCGCCAGATGAAAACCCGATTAAGGCAGATTCCTGCTCCTCATCGCGGTGACTAGGTTCTGCACAGATTATTTGACGAGCGTCAGGTAGAAAAAGTCGCGTGGCGATGGACGCGTCACGTACATCCCAGGTTGGTAAACCATCGCGTCGAGCAATACCTGTTCCGTCGGATTGCCCGCGCGCGGCGCATACGTCAGAAGATGTTGATACGACCAGTTCACGTCCAACTCGGCGACATTGCTCGCGCCCGCGGCGACCAATGCTTCGGCGAGATGTTGCGTGGTGAGCGACTCGCCCGCGGCGTAATACAGCGTGCGTCCATCCGCGCTAATGCCGAGCGCGGAACGGGAAATCGCGATTTTGCCGTTGACACTTTTGCCCCAGGGAGAAAATTGTTCATTCTGCAAATCAGGATTGGTCTGACCGTCGAGCGCCAAATAAGCGGGCGTCTGGCGAAACGATCCCATCAACGGCAGCGTGTCCGATATGAACGACCAGGGCGCGATCCGCATACTGCCATCGCGGTAGAGCGCAATCGTGTTCGCATTGAGCAACGGCGGCAAAAGCGCTTGCCCCTTGACCATCATCCCGTAATGACCGTGGATCGCTCTGAATCCGCCGTTGAACGCGGCGACGAGCGACGCCACATCGGAACTAGGAATCAACCCTGGGCGCGGGACGCTCGCGGTCGAGACTGGCTCCTTGGTGCCCGCGACGGCGCGCAGACGCAGGCGCGTGGCATCGAGCGCGACGATGGCGACCTGGGCGTAGAGGCGCGTGGCGTCGGGATGCAAAAAGGTTTTATACATCAGCGGCGCGGCGCTCGGATTGAATGAATTTGGAATCGGCGTCCACGTGCCTTCGCCTGGCGCGGCGAGCGCGGGATAGAGCGGCGGCACGGTGCGCGGCGAAAATATGTTTGCGGGCGCGACCTGGGATGGCGCGGGCGGCGACCAAAAGCGAGGCGTGCTCGCCGTGCTCGTGTTTTGTTGGAGCGTGTCCGTCGCGCCGTAATAGACAGTTTCAGCAAGCGCGATCGGTTCGGGTCCGACGATTCCGCGCACGCCGTCCACGACCTGGGTCAGCGCGTTCGGCGAAATCAGGAACGCGCTCGTGATGCCTATGAGCATCAGCGCGACCAGCATCAATTCGATTTGAATGAATCGGAAGGTTAGAGTTTTCATCGTCGTGACCAGACCTTTGAAGACCTTCCAGGTTTTGGAAACCTGGAGGGTCTCTACGTGCCGACTAGCCGCCCGTTTCGGGAGTGGTCGTTTCAGGCAAGCCATCTTTGATCTGATTGCCTGATTGCGAACCATCTTGGATGGTGTCCGTGTCAGGCGCATTCGATTGGAGTTCGGCGCCATCGGGCGTGCGGTCTTCGACTTGCGCGCCGACCTGGTCTTGCGTAGTGTCGGTGTCCACCGCCGATTGCGGCTCATTGTCCACACTCGGCGCAACCGCGCTCGACGTTGGGGGCGGTGTGCCCGTCGGTCCTTGCGCCGAGGCGTGTCCCACTGCGCCGAGCGCGAGGAACGCGAACGCCATCACGGCGGCAAGCGCCAGCAAATTTCGTTTCATCGTAACCTCCTATAGTTGATTCGTCAGCCTCCTGAGCGGAGTCGAAGGATCGTCTGCGAAACTAGCGTCAGTATAAACGGCGCAGATTAAAACGAGTGCGGCAAAAAGATTACAGTTGTGTTATCGTCCGCGCCAATAAAAACACTCGCCTCTTGCGAGACGAGTTGAATGTTCGATGGATCGCTACGCCAACCGCCAGCGCGCCAGTCGTTCGAGAAGCGGCGTTTCGATGAGTGCGAGCGATGGCGCGAACGCCAGCGCGAGCAAGCCCCAGGTTGCGCCGAGCGCCGCGCCGTCCAACACGTCGATGGGATAATGCACGCCGACGAACACGCGCGCAACGCCGATGAGAGCGCCCAATGCGACCCAGAGCCAGCGGGCGCGTCCCAGCACAAACCACAGCGCGATCAGCAACAGCGGAAAAACCATAAAGGCATCTTCGACAAAAAACCTGCCCGCGGCATCTAAAAGTTGCGATTGTCCCGCGAGCTGATTGATGGCGAGAAATAAATGCCAATCCCAGGTCATTCATCCTCCAAACCTTCCAGGTGTTGAAGACCTGGAAGGTTTTTGCATCGCCATCCGAATCGTAAACGTCGCGCCGTGTCCCTGGACGCTGCGCGCTTCCAGCGCGCCGCCTTGCGCGGCGACGAGCGCGTGCGCGATGGCGAGGCCCAGCCCCGCGCCGCCCGTGTGCGAAGCGTGCGCTTCGTCGGCGCGATAGAACCGCTCAAAGATGTGCGGCAAATGGTCGGGCGCAATCCCCGCGCCCGTATCGGTGACCGTTACAAGCGCGTGTTGATTTTCGCGGGCGGCAGACAAGGTAATCGTTCCGCCGCGCGGCGTGAATTTCAAAGCGTTCTCGACCAGGTTGAACATAACGTGGAGCAGTTTGTCTTCATCCGCCCAAATGGTCAGCGGTTCGTCCGCGTGTTCGACGAGCGCGATGGCGCGTTCTTCCGCGAGCGGGCGCATTTCGTCAGCGACGGCTTGAAGGAAACGCGCCGCACTCACCGCGTCGAATTGGAGCGGCAGTTTGCTCGCGTCCGCGCGCGCGAGGATCAGTAAATCGTTTGCCATTTCCGTCAAGCGATCCACGTCTTCGCCGATTCCGCGCAAGACGCGCGCGTACTCGTCTTTGGAGCGCGGACGATTCAGCGCAACGTCGATCTCGCCGCGCATCACCGTCAGCGGCGTCCGCAATTCGTGCGACGCGTTCGCGGTGAATTCGCGCTCACGGCGAAACGCGTCGTCGAGCCGCGCCAACATTCCGTCGAACGTGCGCGCGAGCCGTCCCACTTCATCGTCGGGCAAGTTCATATTCAGACGCTGACTCAAATCTTGCGCGCTGATGCGCCGCGCCGCGCGCGTGATGCGTTCCATCGGCGCGAGTGCGCGCTGGGCGAACCAGTAGCCGCCGCCCGACGCCAGCGCGAGCGTGAGCGGGACGATCGCGAAGAGCAGCACGAGCAACTGCCGCAGCGCGCTTTCCACCTCGTCGAGTGGCTGGGCGATTTGCAGCGCGCCGTAAAAACTTCCATTCTCGCTGATCGGGCGCGTGTAGATGCGGTACGGGCGTCCGTTGACCGCGGCGGTTTCCAGCGGCGCTTGCCCGCCCCGCGCGGCGTCGAGCGCGCTTTGCGCGACCGGCAGCGCGGCAAAGCGCGCATTCGTATCCACGATATGTCCGCCCGCGTCCACCAAGCGCACCAGATAGCCCGATTCGCGCAGGCTCGCCGCGTCGGACGTATCGCCTTCGCTATTCTGAAAGTTGACTTGTCCCTGTTCGATGTTCACTGCGCCGGCAAGTTGCTCCGCGTTCAGGCGCAGCGTGTTGTCCACCTGTTGGTATAGCGAACGCGCCAGGGTGAAATAGAGCGCCGCGCTGAACGCGATCAGGATCAGCGCGAGGAGCGCGATGTACCATAGGGTCAGGCGCGCTCGAATCGTCTTAAACATTGGATGCCTCGATTTTATAGCCGACGCCGCGCACGGTTTGAATCAACTTGGTTTCAAACGGGTCGTCCACCTTACGACGCAGATAGCGAATGTAGACGTCCACCACATTCGAGTTCGCGTCAAAGTCATAGCCCCACACGCCTTCGGCGATCTGCGTGCGCGTCAGCGGCTGTCCCGCGTGCCGCATCAGAAATGCGAGCAGACGATACTCGCGCGCGCTCAACTCGATGGCTTGGTCCGCGCGCGCGGCTTGATGCGTCGTCGTGTCCAGCGTCAAGTCGCCAATGCATAGTTCCAGGGATTGGGTTTCGGGCGGGCGGCGCGCGAGCGCGCGCAAGCGCGCCAACAGTTCTTTGAACGCAAAGGGCTTGACGAGGTAATCGTCCGCGCCCGCGTCCAAGCCACGCACGCGGTCGTCCACCGCGTCGCGGGCGGTCAGCATCAGCACCGGCGTTTTCATTCCGCGCCGCCGAATTTCTTTGCACACACTAAACCCATCGCGGCACGGCAACATCACATCGAGGAGGATGAGGTCATAGGTGGTCGCGTCGATAAAATCGAGCGCGGCGACACCATCCTCCGCGACATCCACGACGTACTGCTCTTCCTGCAAGCCCTTGCGCACAAACGCGGCGATTCGGGTTTCATCTTCCACAAGCAAAACGCGCATCAAAAAATCTCCACAAGGATTCGTTTGAATTATACCACACCCAGATTAGAATCCGATTAAGGCGCTGAGGATTTGTTGTCTTGCATAAAGTCATACTCCTGCATCCATTGCAAAAAGTCGTGCCCCTCTGCGGAATGGGCACAATCCGCTGAACCCTGAACCGCAAGGTACCACAAGAGCTTATCTTGCCTTTCAAGTACATCGGCTATCGCGGGATATGCTGCAATAGATCGAATGTCAAGGGCCAGTGTTGGCAAGTTTCTGCAATTCTTGTCAAGAATCGCGTGTTTGTCGCCTTGCGGGGGCACGACTTTCTGCAATGCCCTTCACAGGCACGACTTTATGCAAGACCACAGGATTTGACCCACGTTTGGAGACACTGGTTGCGGCAGTCTGATGACGCCCAGTGCCGGGGCGAGATTCTGGCGAACTCCTCAGCCCATTGCTGCTCAAGCTCATTCGGACAGCTCTCTGGCTGATTACAAAAACGATACGGCACTTGGAGACCCCCCCGGGCTTTCACGCTCCTATTCAAAATCCTCTTGCCTGAACTGGCAGGATGCGGCATAGCCTTCTCGGGCTGGCTGCCATAACCCTTGACCGTGGGGTCTCGCTCCAAACGCAGCAAGAGAGATCGTTCGAGCCAGGATTCGAACTGGACGGCCGAAGGGCCCGGCTTTGTTCGTGACCACGCCGCGAATGCTTGTGCCGTCGCTATGGACCAACCGGGCATTGCCGACCGGTAGTCTTCATTTGAAACTCATCTTCTCCATCGCGTCTCGAAGGAGGTCGACAATTGCGGGTGGAACGCTCCGTAGAAATGACGCTGGGAATGAAGAAGGGGTGCTGGGAAAAAGCAGCCCAGTAGGTCGCAGACCCCGCGACCTCTGCGAGGGTGAACATGTGAACCATCTCGGAAAATGAAATGGACTCCCCATGTGGAGAAAGGAGTCCAGGCACAAGAAAGGCTTCCACCTACGAGAAGGTAGAAGCCATTAGCCATTCCGATTGTTCGGAACGTCTGTCGGACCTGTTCCGAGTCATACTGGAAAACCAGTTTACGACGACGATTAACGCCGGATTTGTTCTGCGCTGCAATCGAATGTCGCTCCTCAGGCTCAGCGAAAAGGCAGCGGGTGATCGCTTCCGCCGTTTTTCTCCCTTGCACTGGAAGACCGTCCTTTTTTCGACGTTAGCGTGGAATTTTTCTGTCTGAGGAACGGTGGTTCAGAGCCCGTTCACGCTTGGAGGGATGTTTTTCGTTTCTGTCTAACAATGGAAATCATAACACCGGTCTTCATAAGAGAGAAACGGTCTGAATTTCCAGTGCAAGGCAAAGAAGGACGGGACCCTACGATGGAATATTTACTAATAGCACGAGAGTCCATTTGGTCTTATGGCACGGGAAGAATTGCCCCTACACTCTACAGGCCTTATAATTGCCTCCTGAGAGGTCTGGAACAACGAGACCCACCTGTCGCCCTGAAACCAAATGCCAACACATCAAAAGAGAACCAGACGCCAGTGGTTTAGCCGCTATTTCGGAGTAGATCTTCCCCAATACGAGTTGCCCTTTGTAGATTTTGATTTGGCATCAGACGCCCCTCTGTATATCGATCCCTATGCAATCACGAAGGACCCAACTGAGTTGGCAGCGAGATGCCATCGTGCAATTACCTCTTACTTTCAGGCCCTCATAGATCCGATTCGGCAGCGCGATGATCGTCACCTCCATCGCCTCATTCACGGACGCATGGCTGAGCCCACAGAGATTCATCTCGGAGTAAGCCGCCTGGCAAGAGGCGGGCGGGGAATTGGCCAGGCACAAGAAGACCAGATTGTTGAAGCGCTCATCAACTCAGAAGCCGCCCGAGTTGGGGCCGTTCAAGCCATCCAAGAACTAGAGCTGCATATTGAGGGCATCGGGCCAGACAAAGTTTCCGACCTTATTGCCAATATCATCCTGGGGGAGCTATCGAGTTTTACTGAGGAGGCATGTCAGGCCTTCCGGATAACGGCAAGACCCTGTGCAGTTGATGGGTTCTGGGATGCTGAGCGACGCGAGTGGACGGGCGGCTATTTCAATCTTCCGGCGAGAAACACACATGATTATATTCTGGTGCCGCGGAGATTCATTCGACGCGATCGTGACCTAATTAACCATCGAGAATTCTTCGATAAGTATGTTCTCGATGTGCTGCAACGCGAACTGCTTGATGCCCGGGATTCCCTTGTCGAGACACTAAAGAATGGCTCTGCCCGTGTGACGAAAAAGTCAATCCGTGAGGATCCCCGTTTTGCCTTAACCAAAAAATATATTTCAGCATTCATCATCGAGCATCCAGAAGCGATTGACCAATACCGACGTGAGCTTACAGACCGCTTTGCACCGACGGATCCTGCTGAATACTCGGGGAAAGCCGGTCTGGACGACCCGGCTGTCCGCGCACTTTTAGCAGAGCTTACAAAGATCAGACCGGGGAAAGCACAAGCTAGGCGTTTCCACATGGCAGTCTACGAATTGCTCCAATTTGTCTTTGACTGGTGCCTAGAGAACTTCGCAGTCGAATATGAGACGAATAGCGGCCGAGGCCGGGTTGATATTATTGCCGACAACCATCAAGGGGTCGGCTTCTTTGCTGAGATTCGTGAAACACTGAACGCGAATTCTGTTCCGATCGAATGCAAAAACTACAAGAGCGATATGGGAAACAATGAGTTTAACCAGATGGCCCAACGCCGCGGCAGGAAAAGCTCGAGGTTCGGCATGTTGTTCTGTCGACGGGTAGACGATTGGAAAAACATGCTTGGCCACCTGACGGACAGGTGGTTGCGTCAAGATATTCTGATACTGCTCTTCGACGATGGCGACTTGCGGACGCTTGTGGACGCTCGGCTGGCCAGAGACTTTCACGCGATTGAAGCCTATCTGCGCGAAAAGCGCCGAGCAGTCGAATATGGAGCAACAGAAGACTAGGCCGCTTTCTGCGCGAGCCCCTCATCTACAATCTTTTTCAGCTTTTGCTTCCATGCCTCAATGTGCGGAATACGGATAAACCGGGCCCCGGTCCCAGAAAGAAGTTCTAGACGGCTTTTCTGGCTAAGTTCCTGCCAATCCTCGAACATGACGTAGATTGCGTTCCCGTAGTCAATGTTCTCGAACACGACCAAGTCGTCGGCAAAACGTGCGCCGAAGTAAGAGCGAAAGCCGTTCGTCCCCCGCACGAAGTCCTTCGGCTTAAGTCCGGCAAGATAATCGTTTCGTTTCGCTATGTTCTCTCTGATTCGGGGATTATCGTCTCGAATATTGGAGAGAATCCTCTTTAAGTTGTCTTCTCTTTCTCCGGGCGGAAGAATTGCCCAGTTAACGTAGAGTGTTTTCAAATACTCCTCAGTAGAAGCCGTGCTAGGGAAAGCATCATAGTTGCCAACATTCTCCTGCAATAGGTTGGCGTTACCAAATAGGCTGTCCCTGAATTTGCTCTTGTTCCTCTGAAGCACCTCGTCGACCGTAAACTTGAAGACCTGGGCTGCAGATCGGACATCTTCGCCGAGATGTTCTACCAGAATCTCTAGTTGCTTCGGTCCAACAAAGTCGCGCTGGTATTTCTTGAACCAGAATTCCATCGTGTGAGAGCCTTTATCCCAATCGCCGTAGTTGGGTGCCTCAAAAGTCACAGCATCATCTTTCAATCCCAGATCTTTTCTTACGACAATCAGCCCGTATGCATTAATGTGAGAGTACTTTCCCATCGCTGGCAATGGCATAACGCGGGGCTCGTATTTCAGCCCTTCTTCCGGCCAGCAGAGTTTCAAGTGCTTATACGTACCGGTCTTGATCTGCTCGGATGGGATCTTCACGACACAAGAGACTACGCATGAATCCGTTGGGAACCCTTTCACTTTGTCTAGGATTGCCTTGGGAAGAAATCGGGTATTGCGCTTCCATGGGACGCGACGCCATCTCTTCATGTTTGAGCTCCTGTTCTTCTCTCTGCATATTGAGGCGCGCTGGAAAGGGCCTTGGGGCTTCGTGATGCGGAATCCTTGTTTTTGACAAGTGAATTGCGCGCCGCGCGATAACCTGAAAGAGCGCCAGTTGCTATGCTAAGCACTCCACGCGATAACCGAAAATAGCACCACCGCGCTAGCTGAAAGTAGCGCCACTTTTGCCTCGGTTAGTGGCTGCCAGACGCTCGGCAGCTGCCAGGTGAATGGTCTCGATGTCACAGCCACCAACGAACAGTGCCATGAAGTCGAACGTGCCGTGTCGGCAGGTAGTGGTTTGCCGAGGGTCGAATAATCGGGCTAGTCCTATCTCTCATGTCTGCGGCATTCATCATGGGAGCGCCACCTCCTCCCAGGTGATCCCGCCATCCTCTGTGCGGTCGACGTACCACTGGCCGGGAAGAGCCCACCCGTGCCATTCATCCACGAAGAGGACGCGTCGGTAGCCCCCTAACACGTCGCCCTCGGTCAGGCGCGTTGGCTGCCACGTGCCGCCGCCGTCGGTCGTGGCGATCACGGCGTAGCGCGCGAGGGCAATAAAGGCACGCTGGTGGGAGACGACGTCGAGATCCATAATGCCGCCCAGCCAGGGGAGCGTTTGATCGCCGATCTTGGTCCAGTGCTTGCCCTCGTCTTGGGAAACGAGCAGCCACTTTTGCTGCATATTCGTGGCCGTAGCGCCGCCACAGAGTAACCAGAGTTGTCGCGTTTCGTCCATGGCCACGTGTTCGCAACGAGAAATGGAGGCGGAAGGATTGGGTTCGCTCCAGGTCTGACCGCCGTCCCGCGTGACCCACAGCTGCCGGCCGGCAAGGCTTCCCGCCTCGGTCGACAGGATCCAAGCTTGTTCGGTGCTCACGCGCACGTGCCGCAGAACGGTAGCGGGGAGCGGGGTCGGAGCAGGCTGCCACCCCTGTGCGCCCTGGTTTGACAAAAGGAGGGCGAACCGGCAGTCGTTCTTGGCTACCGCGTCCTTGCAGGTGCGTTCAACGGCCCATACGGTTCCTCCATCGGGCTCGACCGCGATCACATCTCCCGAAGGGCTCTCGTCGATCCACGTGTGACCGCCATCGTGTGTGGAAAACAGGCCGGGGTCGAAAGTCCAGCCATCTCTAGTGTTCGCAAAACGGATCTTGGAGACGGCAGGTCCGCCCAAAACCATCCTTGTGGGTGGTGCACCAGTCGCCTGCCACGATCGACCTCCGTCAACCGTCACCCGCACGGCGGTGGTTACGATGCCATTGGCGTTGCCGTACTGACCGAGGGCCCATCCGTGCAACGCGTCGACAAAGGCGAGGTCGCCAACTTGGAAAGACCCCGGGTCTGCTGGTTCGGCCGATGTACCTATCGGGCTCGGGGCGGAAGATTGTGCCCGTGCCGGCGTTGACGTATCGGTCAGTATACCCGTCGGTGTTGAGGGGGTGGGAGTCACCCCCTGGAGAGTCGCAATCGCTAATGGTGCCTCCGGTCGCCCGGTAGGCACGGGTATGCACGCGACAAACAGAACCAAAACGATTGGAAGCACCAAAGTAAAGGATTTCATCTCGCATCTCTGAAAAAGCAATACACCGGTCGCCTCATTCTCGCGCCATCTCCACAGGTAGTCGAATCGCCGGGTCGCTGAGGCGCACCCCCGGCTGGCTTTCCATCGTGACTGGAACCGACCCGTAGCTTGGACCTTACCTAGCCCAATGTTCAAGTCACCGCGTGGCGTTTTTTCATGCTCTGTTTAAAGCGGTAACTGTCGCCATGGCACTCAATGATGTGACAGTGGTGGGTGATGCGATCGAGCAACGCGCCCGTCAACTGCGGATCACCGAACACTTCCGTCCAGCGCGGGAATTCCAAATTGGTCGTCAGAATCATCGATCCCCGCTGATACCGTTCGCTGCAAAACTGAAACAGCAACTGACTGCCCTGGGTACTGAAGGGCACAAAGCCCACCTCGTCCAAGATGATCAAGTCTTGCTTCATCAGTTGTGTTTGCAGGCGCAGCAACCGCCGCTCATCCTGTGCTTCCGTGAGTTCGTGGACCAGGTTAGCCGCCGTGTGGAAACGCACCCGCTTGCCTTGCCGGCAGGCCGCCACGCCCAAGGCCGTGGCGAGATGCGTCTTGCCCGTCCCAATCTCGCCGACCAAGAGGATATTTTCACACTGGGTCAGATATTCGCCGCGGGCCAATTCGAGGATTTTGGCTTTGTTCACGCTGGTAACCATCGAAAAGTCGAAAGAGTCGAGCGTATGGAGCACGGGAAACTTGGCGGCTTGAATTCGGCGACGTTCTTGGTTGGCTTCCCGCTGGAGCACTTCTTGCTCCAGGAGCGCTAGCAGAAACTGCCGATAGGGCTGATTGGCTTGCGCCGCTTCCGGCGCGAACTTGGCGTAGTTGTGAGCCAAGGTCGGCAAGCGCAGCCGTTTGCAGTGGGTCTGAAGAAGGAGGTCAATCTCCATCGGGACCTCCCAAGCGCACCAGGGCTTGATACTGAGCCAAATTCGGCAGCGCCACATGCGGCGTGGGCGGTGCCATCGGAATCAGCATTAGTTCCGCTTCGGGAATCGAGGCGGTCGCCGTCTGTTGCTGGAGCCACTGCCGTACGCCCTCCCACGTGTAGCAGCGTGTCTCCAGGGCCGCCGTCATCTGGGCTTCGCTGAAGGTCGGATGGAGTTCCAGGATGCGCACGAACTCGCGGATGCACTGCGGTTCGGGATAGTAGGCGCGCAACACGGCCAGATAGCGGTCATAGACCTTCGGCCAGCGGGCTTGCCAAGCGTGGATGGCTTTGGCATGGTCCCAGGCGCCGGGACGCTCCCGGAGCAGCCGGAGGAAATGCTGAGGATCCAACACATCCTCCTCCCGCTCGTAGCAGCGCCGATGGGACGCAATCACGCGGTCTTCCCAGACGACCTCCAGTCGCTCGACGAAGGCTTTCACTAACACTTGCCGTCCGACATAGTCGATGGGCACCGAATAGCGGTTGGTCTCGAAGGTGATCAGGCTGTAGCGACTCACCCGGGCCGGTAGCCAGCGACAGCATTCGTAGCCCTGGGGTGGCAGCGGAAGCAACGCCTGCTTTTCTTCCGCCCACAACTCACCGAGGGTGTGATTTGCGCCGCGCAGTTGGCGGTCGCGTTCGGCGACACAACGAGCAAGGAGTTCGGCATTGAGCGCTTCCCAGGAGTCAACCTGGGGGACCAGTGTGAAGAAATTTCGTCGGGCATAGCCGACCAGATTCTCGACCAGCCCTTTCTCGTGCCCTTCGCCCGGCGTGCAGAAGCGGCTCTCGAAGAGGTAGTGGGAGCGAAAGGCGATGAATGCTTGTTGTTCTTCGCGGCGATGTCCCTGCAGGATTTTGAGCACCGCGGTCTTGAGGTTGTCATACTTATGTGCCCGTCCGGATTATGTGGCCGGGTGGCACCGATCATTCGTTTTCTGCGGGACGAAGGACAGGATTTCCATCCCTCGTCCCGCGATTCTGGGAACATAATTGTTACAGGGAATTGAGCCACGACAACAGGGTTTCATCGTCTCGCCAAACTGGTTTTCGTGGGTATCCCGGCGAAGAATCGTCCTTCGGTTCGCACGCCCGCAACGCCTCTTCTTTCATGCGGGTGGTGATCTCCGCATACCGGTTGGTGGTCTCCAAGCACACGTGTCCCAGCCAATTCCGAATCACGTTCACCTCCACCCCCGACTCCAACAGATGCACGGCCGCGGTATGTCGGAAGACATGTGGACTGAGGTGTCGTGGGTTTGTCACTTTCCGACGCTGCCACAGTGCGTCGGTATGACGCCGAACGATCTTGTAGATCCCAAAACGCGTCAAAGGCGTGCCGTTCTGAGAAAGGAAGACGGCACCTCCGGTGGCGTCGGTCAATGGTCTTTGCTGCAGGAGCGTTTTGAGCAGGTTCGCCGTCTCCTTCCATAAGGGACAGGTCCTCCACTTGTCACCCTTGCCGTGGAGCCGGACGCGTGGGGAGCCCTCCAGGTCTAGGTCGCCGATCCGGACATCGGCCACCTCCTGCACGCGAGCCCCCGTGTTGTACAGAAACAGGAAGAGCGCCCGCTCCCGAATAGCCGAACGTCCTGCGGTGGGTAACTGTGCCAGCAACGCAGCGATCTCGTCGCGTTCCAGAAAAGTAGTTTCCGGGGCATGCACGCGTTTCATGGGAATGGCGGCGACTTGTTCAGAGACCGGCAGCATCTCGGGCACCCTCCGCGCGACATACTCGAAGAAGGTATGCAGAGCGGCCAGACGCTGATTGCGGGTGGCGATGTGGTTTTGGCGATCCCCTTCCAGATACTGCAGGAAGGCCTTGACCCGTCCAAAGGTCAAGTCCTCGAGGGTCAGGCGGGTGATTTTGCGCTGGGCGTCCGACGCGACGAATTGCAGGAAGAGACGGAGCGTATCGCGATAGCTCCGGATCGAGGCCGGACGCAGGCCCTTTTGACCCTGGAGGTAGTCCAAGAAGAAGGCGTAGGTGACACGCCCCAGGTCCTCGGCGCTCATGGCGGCGATCCTCCCTGGACAGCTGAGGCCGCAAACCGCTCAAAGCGCTGATTGGCCTCCTGCAAGAGTTCCGCGGTGATGGTCAGGTAGACGGCCGTGGAGTTCGGATTGACGTGACCCAGGAACGTCGCCAAGTGGAGGAGGCGATCGCCCGGGGCGATCCCGGCTTGGTACCAGCGGAGAAGGGTGCCCACCGCAAACGAGTGGCGTAAGTCGTGCACGCGGGGAGCCGACACGCCCGGCGAGACGGGTAGCCCCAGTTGGGGCACGAGGTGATGAAAGGTTTGACTGATGGTGCAGGGGTGGATGGCGTGACCCCCGCGAAAAGTAAACACAGGGCTGTCAGCCCGAGGAGGCCCGTGCTGCTCAGCCCGGCGCTGAAGATACTCGCGGAGCAGTTCTTTTTGGTGCGGGCCAAACGGAACCAGGCGACTCTTGAGGAATTTAGTTTGGCGAATGACCAAGAGCGAGCGGTCGAAATCCAGGTCTTTCACGCACAAGCGGGAGACTTCGCCCACCCGCAGGCCTAGACCATACAAGAGAGCAAAGATCGTCCGATAGGTCACTCCCCGGAGCGGGGCACTGGGGTTGTCTTCCAAGCCGGCGGCGCACGCCAGCAATTGGCGCGCCTGATCGGGCGTGAAGAGGTACGGACGCCGCGGTGAGGTTTCTCGTCGAGTTTGCATCTCCCAAGGGAAGCTGGGCAGATAGTCATTGACGACTAACCAACGAAAGAGCCGCCCGAGGACATTGATCAAATGGTTGTAGCTGCGCGGTCGCGTGCGCGGACGGGATGCCACGAACGCATCGATCAGCTCCACGGTGACCTCGTCCAGGCGGTGCACCTGCTGCTGGACCAGAAAGGCGTCCAACAACCGGAGCGCTGTTTCTTCCGTCCAGAAGCTCTGCCCCAAGGCACGCTTGTGCGCGAGGAATTGTTGGATGCCGTTCGCGAGCGGACTGCGGAAGCCGGTCCATCTCGGTTTCATAGCACGTCCTCCCCGAGGCACGACCCGACCGCGCGGAGGGCTTCCACCGCCACCTTGGCATAGATCTGGGTCGAGGCGGGGCTTGTATGACCAATATAGTCCCCGATGGCTTTGAGCGAAAAGTCGGCGTCCACCAGCCGTTGCACGCACGTGTGGCGCAGGGTATGCGATCCCGGCCGGCTGACCGGGATGCCGGCCTTGTGGAGGTAGTGCGAGGCGCGGCAGGAAACGCCATGGAGGGTCATCGGCTTGAAGGGAGCCACCGCTCGGAAGAAGACGGAACGCTCGGCGGTTTGGGGGCGGCCATGTTGCAGATAGTCCAGGATGGCCTCGCCCACAATCGGGGACAACGGATACGCCGTCGAATGGTCGGCTTTCCGCTCCGGAACCCGCAGCCGTTCGCGGCGCCAATCAATATCGTCGAGGGTGAGTGCGGCGATCTCCCGACCGCGCAGGCCATAGGTGACCAACAACAGCAGGATGGCATAATCGCGTTTGCCTCCCGGCGTGCGGCGGTCGACCCCGTCCAGCATCCGGCGGACCTCCTCCCAGGTGATCGAGCGCGGGATAGTGGCGAGGCGATAAATGTGAGGGGAATCCAAGGTCGGGCCAAGATCTCGGGCCACGATGTGTTCCCGATAGAGATAGCGCAGAAACACCCGCAACATGCCACACCGGTTTTTGATGCTCGTCTGGCACAAGCCCTGGCTTCTCTCGGTGACAAAGCCACTCAGGATCACGGGCGACAGGGCGTGAAGTTCGTGCAAGCCGATGTCGCGCCCATACTTCTCGAAGGCCCGCAGAGTGGCCGTGTAGAGGATGACCGACCGTTCACTCAAGCCTCGCTCCTGACGCAGATAATCCAAGAAACCTGGAACCGTATCCTGAAAAGGCTTGTTCACTCTCGACCGACCCTGATCTGGATAACCCGGGATGACCAATGCCAGCATCTGGTCCACAGGGTTCCGGGCTTCCAACTTCACTTTCTCGCGTGCGTGCTCGGTCTTGCACCCTTGACCATGTTTCCCAAGCCAATGTTGAGCGAACCCGTCCACTTGGGCGGGCAGTTGTTCGAGCGTGGTGACCCCACGCTGCCGGGCGAATTCACCAAATTCCATCAAGAGGGGCGTGCGTCGGAGTACCGTGCGCGCGGCGTAGCCCTGTCCCGTGAGCCACTCGACGTACTTTTCAATGGCGACCCCAAGCCACGAGGAGCGAACGCGATCGACCGAATCCGGGCGGACGTAATAGCGTTCCAGCATCGAGATAACCTCCTCCTTTCAAGATGTGATGAGATTATCCGGCTGGAACCAATGAAAGGCAATCGGAAAGAGGGAAACGCACAGGGAATATTATGTGGCCGAGTTTGAGCGTGCAGGCCGCTGGCCCAAGCCCTAAATCGAACAGCGGCACATAATCCGGACGGGCACATAAGTACGATTATGTGCCGCGCCACATAATCATACCAAACACGATGCGGGGTGCCCTCGTAGAACTCAAAGCCGCGCCGCTGTCCTTCGAAGAAGGCTTCCTGGCGTTGATGCGGAAAGGCCCACACGAAGGCAGCTTTCGAGTAGCAGAGCCGCAGACAGAAGAACTGTGCCGTGACGGCCTGTCCGGCCAGCATCACCTCCGCTTCGCCGAAGTCGTATTGCGCGTCCTGGCCCGGACCATACTCCAGGAGCAGAAACGCCTCGGAGGGATCGAGTGCGGCCCGGCGCTGCCGCACAAAGCGACGGATGGTGGACTCGGCGCCGGGGAACTGATGCTCTTCCACCAATTGCGTAAAGATGCGATGGGCCGTGCGGCGTTGTTTGGGCGGCGCAGTGAGATCCTCGCGCAACCACTGCCCGATGATCGGTTGGTAAGGGGCAAGCACGGGCGCCGGCCGCGGTTCCCGCAGCTGATAGCGGCCGACACCGGGATCAGCCAGGGCCGCCGCGATGCTGTGACGCGAGTGATGCAGTTCTTGGGCGATCTGACGTTGACTCTTGTTCTCGAGGAGATACGCGCGCCGAATAGCTTCTTTGTCATCCACCTGAATCATCCTTCCTCCGGCATCCCAACCTAGACTGGGAACAGGATACCAGAATTGTGGGATTCGGTGGCGCTGTTTTCAGTTATCGCCTTCCGATCAAATGGCGCGCTTTTACTATATCATTCACAATCCTAGCCTCTACCCCTTTTCCTCGAAAGTATTGTACAAGTAGACCAGCTCCATGAGCCTCACCGGCTACTCCATTGACGGATGTCGCAGGATGATGGCTGCCCGGTACTGCCTCATCATAAAACTCCAGGACTGGTCGAAGGTTTGCGCGAACGAGGGTTTTGCTACAGTTATCCTTCTTCTGCGCCGACGATGAGAGGCTTTGCGCTCACGGCGCGTTTTCTCGCGAGATCACAGTCCGTACTTGAGAGCAAGTTCTTCAGTTAGCCAGGATAGGATGTTTTTGTTTCTCAGGTGTCCAATGATCCGCTGCCAGCTGCACTTGCAAAGCATGGTCGGCTCTTGGAGAGCCTGTTGTGTGGTCTCATAGGCTTGCAGCCCCGAACCACCCTTCTGAAACGCAGGATTCCGCTCATCGTAGACAACGACCGCATGCCCGTTATTGGTCGATACACTTCCATCCGGTCGCACCCCCACCGCCAAGACGTTGCGAACCAACTGATAGTTGTAGCATAGCGGGCATGGGTTCCAGTCCCGATCGTTCGTCCATCGAAACAGTTGCGGAACGTACTTCCAATACAATGCTCCACGTTGGGTAAATGAACAGCGTTCTGTTCGCGCTCTTTGCTTTGAGTAGGTTCCGTTGCAATGATCCCTCGTATAGTTGGAATCAGAGGGCTTCAGGCCTGGACGGGAACAGGGGCCTACTTCGAGTTCCCTGAGTCTGCATTCGAACGCGACTTGATATTCTCCAGAGAAGTGGACGTCGAGACGTGTGGGGTGCCGTTCTCCAAGATAATTGACGTGGAACTCCATCGAGAAGTTGTCGGATGATGCCTGCCCTTCGCCAAGTAGTGGGCGGCCATCATCATCCTTTACTGCTGTCAAGAGTCGCAGAAAGTCATGCACTGCTAGGTTTCCAAACAAGCTTTGGGCCAGGGCCTGCGAGCTATTCATGGTCCTGAACCATTTGTGTCGATCTCCTTCAGGTAAGATTGCAATCAGGCGGTCAACTTCGTCCTCAGTTGCACTTGCGTAAGAGATGACGTTTCGCGAGGCCTGATTCTTCAGGAAGACCGGCGGACGCCCATCCAGAGCATGCTGGCGTTCAAAATAGCTCTGCTAGTTTGGGAACCTTAGCTGTTGATACTCCCAATAGCGTCTGTTCAGGTCGGACTCATAGGGTACAAATGGGCTCGTTGACATTGGTTGGGTCATTTTGGATGCGAAACTTGGCAATCGGCATCTACTTCGTAAGCCAGGAAGAGATGCAGAGCGCACATCCGCGTGGTCTCAAGAGACGTGAAACGTCCGAGGGCACATGGGCATTATCAATCTCTTGCCCACTTGCCCAGCAGTTGGCCAAAAGCCACCAAGAACTCATCTCCAGATGCCGCAAAAATGGATGAGAGCTCAAGAAAGCCGACCGCATTGCCAGCTGGGTCTTCATTGGGTTGGATATACATCAACTCGATTTCGGTATCTACGTTTGCTACCCTCGGCGCGCCATTGGAGTCTACGTGGATCAATCGCGCTCCACGCAATTGATCCAGGAGATATGCGTATTTGTTCTTGTATTTGGTAACCTCGTAGATCTGCAGGATCCCCTCCAACACTTTGGACATTTTGTCTTGCCCAAATCGTTATAGGAGAAAATGCCAAATAATTAACTGAGGAAATTCGGCCCCTCATCGCCGGTGTTCCTCCTAGTACTGTCGTCGGCGCTCCGCCGCGGCTCGGAGCTTGCTTTCCCCTTCGGCCAGCAACTTGGCCGGATTGCCGCGATAGTAATCGCGGGGACACAGATAGTGCAAGACCGAATGGGGTCGGCGTTCATTGTAATAGGTCCGGTACTTTGCGATCACATCACGCGCTTGGTACAGATTCGCGTTCTCATCGAGTGAGATCTCTTCGCGCAGGGTGCGATGGACGCGCTCGTCCCGTCCGTTCGATTGTGGATGATAGGGATGGGTGCGCACACCGCCATCATGCACGATCTCGGGCTCACCCGGACGTCGCGGGCGATCGCCCAACGTCTCCAGGGCCCGTTGGCCTGCGAGGACCACGGCCTCCGTGGTGGCAGTGAGCAGCAGCTCGCAATGGACCAAGTAGCGGCTGTAAGCATCCAAGACATCGCTGAGCCAGAACCACCGGCCATCAAACCACCACATCAGCAGGTCGGTGTGCCAGCGTTGGTCGGGATGATCCGCTTCAGGCGGCCGCACCAGCGGCTCCGGTTCCGGAGCGCGCCGGCCCAACAATTGGGCCTCAGTGAGGATGTCATGCACCATCCAGGGCCGCAAAAAGGCCTGATTTTCAGCCATCAACGCATAGGCCAGGCGTTTGTACCCTAACAACGGATGTTGGCGGGCATAGCTGGCGGTAGTCGAGACCTCACTGGGTATCGCGGGCACTGCCCTTCGCTCCGGCACCCGGACGTGGTCGGTCAGGCAGGCCTGTGTCGCGCGTTGGCGCCAATGGTAATAGGTCGTGCTCCCCAGTCCCAAGTTCGCGAGTATCTCGCCGAGACTTGAGCCGGGACACCGATCGTGCGCTTGCTGAATGGTGTCCAGGAGGCGGGTCTTCTCGTCGGCCCTGTAGCGCCGGCGGGGCGTTAGCGCCAGCGCCCCTTTTTTAGCTGCAGGTTCTCGCTGGTGATCTCGGCAATCACTTCGCGCAGACGCTGCACCTCGGCGAACAAGATTTCTTCGCTGGGCCGCACTTTTTTGCGGCCACGTGGCTGGCCTTGCAGCGCGGACAGGGCCCCGGGGTTGGCGATCTGCTCCCACTGATAAAAGAGCGTCGGACTGATCGCATACTGCTCGCAGACTTGGCTGATGCTCAGGTTGGTGCTGCGCGCTTCTTTCAGGATTTGAAATTTCGTTTCGGCGGGGATTTGCCGCCGGGCTTTCTTGCCGTTGCGATTGTCTGCCATGGGGCTGCTCCTGCTTCATCATTCTACTCCAGATTCGCGGGAGTGACACAGCCAATTTGAGCAGCCGAAAGTCTCAGTTAATTAAAAGCTGTTTTGTCCCAATTCGATTTGGGAAATACACTTTGCTGACTGAGGGTTTCTGCAAGCCTATCTTTTTTGCTGACAAGGTCGTCAAGAGATTGGACGCCCGCATCCCTGAAAACGGAGTCTCTGTCTTCCCTATTCTTCGTGGCCGCCTCACTCAGCTTGTTCGCTCTTTCTTTCAGCAATTCCTCGATTCGTCTATAGAGACTGGTCTTGAATATATCCTCAAGAATCGCCTCCCGGTCTGTGGAGTTGGCCATTAGGAGCTTTTGGAATTTGCCCTGCGGCAGCATAACGACTTGTCTGAATTCGTCGCTCTTAAAACCCAAAAGCTGTTCGACAGCAGGGGTTACCTTGGTGGGCTGGGTTGCAACAACCTCGCCGTCGTTGTCGGTTCCCTCAAACCCGGTTCGCCGTCATAACGTTGCGCTTGCCTGCACGGTCGTCGTGCCCTCTCCCCGCGCTTTGGGGCGTTCTTGTTTGGGAGACCGCTTGATTCTGAAGGTTTCGGGCCCTAGCGCGAAATCAAATGTCACTTCGGTGGCAACTTCCGGCTTGGCATGGTGGCTTCGCATCTCGTTCCCATCGCGCTCGCCGCCCGAAGCATCACCATAGAGGGAAAAACAGATGGCATCGAGAATAGTCGTCTTCCCTGCCCCAGTCGGGCCATGAATGAGAAAGAAGGTCGCATCCCCAAGCTCGGGAAAATCCACGACATGTTTACCGGCGAACGGGCCGAAGGCGACTAGTTCGAGTTTCAGGGGTTTCATGGCTAAGCCTCCCGCTCTTGCCGACGGAATGCGGCGAAGACATCCGCCATCTCCGATTTCTCCTCATCATTCAAGTTCCTTCCCGTGACCTGACAGAAGAAATCTTCGAACAGGGAGTCTTCGGACCTAGTTCGATGGTTCGTCCCCAGATTCTGTAGATTTCCTACGCTAAGCGAGGGTTTCTCCATAGCCAAAACGTTGGGGTACACCTGCCTCAACTTCTCCATGGGATCCAGCAACGCTCCCTCGTCCAGAAGAATTGCTTGCACATAGTCGTCTCGGTCCATATGACCATCGGGGCGTCGGAGCAACTCTTCCAAGCGGCCCTTGATGATGCGAACATCGTGGTTCGTCGAGAGTCGGACCCTCTCTACGTGACATTGTCCTTCTGCGTTCATTTCGACTACGCTGACGGACTTGGAATGATCGGACTCGGAGAATGAGTACTTGAGCAGAGAACCAGGGTATTCTACTTGATTCTCCATAATGCTTTGAGGTCGGTGAAGATGACCGGGCGCCACATAGTCGAACCCATCAAAGCAATCAGCCCCTACTAGGCCGGCACCTCCAACGGCAATGATTCGCTCCGAGTCGCAGATAATACCACCCGCGACAAATGAATGCGTAACCAATACAGAGCGAACGCCTTCAGGGCGTACATTTCTCACTTGCTGGAGATGGGCACGAGCAGCGGCATCGTGGTTGGTCGCGCTTGGAAAATGCTGGCGAACGACGGGGGGATCGGCATAAGCCAGGGGATAGAACCATATATGGCCATACTGATCATGGAATGCGAGATGAGGGGGGATGACAGAGAAGGTCGCGAACACGTGGAGTTGTTGTCCGGCAAGCAGGCGGGACCCAAAGTTCAGTCGCTCCGGACCGTCATGGTTCCCTGCTATGAGAATAGTGGGGATACCCAATTCACCGGCGAGGCGATACAGCGTTTCATCGAGCAGACCTACGGCATCCGTCGAGGGCACCGCTCGGTCATAGATATCGCCGGCTAGGACGATCGCATCGGGCTTGCGTTCCTTCGCCAACGCGACGAATTGCTCGAGGACATATTCCTGGTCATCAATGAGCTGCTTGTGATGCAGTTGGCATCCCAGGTGCCAATCGGCCGTGTGGATGAATCGCATTGTTGATTCCCCCTCGGGGCATTTTGAATACTGCAAAGGAGGGTCGGGGACAACACATGCGATACTTGGTCTCGCTCAAGGCACCCGATCCTAACAATGTGGAGTGGTAGCAAAGGTCGAAATGAACAAGCTGTCCGCACAAGCTGCCTCTTGAGGCAGGCATCCAGCAAATCAGGCGCAAACGAAAAAACCAACTCTCGTCCATCTCTTATAGATCAAGTGTGGGAAAACAAAAGGCACTTGCCCTAGCGCGAG
The DNA here is from genome assembly GCA_023381515.1 of Chloroflexota bacterium. The sequence goes on along the minus strand of JAMCQI010000015.1, from coordinate 31,356 downwards.
CGCGCCAACTGACAAGTGCCGAGGATCGCCGTGATTCCTTAGCTCGCGATCTTCGTCACCCGGGCAATTGCTGATCAACAATCCAGAGGAACTGGTGGTTAACAAGCCAAGAATTCTTTTCAGCTGCCTGGGCAAAGACGAGATCAAGCTTACATCGCCAGTATGGCACAACCTTCCGAAATTGGGAAAAGGGCACCTCGGTCCTCCGAGCTCACCTTCAGCACACTACGAGAGCCAGATGCGCCTTCTTTCGGATGCGATTTCCCCTTTTGGTGCGAGATCATTTCCCCTTTTGGTGCGAGACCGTTTCCCCTTTTGGTGGAAGCAAACTCGTGCGAAGGGCAGAAATCGCCTTGAAAAAGGGCACTTGCGAGAAAAAGTGCCGCGACCATCTAATATATTCTATCTAGTCTACTTGCATCCCGATTGTTCCTTGCCACCCTCTTCATCTGCATTCTCTTTGTTACTCGACTTTTCGTTTTTCCCGGTCCAGTCTATTGACTTCTCTCTTCTCTCTGCCGTATACTGCTTGTGCTTACAGTTCATATAGTCTCAATCGTACTTACGATTGCTCTCGGATCTCGCTTTCGTTCGAGAGTGTCCTTCCGTAGGTGTCATGGTCTCTCGGTTGGACGGAATGATGTATCCCTCGACGAGCTCAGGCTACTGTCTTCGGATGCATCAGAGTCTCACTCAGAAAGCGGCTCAACTCCATAACTGATCAAGCGAAGCCATCTACTCCGCTTGTCTCTTCACGTCTGCGAGAGCCCGGTTACCTGCGAGTCACGGTGAGCGGGCTTTTGTGCTCCCCTGAGCTATTGCTCCCCATCATTTGAGCGCGTCGAGGACTGCTGGTTTGGGAACTACTGTTCCCACGCCGCGGTTCGATGCGTCTCGCGTTTTCACTGAGTCGATCCAAATCCAAATCATCAGATGAACAACGACCTCGTGTCGCCATCCTGCGACGCGGGGTTGTTGTGTTTCCATCCCCAATTCAATCTTGAAGGGAGGTGACAGTCATGAAACAGACGATTGCTCTTCTGGGCGCAGTCGCCATGCTTGCGTACTTGTTCGCCCAGGCGATGCTCCTCGCGCTGCAGCCGCTTTTCGCCGCGTTCTCGAATCATCCGCGGTAGAGCGAGTTCCAGAATCCAAGAAAGCGAAAGGAGGTGAAGAAGGAAGACGTACTGAATCTACTCTTCCTCGTTGCGGCTGTTGCTTACTTTGCCGGACATGTCGTGTGGGCCGTCGTCCGGTCACTGAGGTGATGCTCTCACACCGCCTGAAACAGAAGAGGAGTTTCGCGATGAAACAATCGCCCGTTCCCATGCCATCAAAGGGACACAGGCCGGGCTGTCGCTGCGCATTCTGTCTCGGAGAGTCCGATCGAAGGCGGGCAGCGGCGACTCAGTTGTATGCGCTCTTGAACATGAGTTGGGTTGGAGTCCGTGCAGCCACGACATATGCCGAGTTTGCACGGAGAGGAATCGAGGAGGCTTTCCCCCATCAAGCGCAGATGGCGCTCGGGTACTTGCGAACCAACAATCGAACACTGCTCGACAACTTGCTCGCCGACATTCTCGATTGAGGACGTCACATTTCTGGAGGAAATGATGGAACAGACGACACAGTTCGTGGTGGTCGAAGCCGAAGCAAAAGAAAACGCCCCAGAGTTAGCGGCTCATGGGACGTTGGTGGCTTTCGCCACAATCGCACCTACAACTGAATATAGCACTGAACAGAGTACGTGTCAAGTCGCTCCGATCCCTACTCTGGAGGAGATCGAGGCGATTATCACCGGTGCAGCCCGGCAGCGCATCGAGACGACCTACCGAGAGGCCGAAGACACGCGTGCACGGATCGAGCGGGAACGGACCGCACGTGAGGTCGCCATCGGGGCGATTGAGGACCGCGTGAGCCAGACGAAGGCGGCGCTCGCGGGACTGGCCGACGAACGGGCCAAGATGGAAGAGCGTGCGAGGGCTTTCCTGGCCGGTGAGGAACTGAAGGCGGTACTCGAAAAGATCCACCTCGCCTTCAACGCCAAGCAGCTGGAGCTGGAGACGGCGCTGACGACGATTGAAATCGCGGCTGCAGAAGCCCGAGTCGAGGTAGAGGCATCATCTGTGACGGATGCCTTGGAGTTGCAGCTGGTCGAACAGGAACTGGAACGATTGGAGGGAGTAGCCCCGGAAGTGGCAAGTAGCGTACGTCTCACGGCGACCGCGGCGGAAAAACTTGCTGCCGCGCTCCAGGCTCTGCAAGAGGGGATGATTCAGAATGCCGAGGTGCTGTTGGAACAGGCGAAAGCCGGAAATGCCGACCCCGCGCGGATCGCCGAGGTGGAACAGGCGCTTGGGGAGGCGCGCAAGTCAAAGTTCGTGCGTGATCTCATTGCCCGGGTGAGTGCGAATCGCGACCAATTGGGCGCTGTTCGGCGGATACATCAACTCATGGAGGAAGCACGCCAGGCAGGTGTGGCGGATCAAGTGGCACCGTTTGCGAACAAGGCACTGGATGCCGCTCGTGATGCGGCCAATGCACGCTTTGCGCAGGCGCGGCCCATTGCCGATCACTTGGCAGCTGAAGGTTTCATCCCAGTCGTGGGTGATGGACGGATCGAGGTTTGGAAAGAGGTCTCGCGGAACGGGAATAGCATCGGCTGGTTGCTCGATCGCATACTCACGCTGAGAGGTCAGGAAGGCTGGGTGACCGAAACGCCCCGGAATCCAATCGCCCGCAAAGAGTTGCCGCCGCGAGTGCGCCACTCGCGGTGGTTCCGCAACACGGCCGAGGAATCGGCTAATCCGTAAGGGATGTGTGATCATCGCCGCCCCCTGCCGGAGTCTGCCCACAAGGCTCTGGCAGGGGGCGGACCAGAAATGACGGACGTAACTGGTGCGGTGAGGTCGTCCTTAAATCTCGAGCGCGTTGGCCCAGTCTTCGAGAATGGTGCGCATTTCAGCAAGTGCTTGGCGGGACTTGTCTCGGTCTAGTTCACCACGCACATGTGCCCTGTTCAGCCCTTGATAAACGTCGATCATGTGCTTTACGGATGCGACTAGAGTATTCGCACGGACTGAATCTTTGACATGCTTTGCGGCCGCATATCTGATTCTCTCTTCACGCCAAACCTGATTCTCTTTGCCCTTGTCAGTCGTCGGCGTCCAGTAGGGAGAATAGCGCACATCGTCATCAGGTGCAAGTTTCTCAAAGAGCTGATCGAAAGCCTGCCGAATCAAGTATAGAGCCGCTCGCTCCGGATCGGCTCGAGTACCATATAGAGTTTCCCAGATTTCCTGATACGTTTTGCCCAGTGCAGGATCGAATCTTGAAAAACGCCCCGCATATGATTCTTGCTTGCCAGGCAAAGTTAACCGGATCGGTCCAAACGAGGGACTGGTGCCACCGGGCGTAAACACGAAGCCCGCGGTAGAATTTGTGGCGGTCACAAAGCTGTTCGCAGAACCGGACAATTGCTGCGATAGACCCGAGATCGGCCGCAACTGCTGTTCTCTTGCGCGCACCTCGTCCCGGAAAGCCGAGAGGAACTTGATGCCGCTATTGTAGATATTCTCCGACTCGGGACTGGACGTGCTCGCGCTTCCAAGGCTAGCCCACGTTGAACGCACTGCGCGAAAAGCATCGCGCGTATATCCGATCTGAGTGGCACCATCGACCATGATGTCGTGCATGCCATCGAGCCGCGAGACTATGTCATCGATCATTTGCTCCGGCTTTTCCGGGTCAATCGGTTTTTCTTCATCGGCCATGCTTGTTGCTTCCTTTCCAGGTGCTTGCCAGATGGGTTAGCGCGTCACAACCGCCAAGACCCTTGCGAGTTTCGTTCCGGCATAGTCGAAGGATAACGCAGATTGCCTTGAGCGGCTTGGCCAAACCATGTCATCCAACGCTCCAGAAACTCATCGTCGTTCCCGGGTTCGATTGGGGTAAACGGCCAGGCAACATCAAAGGGAGTTATCGCCCGGCTAAGGGCGCCTCCGGCCTCCTTGCTAGGCGGTAGCGCGAACGGGTTCTGACGCCCTCGCTTGGGGATCACTGCGGAGACCATAAAGGCAGTCTCATACCAACCATATACACCCTGTTCTTGAGCATCGCAGAACCAGAGGGAGTGACTCCTGCCTTCGTATTCGTAGTAGTCGGGCGGGAACTTTACGCCGATGGTCGCGTAAGCAACGACATCGATTAGCGGTTTTCGCCCTGCCCAGTCATCCTCACGGCACTCGGACACCGAGCCGAAACTCAAGGTCGCCTGACCTAATGTGACCGACGAACCGAGCAACTTTCCCTGCGGTCCCATCTGCCATGCCGCCGCGGGCGCGTTCTCTCGAATCGATTGACCGAGTTGCTCGGCCATCATACCCAACACCTTGGTAGCCGAAGTGAAAAGCTCGCGACGCTGTTCGGCAGCTGAACGAGCCGCCGATTGTTGTGCGGTTTGAGTAGACAATCGCAGGACCTGACCCTGGTTAGCTGCCTGCAACAGACTAGCTGCAGGAGTGGTCGGCTTTAGGACCAGCTTGAGGCGCGCTAGCAGGTTTGCCGCTGTCGGGCGCGCCTCCGGAGCCTTCAAAAGGCACTCGGTCACGAGACTTGCCAAGAGCACCGGGCAGCCGGTCAGCGCTGGGGGATCCTCCGTGAGATGCTGGTTGCGAAAATCCGGGCCATCCGGTCCCGGGAATGGCCGATGCCCCATTAGCATTTCGAAAGCCATCACTCCCAATGAGTAAATATCTGATGCCGCGGTTGCGCGCTGACCGTGCCACCGCTCGGGCGGATTGTATGCCGATGTCCAGGCATACTTGTGGGTGTCGGGTGACGTTGACGCCTCGGCGTAGCGAGCGATCCCGAAATCGCAAAGACACCAGTGCCCATCAAGAAGCAAGGCGTTAGCGGGTTTGACATCGCGATGGACCACGCGTCCCTGCAAATCCGCGAGGGCGGTCGCGACATCAATCAGAATTGGCACGCCCTCTTCAGGAGGCAGTGTTCTTCGCTGGTCGAGGTGAGCGCGCAACGACATGTCCGCGCGTGGCATCGCCAATACCCATTGACCATTGAATTCACCCGAGTCGATGATGGGTACCACATTATGGACTCCGGTCAGGTCCTCAAACAGGAGTTCACGACTGGCCCCCAGGTCCTTCGGGATGAGCTTGACAGCACCAGGACAGCCGGCCTCATCCAGGGCCTCGAAGACGCGACCAAAACCACCCTTGCCGATCTGGGACCCAAGCAACCAGCGCCTCTTGAGCTGAATAACAGTACTCACTCGTGTTTCCTCCATCACCACTCGAGCCGAGTATCCACATCTGGCCTCGGGCCGACTCGTCTCGGAATACTTGCGTTCATCCACGGCGCGTTCGCTGCACGCTAACAGCACTGCGGCAAACGGTCGGCAGTATTGTGCGACTCTATCCTACGATGGCAACCGACAATCAAGAATCGACAGGCAACTCTCTCCTCCGAGTATAGCATGAGTATCTCAAATAGGGAATTTCATGACGGATTTGTCAGAAAACGGCGGGAAAAACACAGGGAACCACAAGCATGTGATCAATCCAAATGAACTGAATAGCGAACAACAGGCGGTCGTCCAGAGGGTGAACGGACCGCTCCTCGTCCTGGCTGGTGCTGGCAGCGGCAAGACGCGAACCCTGACCTATCGCATTGCTTATATCCTTGATCAGGGGCTCACGTCGCCGCACGGCATCCTGGCGATTACCTTCACACGGAAGGCGGCATGGGAGATGCGCCGCCGTCTGGAGGAATTGGTCGGCAAAGCATCGGCCGACATTACCGCCGTGACGTTCCATAGCCTCGGCTACAAGATCCTGTGCGCCGAAAGCGGAGCGCTCGGTTTCAAAGCCGATTCACTCGCCATCTCGGACGGTTCGGAGGCACGCCGCCTTCTGAAGCGGGCGATGAAGGAAACCGGGGTGGATGGGACGCGCTGGGATGTGGAAGACGTCGCCACGATCATCGAGCGCGCCAAGGATAACCTGTATGGGCCCGAAGCCTTCGTCCGGGTGAAAGGCGATTTCTTTCAAGAATCGATCGCCAAGGTCTACCACCGCTACCAGCAGCTCTTGAAGGAAAACAATGCGGTCGACTATGGCGATCTCATCCAGCTCAGCGTGCAGGTCCTCCAGAAGGAGCAAGACAAGCTCGCATTCTACCAGCAGCTTTTCCGCTATGTGCTCGTGGATGAGTTTCAGGACACGAGCTTTGGTCAGTACCAGTTGGTGCGCCTCTTGGTATGGGGACATCGCAATCTCTGCTGCGTCGGCTCGCCCGTGCAGGCCATCTACTCATGGCGGGGCGCCGATATCGCGAATATGCTCTCGCGCTTTAAGGAGGACTTTCCGAAAGCACCGCGGGTGGTGCTGCATACGAACTACCGGTGCACCAAGAACATCCTGAATGCGGCGCAGCAAGTCGTTCACGATCTTCCTTACCGCGAAGACCTGACGACGGAGAATGCGGAAGGGGATCCCATAGCGCTGGCATCTCTGCACACCGACTGGGATGAAGCCAACTACACCGCGGCAGAGGTTCAGCGCCTGGTGCAGGAAGCAAACTATCGGTTCGAGGACTGCGCCATCCTCTTTCGCACGCGGGCGCAGGGGAGGCTCTTCGAGCAGGTCCTCATGCATCGCGGTCTGCCGTACACGCTTGTCGGCGACTTTCGGTTCTTCGAGCGGAAAGAGATCAAAGACCTGCTCGCCTACCTGCGTCTCCTCCACGACTGCTTTGATGCCGGCGCCTTGCAGAGGATCATCAACCGCCCGCCTCGAGGACTCGGGCAGGCAGCACTTGCTAAGCTGCAGCGAGGAGCGGCCGAGCTCACGTCGGATATTCTCACCGATGTTCACAATCGCGACGATCTGCCCGAACGCGTCAAGGAGGCAGCACTCGGTTTCTGCGATCTGGTGTTCAACGACCTGGCGGTCGCTGCAAACGAAAGACAGCTGCCCGACCTCATCGACTATGTCTTGGAGCATACGGGATATCTCGACTGGGTGAAGAACGATGCCGAAGCGAAACAACGGCTGGCGAACCTGGCACAGTTACGTGTGCTCTCTCAGCGCTACGTGGGTGCGCACGATGCACTCGCGTCCTTTCTCGCTGACATTGCGACAATGGGCGATCAGGACATTGGCGTACCGCTGGAGGCGCGGGGGGTGACGCTAGCCACCATCCATGCCGTGAAGGGGCTGGAATTCCCCGTCGTGTTCATCGCCGGGATGGAAGAGGGCATCTTCCCCCATGCGAAGGCAGTCAGGACCGCCGGCGGAATCGTAGAGGAACAGCGGCTCGCTTATGTCGGGATGACGCGAGCGATGATGAAGCTCTATCTCTCCTTTGCCCGCACCCGACAGGTTGGAACGAACGCCGTCGAATGCACGCCGAGCCGCTTTCTTGCGGCCATCCCACGCGAGATTGTAGAGAAAGTCTCTGCCTCTCTTCCCGCGAAAGTGACGATCGCGCCTGCGAGAGACGAGCCCATAGTGGTGGAGGCTGAAGAAGAGCGTATCACAGAGCCGGTGGTGGAGCAGGTCGCGACGACTCGTAGCACCGCGGCTGAGGAAAGGATAGAGAGCGACGTTCTGGTCGCAGATGACTCCGGACCAGAGACCGAAACGGAATTCGACCGCTGGCTGGCAGAGGGTCAGCACTCGTGGGGTGACTGTGAGGCGGAACGAGCGGAAGAGATCGAAGCGTGGGTACTCTCCGAACTCGAAGGAGATGATACCGACCTGGAGGCCGAGTTCCTCTCCGAGGGTGAAATCGAGATCCCGGAAGAGATGGAAGCACTCATGGCCGAAGCGCAGACAGGGGGTCTGGACTATGAGATGGCTCTGGCCGAAATCGCTTACGAACGCGAAGAGGAGGCTCGCGCTCGAGCAGCAGGTGCCTCCAAGGAGCAGGCCTCAGAAGAGGAAGACGAACCCCAAGATTTTGATGCCCTGCTGAAGGAGTACGCCGACGAGATTGCCGAGCACGAGCGAGAAAAAGAACTCGAAGCAGGGAAGAAACGAACGGAGGTCACCTTTGTCGTCGCCACAAGCCCGCTCATCCAAAGAAGCTACCACTATGAACCGCGATGAGATCGAAGGCATCCGGGCACGCCATCCGATTGAGCCAGTTGTGGCGGCCTACACGGACCTACGTCCTGCCGGCCGACTGCTCCAGGCGAAATGCCCATTGCCCGGACATGAGGACACCGGCCCCAGTTTCACGGTTTACACCGCTAACCAGTCGTTCTATTGCTTCGGATGCAATCGCGGTGGGGACGTTTTCAAGTTCATTCAACTCGTCGAGCAGGTGAACTTCCGAGAAGCGGTGGCGAGGCTAGAGGGCGGAGCCTTTACAGCGCCTCAGCCAGCAATAGCAACGGTGGCAAACGCGACTACCCCGCCTTCGCGATGCGTCAATGAAGATGCGAAGCAGCTCCTCACCGCCGCGGCAGAAGTCTACCACACGTCGCTCCTGCTGAATCCCAAAATGCTCGGCTATGTCACCGGTCGCGGCATCAACCTGGACATTATCAAGCGTTTCCGTCTCGGCTATGCGACCGGCGATAACCTCGAAAAGTACTTTCGATTCCGCGGATGGGATCCGGAGCTGGGGAAAGAACTGGGGCTCATCGGCGAGCGCGGCGAGTTCTTCCGCAAACGGATCATCATCCCCGAATGGAGGAACGGGAGCGCCGTGTATCTGATCGGCCGGCAGACTCAAGAGTATCAGCGGGTCAAGTATCTCGGCTTGCCGGGTGTACCGAAACCCCTGTACGGGCTAGAAGACGCGCAGAAGCACAGAGAAGTATTCATCACCGAGGGCGCCTTCGATATGCTGACGCTCCTGCAATGGGGTTACCCCGCGGTCGCACTCCTCGGCTCCCATTTCAAAGCGGAGTGGGAGAGGGAACTCGCTTTCGCCGAACGTTTCTTCATCATGACCGATTCGGACGACGCGGGACGCGCCGCGGCCAAGATCCTCGCGGACAGCTTGGGGGCGCGTGCGATCATCGTTCCTCCGCTTTCAAATGCGAAGGATGTGAACGAGCTTGCGACACAGCCCGATGGGCCAGCGGTTTTCGCACAGTTAGTAGAGCGGGTCAGACTCGTACCGGCATGCCGCGGGCCGTTCGTCCCCCCCCTGAACGTTTCGCGAAGCCTCAATGATTACCGTCACCAGCCATGTGCGCCATTCCAGGCAACATCAAAGCGATGCTCGCCGCGAGACGCGCCAAAGGCTCACGCATTCCGGCCTTGTTTGCGCACGCCACGGCGCGTACCGCGCTGGACTTGCGCATGGCGCCTGCATCTTGAAACGCAAAGAAGATGTCGCGCTCAGACGGCGAGTAGATCCAAATGAACTGCCCGGCCGATGGCCCGCAAGACCTGTAGCTGTCGTTCGCGAACTTGTGGGTCACGGGGGACATCGATATCAATCCAGCGGGGCCGCGCCGCCACCGTGGGTAGATCCAGTCGGAGCGAGAGCCGAATGGAGCGGTCTGTCGCGAGGACCGCTTCAACGCGCAAGAACCGCGGACGCTGCTCGGTGAGCGGATGGTCCCATAGTGCCCGCAGGAGCACGACGATATCGGCGGCGGTCTTCGCTTGGGTCACAAGCGGGACCTCCTGGTCGCGATGTTCAGCGAGCAATTCTTTCGAGAGAAGGTCCGCTCCCTCGCCTAGCCGGACGGAACCGGGCCCTACCTCTGGGAATGTGGCGAGGGCATGGATGGCTCGCTCGACATCGGCGAGTTGCTTGATCGGAAAACGGAACGGGGCTTCCAAGTGCATCCTTTATCTGTGAGCCGGTGAGGACCTCCTCACCGGCTCACCGTCATTCCATTTGTTCAACCCACAGTACGAGGACAACGCCAGGCGTCTACTTGCAGACCACTGTTGCACTCGCCTTATTCTGCGGCGCGCTGGGCGAGATCAACGAAAAGTCCGCCGAGTTGTTATTCGCGTCCACGCAACTGCCAGAGGCGCCTCCGAGCTTGCGCTCGTAGCTGCGATTCACATCGGTGGTGAGCGGGACGAGCACCGTGCCTTCCTTGTAGGCGGACCGGGTGCTCATCCCCACTTGATCTACGATGGTCACTCCGTCCGACTTGAAGAGGGCGATACCGCCATCGTCGGTAATGCCGGTCGAGTAAGTCTGGTTGGGAGCCACCGATCCGCCGTAGGTCGTGTAGGCCAGCAAGTAATGTTGGCCATATTGTAGCACCGTGCCGGCATTGATCGTCGCGCGTGTGCTGGTTGTACCGGAGCTGTTCGATCCCTTGACCAGCCAGCCGCTGATGTCAACCGCGGCACCGGTGGGATTGTAGAGCTCGATGAACTCATCGCCTGCGCCCCCCGCGCCCCGCGTCCGGAATTCACTGATGACGATGTGACTCAGGAGCGGCTTGGGCGTGGGAGTGAACGTGGCCGTGGGCGGCACCGGCGTCCGCGTGGGCGTGTTGGTGGGTGTCTTCGTCGGCGTCGGGGTGGGGGTCCGTGTCGCCGTCGGTGTCGGCGTGTTCGTGGGCGGCAACGGGGTTGGTGTGGGTGTGTTGGTCGGCGGCAGCGAGGTTGCCGTGGGCGTGTTGGTGGGCGGCACGCTGGTCGGGGTCGCGGTCCCGCCGTTCAATGTATTCGAGCTCCCCTTGGTCGGCGAGCGGGTCGTCGTCGTCTGCCACGGGCCGCCGTCCGGGAAGCGATACCAGGACACATCGTAGCCGGTGCTGCCGTAGGTATAATGATCGATCACCGTTACGCCGTCAGTCGCAATCAAGTTCACGTCGTCGCCGCTGTTGTTATAGTAGTTGGTAAAGTCGTGCGTCCAGAAACCGTGGGCGGCAATCGTCGTTCCCGCAGGAATCGTATAGGGCGCACTGCCACCATTCACGAGATCGTCGAGGATACAGCCGCTGAGGTCTACCGCCGAGGCGGTCGGGTTATAGAGTTCCACCCATTCGGTTGTGTACAGCGTCGACGGAGCTGGCAGCACCTCGTTAATCTTGATCACGGTGCATCCGCCGCTCGGCACGAGCGTAGCAGTCGGCGGGACAGGTGTGGCGGTCGCTGGAACCGGCGTCGCGGTCGGTCCACCCGGAGTGGGAGTCGCGGTTGCGCCGCTATCCACGAGGAGCTGCGGATCCGCATGTGTCGGGTCGTACCACACGGGCGCGGACCACGTGAGATCTTTGGAGGTCGTCCGACCGGTCGTTGGGTCGCTCGCGAAGGTGTACGTGTCCTGGAACTTGACCACGAACCAATCCCCGACCGCCGCGGGCAGAGTGACATTCCAGGTGCCGCTCACCGTGTTTGGGGAGAGGTGGGCGACAAAGTTGCCGGCGTTCGCTCCCACCGAATCGCCCACAGTGCCGAAGGAATTCTTGTAGATCCAGATGTTCTGGATCGCGTCATTGGCGGGCTCGGTCACGCACACCGGCACGTTATTGTTGCAAATCGTGGCCGAGGGATTGTTCCACCAGACGGTGAACGCGACGTTGGAGGCGCCGCCGATCGTCTGCCCCATGCTCCAGCCGTTGGCGAGAAAGCCGATCTGCATGTTGGGATCTTCGGTCGCGTACGTCATATGGTCGCGCATGCCCTTCAGAACGTTCGCCTGACTCAACGTTGTCCCTTTCGCGCGTACGATGACCGTATACTCGCTAGAGGAGGCGCCCCAGGTCGCCTGGTGATTGTCCTGATCGGCCGCGGGCGACAGTTTCCAACCCAGACCCAAATAGTGCGCCCACAGATTCTCCAACGGATTGGTCGTGTTGTATTCGAGATTGCTTCCGTTGTCCGAGAAATCCTTCTTGGTCGAACCGGTCGGACCGGTGGTCACTGCGATCGTCCCGAAATACGGAGCCGCAGTCGCTGCATAGCGATCGCCGAAATCGCCGGTAGTCGGATGATTGAACTGCGCGGCAATGTCCTCGCCGGCCGCGCCCAAACCCGCGACGTGATCGTAATAGTCGTCGGCATCGTTCCAGTCGCCATCCGGATGATCGGTGCCGACCGGCGCCGAGGCGTTGAACAGGTTCCAGTGACCGCCTGTGGAAATGGTGCTCACTTCCTGTCCCGCAATGGCGATGAAGCTCGGGGTGGTAGCACTCGTCGCGCTCGAACGAATCGTGTTGTAGGTTGTGTCACTGTAGAGCGAAATGCCGGTGCGGGATTGGTGGACGTGCGGGGAGATGATGTAATACTGAAGATGAGGCAAATTCTTGGCGTAGGCAAAAGCGGTCGCCGCCGTGGCGCCGGTCGCGCCGTCATCGCCGTCCATGCCGGTATGGGCATGCTCCGAACCGAACCAGCGTTCATAGTCTTGTAGGCCGGTCGGTAGGGTGCCCGCGGCGCGGACGACAGATGGTTGAGTGCCCAAGGGGAAAGCCTGCGACAGCGCCAGCATCAGGACGGCTGCCGCCAGAATGGCGAGGACCTTGGAGGGAACGGTGTGAGTGCGGAGCATCTTCATTGTTCCTTTCTCCTCGAGCGATGTGTTGAGTTGTTACAAGGACCGAGCGAGCGTGACTGTATCACCTCCGTATGGTTGAATGGCAGAACGATCCGCCGCCGCTCATTATAGCGGAAGCAAGAGCATTGTTCAATAGTCATTTTGGTGAAAAGAAGCGCGCCCGAATGCTGCTGTAGTGAGCGCGCTTTGAAACAGGAAAAGGAGCCTGTGACGGAAATCAAAACGGATGAGGAGCTTACATCGGAAGCTCGGATCGAACATCCCGAGGGGGATTCCGTGAGTCACCCGGAGGAAGAGGCTATTAATTCCAAGCTGACGGATTCGCTCACGACATGTACGGATGAAACGGAGTCGATTCAGGAGGCAGAGGAGGTGGAGTCGACGGCCGTCTCGGACAACCTCTCTTCAGGTATCGAATCCTCTGCGTCTCTGAACGCACTCAGCCAATCGTCTGATGCTCCCTTGGGCATTGCCGAGCAGCCCTACAAGTTTGAGGAATGCACGGTCCAGATTGCGGTGCAACTCCTTCCAGAGGACGGAGACGCCAAGGGGCGCCCGGTCCTCCTGGGGGTACGCACGCATCTGGACGCGCCGATCCTCCAGGTCTTGCGACTGAGCGAGCTGGGTGAGCTGCCACCGGCGATCATCACCCTGGTGGACCAACTGAAGAGCGAATTGCCGGCACGCGAGCAAGCGGCCAAAGACCGCATCGAAAAAGATAAGCTAGAGTCGCTTCAAAGGCGACTGAAGACGGCCAAGCCGCCAGGACACGCGAAGCAGGCAACGCCTGAGAAACCGAAGACGCTGCAGGCCGCGGCGGCGCCAGCCAGAACCGTGCTCACCGCCAACCAGAGGGCGAATGCCGTGAATCAAGCAGCCGATGAGAAACAGCAGCTCGCGATGTTCTAGGAGGAGAGAGAATGATAGAGGTCGTAATCGACGGACAGAATTTCCCACTCCCCGATGAGATCGGGGCGAAAGACGAGCTCGTGCGGGCGGCCCTCGCGCCCTTTGTGCCCTGGATCGTGAATGCGCAGATCCAGCGCAAAGAGGAAGCTGGAAACACGGTCGTCACCATCATCAAGCGGGCGGACACGAAAGGCTCGGCCGGAAGTTTGACGGATGCGCTCATCGCAGCACTCGAAGAGAGAAACCCGGCAATTGACTTATGGACGAAGCTGCAGCAAGAGGCGAAGTTGGATGATCCGGGAGCCATGATCGAATGGCAGCCTGCGATTGCGAACGCCATTCAGGCGGGAGAACGCGAGATCGAAACCATCCATAAGTCTCTCGCCTACCTTGCCGAGTGTGCTCCGGTTCCTGCCTCGCTCGTCACTCTCGGCTTTTAGCCGCTCATGGGGATGGCTAACAAGCCGCTCAATCCAAGCCACTACCAGCCAGCCTCCGCGACAACAGCTCTCGCTCAACTCAAACGTATCCGCTTCCTCTCCGCTCACGAAGCGATCGAGCAACTGGCGAATCTCGTCAACACAGGACAGATCCTCCGGCTCTATCGCAAGTACTTTCCGCGCGAATACTCCCGTTCCAGCGCGAGTGCCGAGATCCCGGTATCGAGAGATGGGGAGAGCGGCTATTCAGCGAAGGAGCAGGAATTCATGATGCTCGTAGACCGGCACCTCTTTCCGCTCCCGGGCCTCTTCTTCGAAGACGGCCGCTTCAACATGATTCCGATCTACCCGCAGGGAGTGGACTATGAGGATGCCGAATCCCTCAAGCTTCCCATCCGTGCTGCTATGATGCTTTTTATGGACGAGCCCTCACCGGATTGGGAAGCATGGTTGCCACCGAACCTGCGGCCCCGGCGGGGCGCCCTCGACTGGCGCAAGTTTGAAAGGGGGTGCCGCCAGGCAGGGGGGCTGAAAGCTCACCTACCGCTCCTCATCCGTTTCGTCTCGCACGATACCGGCAACTTGTGGTTCGACGCGGACCAGGAGATAGAGATTGATGATTTCGCTTGGAGAGAGGAGGACATCCGGTATCTCGCCAAAGAGTGGCGGCAGGCTCAGAAGTTCATCCAGAAGCTCGACGTGCTCATCCAGCGAATGGAACGGCACCCTCGCTACTGGCTGGCGCAGCTCGTGCGATTTTGGAATGCGTGCATCAAGACCGAAAGGATCACGGTGTGAATGGTTTCCCATCCGATTGATCTGTCCCGCCTCACCCCCATGTCTCCGGATGAGACTGCATCCCTGCTGGTCATTACCGGAGATCAGTATCTCTTCCGCTACCGCGACCAGGCCGGTGCGACGGCCTACAAGTTCGTCTCTCCCGCGGCGGTGCGCACCGCGTTCGCTCACGAAGCGATCGATACCGGTTGGCTTCCTAGCAACGTGCGCCGCTGGGGAATGGGGCGACTCGGGGAATGGCTCCTGATGACGCATCGACCGAAGCAGTACTCCTTCACCTTCACGACCGATCAGGGGAATGAAACAGTCACTCTGCGGGTCGCCATGCCGGCCCTTGCGTTCTTTGGATACTCTCAAAAGCACTATCTGTGGGCTTTCACCGACCGCGCGCTGAATGCGAATTCCCCTCTCTTCGCGGCGCCGCTTCCGAACATCGAGGGGAACGGCGCCATCTGTTTCGGTCCGAACGTTCTCCCGCGAGCTTCGACGAAGACGATCGGCGAAGCATGGAACCTCTTCCTGGCGAGTCCATTCTCCAACCACTCGGTCAACGGCAAATCAAAGGCGTTCCCGGAGGATGTACGCAAGCAACTGGAGACAATGGCGCAAGCGAATCGACGTCGCTACCCTCTCCGCGACCTCGTGCCTCTTCGTGAGACGGCGAGTCAAATGATCGATGGCATCGTGAGGGGGATTCGAGGATGAGCAGCGCTCCACTGGTTCAATACCGTATCGCTTCTGAGGGAATTCCTCTCCCCCCGATCGATGCCGGCCTGTACGAATACATCCTTGCCGGCAACGGCCTCTTTGTGCGAGCGCAAAGGCGTGAGCTATCCGTGCTCTTGCCGGTTGCCTCCTTCGATGCACGCGGACTTGTAGCGTTGGAAGCGCACGTCGAGCTGCGGGTACCGCGTGTGCCTGAGAGTGTGCTTCTCAGCTGTCTTGAGCAAGCGCGGAGGGCACGCGATCATCACGGCTTTCTGATAGAGAGCCTCTTTCATCTGTGGGTGGACGAAATGAGCCACTGGCACATGGAGATGCCTCAACAGATGCAGAGGGCAGCCAGTGTCCGGCCGCTCGATGACTCTCTATCATCCTCGTACGCGCATGCGCTCCTGGAACTCCACTCGCATGCGGAGCTGGAGACGCAGTTTTCCTCGGCCGATGATGACGACGAAATGGGTTTCCGGCTCTACGCCGTCGTAGGTCACGTAGCGAAGTTACCCAAGCTGAAGGTACGTGTGGGACTGTACGGTTATCGCTGGGGAATCCCCGCCAGAGAGATTTTCGACCTCCCCGATGAAATCTACGATGCCAAAGCGATCGAGGAAGCGACGGACCTCCGATGGTTGCGGTGCAAGGCAACTTGATACCTGCATCGAACCGCATGGATCTCTCGCACCTAAAGGCCGTCCCGCTCAAGCTCGTTGCACCCGGGATACACCTCCTCAGATTGTACCTGATCGGGATGGGAGGAACAGGGAGTTGGCTCGCTCCTCACGTCGTCCGGCTCGCCCGTTTTCTGCGTGAAGCCAACCGAATGAATGTGCAGGTCACCTTCATCGATCCCGATATGGTCGAGCCGAAGAATGTATTTCGACAGAACTTCTCTGACGCCGAGATCGGCGCGAGCAAAGCCGAGACGCTGGCGCTGAGGCTCGGACCTGCCTGGGGCACCGAGATCCGAGTCCATAAGGCCCGCTTCGACAAAAAGATGGTGGGGCTCGCGTATGGCGATGTCGGAGTACTCATCGGCTGTGTGGATAATGCCGCTGCTCGCAAGTCAATTGCAGAGGCGTTCGATCACAGCCCCTATGGGTGGAGCGGAGGATGGTCGAGCGGCGACTCGCTGCCGGTTCCCCATCTCTTCTGGCTCGATTGCGGCAATGGAGAGAATACAGGCCAGGTGCTTCTGGGTTCGACGAGCAATGTCAAAATGCTCCGCTCCGCGTTTCCGCACTTTCCGAAATCTACCTTCTGCATTCAGTTGCCGGCACCCCATCTGCAGCACCCCGATCTCCTAGAGCCTCGTCTGAGTGAGGTGAAAGCAAAAGAGGCAGAGCCGGCCGCGTCCTGTGCTCAGATGCTGGTCACGGGCGATCAGTCTCCATCCATCAATGCGATGGTGGCGAATATCGCCGCCACGTATCTGTGGCGCATGTTCACCGATCCCAAAGGGCTAACCACCTTTGCCAGTTACTGCAACCTGGAAGCCCTGACCGTGCGCTCCCGGTTCATCACGCCGGAAGCGGTCGCCGATTCCATGGGCAAAACAGCGGACTGGTTCGAACCACGCGCATCTCCAAAGCGAAAAGGGAACCAGGCGCATCGAACTCCAACCAATTGAACGAATATTAGGAGGTCTATGAGAATCTCGTGCCTTCAGGAAAATCTATCCAAAGGACTGGCGGTGGCGAGCCGTGCGGTCTCGTCGAAATCTTCGCTTCCCATCCTCACCCATGTGCTCCTCGACGCTCGTGAAGTGGCAGCGGGTGAAGGCAAAATGCGTCTGGCGGCGACGAATCTGGATGTAGGGATCAGCTATTGGATTGCCGCGATCATCGAAGAGCCGGGAGCCATTGCCGTCCCGGCCCGAGTCACCGCTGACTTTGTGAGTGCTCTGCCGACCGAACGCATTGGGATGCTGCTCAATGACAAGACACAGACGCTGGGACTCAAGTGTGGATACCAGAATGCCAATGTGAAAGGAATCGACGCCCAGGAATTCCCGGCGATGGGCGGTGGCAAGCCGATGTTCAAAGCCTCCCTCCAGGCGAAGGGACTGCGGGAACTCCTGGACCGGGCCGCTTTTGCCGCTGCAACGGAAGACTCCCGGTCTATCCTCATGGGTGTACTGGCCGAGTTCAACGGCAAGCAAGTCACGCTCGCCTCGGCCGATGGCTTCCGGCTCTCGCTGCAAAAGGCCGTTCTCACCGATGCCGTGGAGCCCTTCAAAGCAGTCATCCCTGCGAAAGCCCTCCAGGAAGTCTCCCGAGTGCTCGGGGATCAGGCCGAGCCGGTAGAAATCAGCGTGAATGAGAACCGGACCCGGGTCAGCCTTACGCTCACCAATATCGAAGTGACCGCTGCGCTCATTGACGGGCGGTTCCCCGATTTCGAACGCATCCTACCTCCAGAGCACTCCTCCCGAGCCGTTGTCACGACGGGCGAGCTCATGAGTGCGGTGAAGACGATTAGCGTGTTTGTCGACAAGAACGGCACGCACAACGGCATTCGCCTGGAAGCGGACGCCAAGCACGGCCGGGTTATCGTCCTGGGGGCGCATGCGGAACGCGGAGATGGGGTGGGCGAAGTGGATGCGGCCGTCGAAGGAGAGAGCTTCCATGTTTCGCTGCAAGCTCCCTTCCTCTTGCAGCTGCTGGAACATGTCAGCTCTCCGCAGCTCGCGATTGAATTCTTGAAGCGTGAGCCGGATCCCGCCCCCATCGTGATGCGCTCGGTCGGCGAAGACGAGTTCCTCCACGTGATGATGCCCCTCGTCGAGACTCGGGCCGCCTCCAAAGGGAAAAAAGAAGAAGCCGAGAAAGAGCCTATCCAGGAAGCGGCCAAGTAAACGACGCTTCGCAAGGGGGTGCGGTGATTCAAGCCCTCGCCGCAAGCACGCGAAAGGAGCCAAATGCAGATTGCCCTTGTCTTCGATGATTGGCGCGGCAAGAACCGCAAATCGATCTACCACACGGAAAAAGGGGTGGAACTCTCCATGGGGGATTTCCATTCTGGCACTGTCTTCATGGCCGACATTCAGCTGGACGAGGATTCGGCCCGCGAACTGGAAGCGGCCCTGTCGGGTGGTTACATTCCCGTGTTTTACGCTGTGGAGATCTCGCGCGAAAGCAATTCCCCGAAAGGCGAAGGGTTCGGACAAAGCGGAGGAACATGAACAAGCACAGCCCTTACTTCACAACTCGCCGGCGACTTCGCCTGGCTCGCCCTCGCCGCTTCACTGTGGCTCTCTCCTGATCAGTGGCCAACTTCATCGTTCCCCTCGAACGGACGGCGACGCAGAAGCAGACCGAACTGCGCCGCCTCTTCGCCGGCGAGTACCACGGCGATGAAGAGAGCCTGTACCGCCAGTTCCGAGAAGGAGGACACTGGCACCCGCTGCCGCGCGAACGCAGGCGCTGTCCCATGGCCCTCGCAGTGGATGGCGGCTCACGGCGTCTGGAACTCGCCAATGGCAGCCTGCTCCTCGTCGCTCAAGCTCTCGTTCTCGGAGAAGACGTGGATGAAGCGTTGGTCGATATCGAGGTGGTCCGAGGAGGCGTCCCCCGGGCCACCGCTGACCGCTTTGCCGACCTCTTCCTGCAACGGCTGGAGGTCCATCTCGCGGCCAAGCACATCCAGCAGCTCGGGGGTGGAGGCATGCTCCTCCTCGATGGTGCCCTCTACAGCGGACTCCCACAGCTCTATCCGCTACGCGCCGAAGGACTGCCAGACCTCACGCAGCAACTCGTGGAGGATTACGCGCATCTCTTCGACGCCTGCGACTCTCAGTGCCGCGTGGTCTCGATCGCAAAATCGAGTCGGGAAAGCCTGCTCTCCTATCTCCTCCAGAAGGAGGCTGGGATTCCAGATGAAGAGCATCTGGGAATTCCAGACAGCGAGATTGTCTACCGCTGGACGGAGCAGAAAGCCGGATTCTCAACGCCGGTTCTCCTCGGGACGCGGTCCTTCACAGCCGGTTCCAGTCGGGGTCTCCTGGAGCCTGGGAGTCCGGTCGCCGCGATGCCCGCCATCGTCTCGTTCTTCCTGCGGCCGGAGGATTTCGCTCCTGCCTGGCGCGTTGATGTGCCCGGCCTCTGCATGGGACGAGAGGAGAAGATCATCGAACTCGAAGCGGCGTGGGTACCGCCGAAGGAGCTCGAGCCGATCATCGGAGCACTCCTCGCCGATTACGGGGGGCCTCGGGTCTATCACGCTCTCCTCTATACCGCAGACCGGGAGGTGCGGTTGACAACGGATCGGATGATGGGAATCTATGTTCCCATCCTTGAGGAGATCCTCGAGCTCAAGCTGACCCCGACGCTGAGTAGCGCCCGCTTTTTGGGGCGGCCATAATCCATCCCACTTTGCCATCCTCTTGCTTCAGCGGGTGGGAAATAGAAAGGTGAGTGTATGACCCTGGCCCAAGATTGGAAAACACAGGAACTCTTTCAGCCACCCCCGCCGGCTACCGGCGATGCACATCGCCTCGCGCTCTCGACGATGGAGGAACCGCCCCCGGTGGCGCTCATGTCCGTGGAAGCCATTCGAGTGCATCCCAATGGGCTCGGAGGACTCGCAGACGTCGATGGGCTGACCGCCTCCATCCGAGAGCACGGAGTGCTTCAGCCTCTCGTCGTATCGATGGATGGAAGGCTGCTGGCAGGTCGCCGTCGTCTGGAAGCGGCTCGGCGAGCCGGTCTCGACATGGTGCCGGTCCGCTTGTGCGAAATAGCGGATGAACGCGCTGCCCTTGAAATCGGGCTCATCGAGAACATCGAACGGACGGACCTCGACCCGCTGACACGGGCGCGGTGCTACCGCGGACTCGTCGAAGAAGGAGCTGAGGTGGAAGAGATCGCAGCGCTCGTGGGACAGGAGAGCGCTCATGTCTACCAACACCTGGCTCTCCTCGACCTTCATCCGAGCGTGCAGCACGCGATCGAAACCCGCCGGCTCTCGTTCGCGGACGCTCGCGGCTTTGCCAAGTTGACGGTCCCAGATCAGGCGACGGTGCTGGCCGACATTGAAGAGGCGTCCCCACACCAGGCCGACGGCAAAGCGTTATCGTCTCGCGAGATCAAGCGCCGAGTGGATACCCAACGCGTGATTCGGCTGGCGCAATCGGCAAAGGCGACGGTCGAGGAAAAAGACCGCGAAGCACCCAAAGGTGACTACGCGGCTTTGTTTACGAAGGAGGATAGCAAGACAGAGGTCACGGCAGCGGAGGCACCGCCTGATCCCCTGTCTGAATTGACTGCCTTAATTGCCGACATGATCGCCGCCGCACAGGGTGAGGACCAAGCGCGCGGCTGGGCGCGACGCCTGAGTCACATTGTCAAAGCGCTGCAAGACGCCGAGGCCGCCCCGCGAGAACATGTGGTTCAAGAACGGTTGCTGTAATGCGGGTCCAAGCGCGAGTGTGCCTGGTACCGCTTTCGCTGGGAAAAGGCCTGGTCATCCAACGGTTTCTGACACAGCAAAATGCGTGTATAATAGTCGAGTAGCAGGCACCTAGAGGAGGGTCGGAAGATGGCGAGCACGGTTAGCAAGAAACGGTCTCGGACGACCAGACGCCAAGCGCCCCGTCGCATCGGCGACATGACCCAAGAGGAATTGCGGAATCTCATTACCGAAATCGTCGACTCTCGGTTGGCAGGGCGCGAGACTCCTTCGCCCGTACGCGAGGATTTTGACTGGATCAAAGAGGCACGCGAGATCCGGAGCCGCGCACCCGTCGGACGCGACTCGACACCGCTCCTGCATAGGCTGCGCGAGGAGCGCGCGCGCCGATGACTCACGTCTGCGTGGATGCTGGGCTCATTGTGAAATTCGTTTCGCCCGAGTCAGATAGTGAGCTCGTGGAAGCCCAACTCCAACAATGGAAGACGGAAGGAGTTGACCTGATCGCCCCGGCGTACGCGGCCGCAGAAATCGACAGCGTGCTGCGGAACAAGGTCGTCCGCAAGGAATTGGCTCCTGACGTGGCAGAGGCTGCGTTTCATCTCGCCCTCCGCCTTCCGATCGCATTTGAATCGACGACCGAAGACAGAGAACGGGCATGGGAGTTGGCAAAAGACCTCGGCCTACCGACGGTCTACGATGCGGTCTATTTGGCCGTCGCTGAGCGAAAAGGTTGTGAGTTTTGGACTGCCGATCGGAAGTTGGTAGAACGCGCAATCGGCAGACTGCGATGGGTGCGAGGGCTAGGTGGACGAGTATAATAAGGCAAATCGCAACGATGGAAGGACCGGGATGAATCAAACCTAATGCGTCATTCCGGAATCTAGTGCTAATCATCCAAGCACCGGCTGCCAACGCGAACAAGCGTTGCGCAGCCGGTGCTTGTTTGTGCGTGAGGCCAAGGCAGCAGAGGCAGTTCGTCGGGCGGACAGACCCTCTGCCGGCGGCCCTCAAACGGAATGGGCTCTCTAGGCGAAAGGAAATCAAACATGGATGACAACAGCGGAACGGCAGTCCCGAATCAAGCAGGGGCGAGAGATATCCTCGTCTTTCGCGGCGCCGAGTACTGGCCGACACCGGAAGACGTGATCCGCGAGGTCCACCGGCAGGGCCTGTCGGTGCGCATCCCGCGCAACAACATTCCGGAAGGGATGGTGAAGGGTTTATCCCGCATTGCATTGGCCCATATCAAAGCCGTGCTCATAATCGAAAAGGGAACGGAAGAGGAGCTGCGCGCCGCCTTCGAGGCGCTGCATGACGAGAAGGTGGATGAAGTGCTCGCCCGCAAGTACGAGCATGCGCCGTCGCGGTGGTTGGAAATCCCCGAGAGCGACGCCAAGCAGGAAATCTTTGAGCGCCTGGGTGTCAGCTTCCAATCCGGTATCTTCGCCTACTGCTACTGGACGGGGACGAGCTACTATTTGAAGCCCGATCAGGAGCAGGCGCCCGAGGACCTGGCGCGCAAGGGCGTGAAACCGGTGCGGGGAATCATTGCCGCAACGGGCGAGACTCTCACGTCTGAGTCGAAAGAAAGCGAGGAGGAAGAGGAATGAGCGAAAGCGGCGTGGAAGTCCGACCGGTCATGCGCCGGGGTTGCGGATACCCCAAACCCGGCGGCGTGTACGTCGAATGCATTGGAGAGCCAGGTGGAACGCTCCCCATAATCGTCGTGCTCGATCCCCCGATTCCCTACTCGCACTTTCATCGAGGGTGGGTGTACATCGATCTCGATGCCCTCATCGAGAGCCGCGAGGTCAAATACGTCGGCAGCTCGGTCGCATCCGCCGAGGAATGGCACCTACGACAGAGATATCAGCCGATTGCGCAGGATGTATTCGGAGAGGATGCCCGCCTCAAGAATGGACACGTACTCAAGTTCCGAGAAACAGCCGTGCGGATACTGGCCGATGCCGGCTGGCAACCGGGTGCGCCGTCAGGCAGCGAACGAGCGGTGCAGATCCTGCGTGACCACATAAGCGAACTTGCCAGCTGCATCGAAATCAAAGCGAGCCGCGATCCCGCAGAGTCGATTGTTACAGATGAATAAGAAGGACCAATCGTGATGAATCCAAACGGTGAAAGCAACAACCTTCACAACGGCATGACCAATCGGCTCGGTGCCGTCGCACGCGAAAAGTATGAATCGATCCTGCAGAATCGCATCCAGCGCTGCATCGGAATGCAGGAGGCTCGGGTCAATGCGCACAGAGAAGAAGCCTTGCAGATCTACCTCGAGCAGAACGATCTCGTTGCCAAACTGGATACCTATCGCACGCTTCTCGAAGGTTTGATCGAATTCTTTGGATATCCGAGTTGGGAACGCCCAGCCTACCTCCGCGATAACAGCAGCCTGTACCACGATGCCAAAGCGGTCGAAGGGATCAACACCATCCTGCGGGGTATGTCGGACCTCCAGCCGGTCTTTGCCGAACTCGACCGACTCAAAGCCATCCAGGAACAAATCACCGAAAAGGTGTGGCTGGCCGGTGCTCCGGAAGAGATCGCTGAGCTGCTCAAGGAAATCGGCGAGCCGCCTGCCAGCTCTGGCAAGTCCAGCTGACGAAATTCAAAGGAATCGGGATGAGGAACTGCCTCATCCCGATTCTCTGCTTGATGAGGTGACATGATTCCAACTGACACGCTGGAAAGAGAACTGAGCACCCTTTTCGGCGAGGATGCCGAACTTACCACGCAGACATATGTGCAGACGATGCGAGCCTTGCACCAGATGGCGGTTTCCGCAAGCGAAGAGAACGTGAACCGTTCGCAGAACGGCGCGCCGGCCCTCGCCCACATCTATGCGCGGGAGGCGGTCGTATTCGCGAGCGTCGCCCAAGAGCTACGACGCGCCACCGCACGAGTGAAAGATCTCCTCGACGGTTACACTCTCACGACAACCATTGAGAAAGGAAGTAGCCGATGCAACTCTTGACGCAGGAACTGCGCGACAAGCTCCCCGCGCTCGGGGCAACGGAGAAGGAAGACGATCCCTCAGCCATCGTCAAGTTCTTCACTCCCGACAGCAACTGGACCTGGTTCGCGACGGAATTCGACGGTGAGGATACCTTCTTCGGTGCTGTCAGCGGCGCCGAGTTTGAGCTTGGCTACTTTAGTCTGTCCGAGCTACAAGAGCTGCGGGGGCCGTTCGGACTCGCGGTCGAACGCGATCTGTACTTCAAGCCCACACCTCTCTCGCAGATCCGCAAGGAATACGCCAGGTGAAAAAGACAGGTGAGCAAGCAAACAAGTCATTGCCGGTACCTCCAAGGTCATCTGGCGTTCCGAAGAAACTGATCCTGAGCACCCGCCAGCTGTTCCAGATGGTCCGGCGACGGAAAGCGATAATCGAAGCTCATCTCGTCCTGAATGGAGGGCTGCGGGCGACCCACCTGTTTACCTACCTCGGAAAAGGAGTCTATCTCACCGAAGGCATTGATGGTGAAGAGTACGAGACGACGGCTCGCGAATTTGCCAAATCCTACGCCTGGGTCGGGCGAGGACCCGTGTGGCATTTGGATAGCTGAGGGAGGCGGTTATGGCGCAATACGAGATCCCCAACGGTCAAGGGGAGACTGTGATCTATGGTTTCAATTCCACCTCCGGATATTTCATCCAGGTGCACGATGCCTCGGGGCAGACGGTTCTCCACCGCTGGTCCTTGCTCGATGGGTTGACCGGCAGCGAGCTCGTTGAGATCGCCGAAAAGCATGGCGTTCAACTTCCCGAGGCACATACCCTCTGTGCCATGCTCGACCTGCCGTTCGAAGAATGGAATCCGGTGGTGCTCGGGCAGTAGGTAGATACCTAGTGAGCAGAGACCCCGCGGGTTGTTGAGGCGCATATGCCGGTGAGGCTGAGCGATCTCAAAGGCTTGAGCCAGGAGGCGAGAAGAGCGATTCGGACCGCAGTGCAATCAGTCGACGATGGTGGTCCCTCACTCTTGGAAGCGCTGGAAGATGAAGCAATGACTCTGAGCAAGTGGCACAACAGAAAGACGGTCGTCGATGGGATCACCTTCGATAGCGAGCGGGAGGCCGAACGTTACTCCGAACTTGTACTGGAGCAGCAAGCCGGCACCATCTCCGGTCTCGCCCGGCAAAAGCAGTATCGGTTGGACGTGAACGGATTCCACATCGCTAATTACGTCGCCGACTTTGTGTATGAACGCGCCGGAGAAACGATCGTGGAAGATGTGAAATCCAATCCCACGAAGACCGGCGTGTACTGCATCAAGAAAAAGTTGATGCAAGCGATCCATGGGATCGAGATCCACGAAGTATTCTAAGAGAACTGCAGTCGAAGAGGGCGTGTGCCATCGAGCACCGCCCTCTTACTTTGCTGGAAGACAACAATCTGTACAGGAGAAATGAATGCCCGATCTGATTGGTGTATGTCCCGAGCTGATCGGCTCGGTTTCCTTTGGCGGCTTGCGTGCTCACGGTCTCGGCTATGCGGTCGATCCCGACACGCAAGGGACCATCTATCTGTCGTTGGTTGGCTATCGTACCGCCGTGCGCGGCGTCTGGGCGGCGCTGATGGACAACCGCGCGATTGAAATCGCGAATCAGGTGTTGCGCCGGGCGGACGGAGCTTATGTCTCTCGCACAGTTCAGCTGCCCGAGAGCGGTCTTGACCACATGGTGCTCCTCTATCACCAGGCCGCACTCCCCCGGTTGGAAGCAGGCAAGGCTTTCTACCTCTTGAATAGCACGGATGAGCCGCCGATCGAACGCTTCATCGGCATGTTGGACCGTGCTATCGCAGCTCCGCTGCTCGTCTCCTGGGGAACGGACCTCTGGAAACAGGGAATGAAGAACAAGCTCATCGAACCACTGCCAGAGACGCGGGGCGTCGAAGCATGGCGGGTGAGTTCGGATTCTGATCTGTGGCTCGCGTTGATTGAGAAAGGCATCCAGCGCGGGGCTCTGATGGATTCGGCCGAATGACGAGACTCGCGTCAACAGCCAAAGCCGGGTTCTTTCCAACCCCCGAACTTGTGACGGAACGGATAGCGCGCTGTGTGCTACCGACTAGCTCTGGCGGTAGGTTACTTGATCCTTGCTGCGGGGAGGGCATAGCGGCCCAGACAGTCTCGCAGGCCTGGCATCTTGAGGGCTATGGGATCGAGATCGATGCGGAACGCGCGCTTGAAGCGTCGGGACGGCTGCACCGCGTGCTTCATCTCGACTGCGCCTCGGCGCGTGCTCCTCACCACGCCTTTCAGGTCCTTTACCTCAATCCACCCTACGATGCGGCCGAAGGAGAAGGGAAGCGCACCGAGTACACCTTCCTGCGAGATACGACCAAGTGGTTGCAGCCGGGCGGGCTCATCGTGCACATTGTGCCCCAGTATCGCATCGATGCTCGCATGGCGGGATATCTCGCGACCGCATACGAATCCATCCATGCGTTTCGCTTCCCCGATCCGGAATATGCGCAATTTCGGCAAGCGGCGATCTTTGGCATCGCCAAGGCGGAGCCGCACCGAGATGAACAGGGTGCGCTCGCATTGCTTCAACAGTGTCGCGGTAGCTTACCTGTGCTCCCCGAAGAAATGAGTGAGGAAGAGAAATACCGCCTGCCATCTCCGCTCGAGACCAAATTCTACTTCCGTGGCACGGAGATCAATCCCCAGGAGGCGCTTGCCGAGGCGACAGAAGCGGGCGCCTGGAAGACACCCGAATGGCAAGAGTGGATGACGCCGCGATGTGACCTTGCCACCTTCCATCCCTTGATGCCCCTTAAGAAAGGGCACCTCGCGATGCTCATCGCCGCCGGCTTGATGCGGAACCTGCGACTGGAGTCGGAGGATTGCACGGAACAACTCCTCGTCAAAGGACGGACGTACAAGGTGCAGGAGAAGGTCGAATCCGCTGACGAAGATGAAGAGATCGTGCGGGACCGCTTCGTCACAGAGATCATTGCGCTCGATCTAAAGAGTGGTAGCAACGAACGGGTCGCAGAGCCGTCAGCGCTGGCGGAGTTCGTCGACAAATGGCGCGATGCGCTGACCAAGAAAGTGATGGACACCTTCATCCCGCTCTACCAGTTCGATCTCGAAGCCGAAGGACCGATCGTACAGAGCACGCTCGGCAACCTGAGCCGACACCGTCACGTTCCCGGGCGCAAGGAGACTGGGCTCTTTGCCGCACAGAAACACGTGGCCGTCGCTCTCTGGAAGCGACTGCAGAAATCCAATTCGGCGGTCATGGTAGGAGAGATGGGTGTGGGCAAGAGTACAATCGCCGCTGCGGTTTCCGAACTCATCCGCCTCTGCGATGGCGACACGCGGCCCACACTCATCCTGTGCCCACCTCATCTCGTTAACAAGTGGATCAGAGAGATTCAGCAGATTGTGCCAATGGCCTTTGCGATGCCGCTGTATCGCCTCACAGACGTGACGCAATTCGTGAACCAGGTGCAGCGGCTCGCCCCCGGCACACCGGCGTATGCAGTCCTCTCACGCGAGATGGCAAAGCTCGGGAGTGGCTGGCGACCGGCCTACATCATCCGGAATCGCTACACGCGGGTGAACACGCGGAGCGGCGAAACCCTTGTGGAGAAAGAGCAATTCTTCGCCTGTCCGCGTTGCGGCTATCCCGTCTATGAAACCGAAGGAGGACATGAGGTCGCCATCGCTCGCGATCTTTCCTACTTGGAAGAACGCAAGAGGTACTGTTCGCAGTGCCGCGAACCGGTCTTCCAAATGATGCATCTCAACGGGGCAACCGTCTCGGACGAGGCTCGCTTGCTCGACGCCGACACACGACCCACTACCTCGCGGTATCCCATCGCCGAGTTCATTGCACGCCGGCATCGCGGCATCTTCAAGCTCTTGATCGCCGATGAGGTGCACCAAATGAAGGGACAGAGCACCGATCAAGGGTATGCGCTCGGCTCGCTTGTCAGGGCATGCAGCAAAACGCTCGCGCTTACGGGAACTATTTTCGGCGGGCGGGCGACGTCGCTCTTCTTCCTCCTGCATCGGCTGTCACCCGTGGTACGCGCGCAGTTCACATGGGCCGATGGTCAACGCTGGGCTGAACGCTTCGGTATACTTGAGAAAGTGATGAAGCGCTCGGAAGGAGACGACGGTTTTGGCACTTACTCCGGCAAGCGACGTCGGCAGACATACGTGAGAGAGTTGCCCGGAGCATCGCCGGAGCTCGTCGCACTCCTGCTCGATAGCTCGGCCTTCTTGAGCCTGACCGATCTTGGATTTCAGCTCCCCGCTTATCGCGAATACCCGCATGAGATCCCGATGGCGAAGGACCAGCGTGAGGCCTACGATGCTCTGGAAGAGGAACTGATGGAGGAATTGCAGAACCGACTGAACGCCGGAACCATTCGCTCCTCGCGGCTTACCTGCAGAGCCTGCTCGCCTATCCGAACAGCTGCTTCCGTGCAGAGGTGGTGGAAGCTACGGATGGAGAAGTCGTGGCGAGCGCTCCAGCACTGGGAGAGAACCGCCTCTATCCCAAAGAAGAATGGCTAGTGAACCTCTGCAAGAAAGAACGCGATCTCGGGAGACGCGTGCTCGTCTTCTGCAGACAAACGGGTACGCGGGACATAACCGAGCGGCTCGCTCGGCTCCTTGGACGCGCTGGACTGAGAGTGGACATTCTCAAAGCAAGCGTCGGAACCCAGGTGCGAGAGGAATGGCTGAGACGGCGCGTGGGCAAAGGGATGATCGATGTCCTAATTACGAATCCGAAACTCGTCGAGGTCGGACTCGACCTTGTGGATTTCCAGACAACGGTCTGGTTCGAGTCGGAATACTCCCTCGTGCGCCGCACGACGGCATGAATGATTGCGCGTGACGCGCCGCAGGTTGAGGATACACCTGCGAGGTCATCCGGTTTACCGAAAAGAGAAATCCGAACGGGAAAATAGCATGCCGGAAAAGGGGTGAACTGGGAAGCCATTTACCAGAGTAAGCCGCCCCGAGACCTGGATGGTATGGGTAAAGCTACACTGCTTCAAGTCCAGTGGTGAGTTGGAGACTATTCTTCTCTTGACACAATGGCTGAGGTCAAGCCCCGACAGCAGCACCTTGTACAGGCTGAGAGATGTGAAATCCTCCTGTCGGGAACAAGGGTCAGTGAGACCCATCAAGCCACGAAAAGACGCTCTAACCCATCCTAGCACGTCATTCATGACTGTACTGCGGGATCGCCTAAAGGACGCGAGTCCCAGGGCGACGGAAACTCCATAGTAGTCGGTGGGGTCACGTCCACCCAGGGCAGTTGGGAAAGCCAACTACAGGGCGAAGGGAGTTAGGAACTCGGCTTGCAAGATTGGGAGGTATGCGAATGCAAACCGCCGAACAGATTCTACAAGCAATGCACAAGTTGGGTGAAAAAGGAACGCCCCTGACGCGAGTGTATCGCTGTCTATTCAGCGAGGATTTATTTCTGGCTGCGTATGACAAGATCGCTCGTAATCGTGGTGCGCTCACGGCAGGAACGGAAGCAGACGACACGGTAGACGGGATGAACCTGGGACGCATCCAAAGAATCATCGAACAACTACGAACGGAACGCTTTCGGTTTCATCCTGCCCGTCGTGTACAGATTCCCAAGAAGAATGGAGGGACACGCTCACTCGGAGTCCCGAACTTTTCAGACAAGCTGGTGCAAGAGGCACTCCGCCTGCTGCTCGAAGCCTACTACGAACCCCGCTTTTGCGATAGTTCGCACGGCTTTCGGCCAGGACGCGGATGCCACACCGCACTGGCAGACCTGAAGAGAAGGTTTCAGGGTGCAGCGTGGTTCATCGAAGGTGACATCCGAGGCTGCTTCGACAACATTGACCATCAAGTACTAATGGAGATTCTCTCCCGAGATATCCAAGATGGTCGGTTGCTGAATCTCATCCGGATGTTACTGGAAGCGGGGTATATGGAGGACTGGCACTACAACCGCACGTACAGTGGAACGCCGCAAGGCGGTATCCTCAGTCCTTTGGTCGCCAATATATACTTGCATGAACTGGATGCCTATATCGAAGAACAACTTGTCCCGCAGTACTCTCGCGGGGAGAAGCGTGCAGCGAGTTACGAGTATGGACACTTGGGAAAGATGATCCAAAAAGCACAACGACATGGCGACACGGCGTTGATCAAGGAGCTTCAGCAACAACGACGCTGGTTGCCCTCCCAGGATACGCAAGATCCCGACTTCAGGCGACTGCACTACCTTCGCTATGCCGACGATTTCATCCTCGGTCTCATCGGACCCAAATCAGAGGCAGAAGAAATCAAAAGGTCGATCGGTGCATTCCTGAAGGACACGCTGCATCTGGAAATGAGCGCATCCAAAACCCTCATCACGCACGCCCGCACGGAACATGCACGCTTCTTGGGATATGACATCAGCGTCTACCATGCAGACGACAAACTGACTGCCCGAACAGGCACGCGCACCAAAACTCGAAGCATCAATGGTTGCATACGGCTAGGTGTTCCGTATGGGAAGGTCGATGAGCTGGCAGTGCGCTATCTTCGGCACGGCAAACCAATCCACGAAGCCAATCTGCTGCAATACTCTGATGCAGAAATCATGAACGTGTACCAGCAACGGTTTCGTGGAATCGCCGAGTACTACAAGTATGCCGTTGACCGATGCGCGCTGCGTAAGCTCAAATACGTGATGGAAGTCGCTCTCACAAAAACACTGGCGGACAAGTTCAAGTCCACCGTCCCTTGGGCGTACCGGCAGTATGGCGGGAGACGCACGGTAGATGGCAAGACCTACAAAGTTCTCGTTGTAGAAGTCCCAACCAAGGACGACACGCACTACATCTACTGGGGCGGTATCCCTCTGAAAGTCGTCAAGCCGGGCAGCGAGCCAATTGACGATGACATCCGACGACGGCACGTTCCGCTCAGTTCACGTACCGACCTTATTCAGCGGCTGCAAGCGAACGAGTGTGAAATCTGTGGCTCTACAGACAGATGCGAAGTGCACCACGTTCGCAAAATGGCAGACCTGAAGAACCGTTGGCGCGGCAGGAAAGACAAACCCGCCTGGGTAGTCAGGATGATCGCGCTGCAAAGGAAAACGCTGGTGGTGTGCAAATCATGCCACGATGCAATCCACGCAGGGAAACCCTTACCCGACAAATGCACGTGAGTTCTGGAGAGCCGGATGACGCCAAAGGGTCAAGTCCGGTTCGGAGGGGGGTCTGGGGAAAAGTGCCTGCAAGGGTAACTCGCCCCTTTCCTACCCTACTACTGCTTGATGCAAGCGTCGCGACGCACCTGGCGCATCGGTCAGGTTCATGATGTCGACGTGCACTTTGCCGTGTATCGCGACACGATGGAACATCGAGCCGCAAGCCTAGTGGGACAAAAGCTCGCGGCCGCGCAATTGATCTACGGGGATAGCGCGCTAGGATAAGCATACAGTTGTCGAGCCCGAACGGTTCATGAGGAGGTGATGCATTGAACCCGTAGGGTCAAGGAGATTCCCTAATCACCTTGAGGTCAATCCGGCAGGCAGGGGACAATGAG
>JAMCQI010000039.1 GCA_023381515.1 Chloroflexota bacterium | reverse complement strand
AGTGCGGACGCCTACCTCAAGCGGGATCGCGAGCGCGAGATCGCCCGACTACAAAGAAAAGCGACGAAGCTGGGCTTTACCCTTGCCCCCGTGCCCGCTTCAATCGGCGCGTGAAGTTTCTGGGTAGGCTTCGTCCTTTGCATTTGAATGGACGAAGCCGAAGCAATCTCATTGTCGACGGACGAAGCCGTCCCGTGGACTGCACGGGCGCAATCCCCACACGCGCAATCCCCGCGTGTGTCGGTGAGATTGCTTCAAGGTCGCCTACCCAAAGTTCCTGTGGGCGAACTCTCGCAATGACACACAAAGGCGACTCTGCAACATCCCTGGACAGAACGCATGTTCCTCTTGACAAGTGTTTTTTTCTTGGTATAATGGGTTCGTTATATCTGAAACCGAATAGCTGAGTGCCGTGAAGCACTCTTTGATCGGCCTTGAAGCCTTTGGATTCGCGCACTGTCGCCCGAACCCAAAGGCTTTTTCGTTTGCCTTGAATTCTGGGAGATGGCTTGGAGAGAGAAGGAAATTGACACGTGCCGCCTGAGACAATCTTGGTGGGGATCGCAATGGGACTGGCCTTTGCAGCGCCTCCCGGCGTGGTGACGGCGGAGACCCTTCGCCGCGGAATGAATGGCGGCTTCGCGCTTGCTTTTCGCGTTCAGCTTGGCTCTATCATTGGCGATGCCACTTATGCTGTCCTTGCGCTCGCCGGGCTCGCCGCGTTGGCTCAGAACCACGTTCTGCAGATCGCTCTCGGCGCCGCGGGCGCTCTCTTTCTCATGTTCCTCGCCCGGTCCGCCTTGAAGGGAGCGCAGAGACCAGCCTCGACGTTGGCGGCACCCACGTCTGCAAACGAAAGCCGCGGTGCTTTTCTCGGCGGGCTCGCGCTCTCCTTGACCAACCCCTGGGCCATCGCGTTTTGGCTCTCACTGGGCGGGGCGCTTACCTCATTAGGGCTCGTTCACGCGAGCGGTGCTCAAATCGCCCTGTTCTTTGCCAGCTTCATGATCGGTTCAGGGCTGTGGGCGGTCCTGCTTTCGGTCGCCATAGCAAAAATGCGCCGGTGGGTACGACCGACGGTATTTCGCTTTGCGTCGTTGGTCTGCGGGACTGCTTTGGGTGCTTTTGGGCTCGCAGCCGCCGGCCGTGTCGCGCTCACTCTACTAGGTGTCTGATGACGGAATCTATTCACTATTTCTCTGAAGGAGGAGCAAATGCTAGAGATTAAAGAGACGGTTCAATCTCTACCCGAACTCAAGCCGCTGGGCACGCACCTTTCGAAAGCGCCCGCCCGGCTCTCGTCACCCAAAGAAGTGCTCGAGTACGCGCAGGCCCACAATCTACAGATTGTCGATTTCAAGTTTGTCGACCTCCTCGGCACCTGGCAGCATTTCAGCATCCCCATCACAGAACTCGCCGAGGACCTCTTCATAGACGGGGTGGGTTTTGACGGTTCGAGCATCCGCGGGTTTCAACATATCCATGAAAGCGATATGCTTCTCATGCCCGATCCCACCACCGCGATTGTCGACCCTGTCTGCAATGTTCCGACGCTCACGGTTGCGTGCAATGTCTACGACCCGATCACCCGGGGGCCCTATTCACGTGATCCCCGCCATATCGCGCAAAAGGCCGAACGGTATCTGCAGCAGACGGGCCTGGCGACGACGAGCTATTGGGGGCCAGAGGCGGAGTTCTTTATCTTTGACAATATTCGGTTCGATCAGGATTCGCACAGCGGTTATTATTTCATCGATTCCGACGAAGGCATCTGGAACAGCGGACTCGATCATTCCTCCAAGAATCTCGGTCACCGGCCGCGCTACAAAGAGGGCTATTTCCCGGTTCCACCTGCGGACGCGCTGCAGGACTTGCGCTCAGAAATCATCCTCCGCCTGATTCAGGCAAATGTCCCCATTGAAGTCCATCACCATGAAGTGGCAACGGCGGGCCAATGCGAGATTGATATGCGCTACAACTCGCTGACCACAATGGGCGACAGCCTGATGATGTATAAATACGTCGTCAAGAACGTGGCGCGTGCTCACGGCAAGACCGCTACCTTTATGCCCAAACCGCTGTTCGGCGACAACGGCTCGGGAATGCACGTCCACCAAAGCTTGTGGCGGGAAACGGAAAATCTGTTTGCCGACCCGCAAGGATACGGGGGCGTTTCCGAAATGGCGCGCTATTACATCGGGGGGCTCCTTTACCACTCGCCTGCTCTGCTCGCCATTTGCGCTCCGACGACGAATTCGTACCGCCGTCTCGTCCCCGGCTATGAAGCACCCGTAAATTTGGTTTATTCCAAGCGGAATCGGAGCGCCGCGGTCCGGATTCCGATGTATTCGACCAATCCCAAGACCAAGCGGATCGAGTACCGCCCACCCGATCCTTCGGCGAATCCGTATCTCGCGTTTGCCGCGCTGCTCATGGCGGGTCTCGACGGCGTCGAGAAAAAGATGGACCCGGGGGCGCCGATGGATGTGGACCTCTATGAGCTCCCCCCGTCCAAAGCGAAAAAGATCAAGCAAGTTCCCGGCTCGCTTTCGGAATCGCTTGAGGCGCTGGAGCGAGACCATGATTTCCTGCTAAAGGGGGATGTCTTTACATCCGATGTCATCGAGACCTGGCTGGAGCTAAAGGCAAAGAAGGAAGTCGACGCCGTTCGGCTCCGCCCGCACCCATACGAGTTCTACATGTACTACGACGCCTAGCCTCACCCGGCAGACGTCTGCCCATCGATCGAAAATACAGCAATTTGGGCCGCGAAGCCCTTGGAAGGTACATAATGCCCCTTCCAGGGGCTTTAATTTTCGCGAATCACTCGCGACTGGCGATCCATCAATACCCAATTACCGAATCACCCATTACAAGGAGCATACACTCATGCCCCAGATCAACACCGGCGATACCGCCTGGGTCCTCATCTCCACTGCGCTCGTCATGATGATGACACCCGCCCTCGCGTTTTTTTACGGTGGTATGGTCCGCAAGAAAAATGTCCTTTCGACCCTCAACCTGAGTTTTATTGTTATTGCGTTGATAAGCGTTCAGTGGGTTCTTGTCGGTTACACCCTCGCTTTTGGTCCGACGATCAAGGGCGTGATCGGCTCGCTTAATTTTTTCGGCCTCTCCGGGGTGGGTGGCGCTCCCAACCCGGACTATGCTCCTACCATCCCACACCTCGCGTTCGCCACTTTCCAGATGATGTTTGCCATCATCACGCCAGCACTCATCACCGGTGCTTTTGTGGAACGGGTCCGCTTCAAGGTCTTTCTCCTCTTTACTTTGTTGTGGGCCACGCTCGTCTATGACCCGGTTGCGCACTGGGTCTGGAACGCGGGTGGGATTCTGCATCAACTGGGTGCGTTGGATTTTGCCGGCGGGACCGTCGTCCATATCACCGCCGGTTTCTCTGCGCTCGCGTTTGCCACTGTGATCGGAGAGCGGCGCGGATTTGGCCGAGCCTCCATGGAACCGCACAATATTCCTTACAGTATTCTCGGGGCCGGACTTTTGTGGATGGGATGGTTCGGCTTTAACGGCGGGAGCGCCTTGGGGGCGAATGAAATCGCGGTCAACGCCGTTATCACCACCAACACGGCTGCCGCGGCCGCTGGGCTAACATGGATGTTGCTGAGCTGGATGGACGACAAGCCGAGTGTCCTCGGCATAATAACCGGAGCGGTCGTCGGTCTGGTCGCCATAACCCCGGCTGCTGGATACGTCACTCCGCTGGCGGCCATCGCGATCGGGGCGATCGCTGCGCCGATCAGTTACTATGCCGTCAAACTCCGGCAAAAGCGCAATCTGGATGAATCGCTGGACGTTTGGGCCTGTCACGGCATGGGCGGCACTTGGGGCGCCTTGGCCACGGGACTTTTCGCCTCCAAGGCGGTGAACGCGGCCGGCGCCAATGGCCTATTCTACGGAAATCCTGCACAACTGCTCATTCAGGCCTTGACGGTGGCTGTGGCAATCGTGTTCGCATTCGGCATGACCTGGTTGATTGCCAGGCTTTTGGCGCGCCGGGTGGGCCTGCGCGTTTCGGAGAATGAAGAAGAAGTGGGTCTCGACATCAGCGAGCACGGCGAGCGTGCGTACGCTTGAGGTAGCCGATGACAAAAAAGATTGAAGCCATTATTCGAGAAGAAAAGCTCAACGATGTCAAAGATGCTCTGCGGCGCATCGGTATCATCGGAATGAATGTGGTCGAGGTGCGCGGGCACGGCCGCTCCGGCGGTATCTCGCTAACAGGTCGAAACGGTTCTTATCAGGTGGACTTGCTTCCCAAGATACAGATCAACATCGTTCTGAGCGATCACAACGTCGAGAAAACCGTCGATACGATCTGCGAGGCGGCTTTGACGGGGAGGGAGGGAGACGGCCTGATATTCATCTACCCCGTCGAGGACGTCGTTCGCATCCGCACTCGTGAGCGCGGTCGCCAGGCCCTGCAGTATAATGACGACATCGATGCGCGGCGAATGGCCGAGTTGTCGGGGGGCCGTGATGGCCAAGGGCAAGTCAGCTCGTGAGTTCGTGGGCGACTTGGCAGTAGCCTGGCTCTAGTTCCTACTCTCTTGACAGCGCTGCTCATTTCCGCTATACTTGGCTCCAACGCAGTGATGGAAACGAGTACGCGAGCCAATGATTCAGCGAGCCCGGGTGGGTGTGAGCCGGGTATTTGACGCTCGCCGAAAATCCTTCCGGAGCGGCGCATCGAACGCGTCAGCCAGTAGATTGCGACGGCTTCGTCTCCCGTTACACCAGACGCGAGGATAATGGTCCTCGGCCTAAAGAGGGCGGCATGCTGTTCCGTTAAATTCCGCCAACAAGGGTGGTACCGCGAGTAACTATCTCGTCCCTTTTCGGGGCGAGATTTTCTTATACGGTCACCCACCCCGATCTCCAAAATCGAATTGAGAGGGCAAGCCGTGTCTACCAAGATCACGCGTGCCGAACCGCGCGACCTCAGCATGATCGAGCCACTCTGGCGTGAGCTGTCTCAGTTCCACGCCAACCTGGGACCCATGTTCGATTTGGCTCTGGACGCCGCGGAACACTGGCGTCCCTTTATGGCCAACTGCCTTGAAGACCCTGATTGGTGCGTTCTGCTCGCGCAAGTGGATGGTCTTGCTGCAGGGTTTATCTCCGGCGCCGTCCAGTCCGCTCCACCGGTGTTTCGTCAGGACCGCTACGGACTGGTCTCGGACGCGATTGTCACTGCCCGGGTCCGCAGGCAGGGCATTGGCACCCTGCTGTATCAGTCTTTAGCCCAGTGGTTCAAAGAGATACGAGTCACAAACGTCAACCTGAGTGCAGCCGTCGCCAATCCCGGGGCGGTGGCGTTCTGGCACAAAATGGGCTTTGCGGATTCGATGATTCGAATGTGGACGGAGGTCAAATGACAGAGCTCCTTTGCCAATCGGATGCGTATCTGAAGGAATTCGACGGCACGGTGACAGCCGTCAACGGCGATTTGGTCGCGCTTGATCGCACCGCGTTCTATCCGCGTGGCGGAGGCCAGCCCAGCGACACGGGAATCCTGCGGGCAGACGAAGGGGAATACCGCGTGCTTGAGGCCAAGAAGCAAGCCGGCGAGGTGTGGCACAAACTCGATCGCGCGGGCCTGGCTCCGGGCGCTCAGGTTCATGGTGTCGTCGACTGGGACCGCCGCTACAAGCTCATGCGCACTCATACCGCGCTGCACATCCTCTGCGGGACCATTTTCCGTGATTATGGAGTCAGCGTCACAGGCGGCGACATGGAGCCGCTGGCCGCGCGTATGGATTTTGAGCTCGAGCATATGAGCAGTGACTTTGCGCAGCATGTCGAGGAAAAGGTGAATGCCGAAGTGCAAGCCGCGCGCGAGATTCGCGTCAAGGTCCTGCCGCGCGATGAGGCTTTTCAGATCCCCGACTTGATTCGGACCAAGATCAACTTGCTTCCGCCCGATATCAAAGAGGTGCGCACCGTCGAGATTGTCGGGCTCGATTTGCAGGCGGACGGCGGCACTCATGTGGCCAACACGCGCGAGGTCGGGCGCATTCGCGTGGTCGGCCACGAAAGCAAGGGC
Source organism: Chloroflexota bacterium (assembly GCA_023381515.1). Next base: position 61,585 of record JAMCQI010000039.1, on the reverse strand, counting down.
AAAATCAACAAGCGCCTCCGCATCGCCGTCGAGTAAGCGCAGACAATTTGCAATCGTCCCAATCCGCAGGATTGGGCGCAATCTGCAATCTTCATTCACCCGGAGCTGCCATGTTCAATCCAGTATCCAGTAAACCCAATTTCCCGGAGCTCGAACTAGAGATCCTGCGCTGGTGGAAAGAGACGGATGCCTTTGGCAAACTCCGCCGGCTCCGCGCAGGCGGGCCACGCTGGTCGTTCCTCGACGGGCCCATCACCGCTAACAATCCGATGGGCGTGCACCATGCCTGGGGCCGCACCTACAAAGACCTCTTTCAGCGCTTTCGCGCCATGCGGGGGTTTGACGAGCGCTGGCAGAACGGCTTTGACTGCCAGGGTCTTTGGGTCGAGGTCAACGTCGAAAAAGACCTCGGCTTTCAGAACAAACGCGATATAGAGAAATACGGCCTTGCCGAATTCGTCATGCTGTGCAAGCAGCGCGTGCTGAATTTTGCCGCGGTCCAAACCGAGCAATCGATTCGGCTCGGCATGTGGATGGACTGGAACGATCCCGACCAACTGCGGTGGCTTGCCGAATCACTCGGCGAGGACTCGCAGCGAGTGATCTCGGTTAAAGGACCCGATGGCCCTTATTCCAATACAGTGGAGCAGGTGGTCGGTCATCTCGGCATGCCCGAGCTGGGCGGCTCTTATTTCACTTTCAGCAATGAGAACAATTACGACATCTGGGCATTTCTCAAAAAGTGTTTTGAACGTGACTGGATCTACAAGGGGACCGACGTCATGCCCTGGTGCGGCCGCTGCGGGACGGCGGTCAGCGAGCACGAGATCAGTACAGAAGACTATCCTGATCTGACACATACGAGTGTGACGGCGCGATTCCCGCTGGTCGGCAGGCCGAAAGAGTATTTACTCGTCTGGACAACCATGCCGTGGACGTTCATCCCACACATCATGGTTGCCGCCAACCCCGATCTCACGTATGTCAAGGTGAGGCAAGGCGATGCGACGTACTATCTCTTGGAAAATGCGGCGCCGCGCATGCTCAAGGGTCCCTACGAGACCCTGGGTAGGCTAACAGGAAGAGAGATGCTAGGTTGGCAGTACGTAGGACCGTTCGACGAACTGCCGGCTGAGCAGGAGGTGGGGGGCCACGTCGCGCCCGAACTCCGGCCGCACATCTGGAAAACCGACCTGAGCGCAGCTCAGGCCCATCGCGTGGTTCTATGGAAAGACGTCACTGAAACGGAAGGGACGGGACTGGTGCACATGGGAACCGGCGCGGGTCCGGAAGACTTTCGGCTCGGCCGGGAGAACGGAATGCCCGTCGTCGCGCCGCTGGACGAGAACGGCGTGTTCATGGAGGGGTTTGGGCCATTCACCGGCATGGGCGCGTTCGAGGTCACTCAGAAGGTCGTCGAATCTCTCGAGCAAAAGGGAATGCTCTATCGCGTCGAGCCGTACACGCACCGCTATCCGACCTGCTGGCGCTGCAAGACCCCGCTCGTCTTTCGGCTCGTAGACGAGTGGTTCATCCGCATGGGCCCGGTCTACGACAAGCCGCGCGAGGAGCTAACGCCGGAGGAAAAAGCGCACAGCCTCCGCTACCAGATTATGGATGTCGTCGACCAGATCCGCTGGATCCCGGGTTTTGGGTACGAGCGGGAGATGGATTGGCTCCGCAATATGCACGACTGGATGATCAGCAAGAAACGCTACTGGGGTCTGGCCCTGCCGATCTGGGAATGCTCCGACTGCGGGCAGTTCGAGGTCATTGGGAGTGAGGAGGAGCTGAGGGAGCGAGCGGTCGAGGGTTGGGACAAATTCGCCGGGCATACTCCTCACCGGCCCTACATCGACGAGGTCAAGATCGCCTGCAAGTGCGGAGGACTCGCCTCCCGGATCAAGGATGTCGGGAATCCCTGGCTCGACGCCGGCATCGCGCCGTTTTCGACCGTGCGCTACCGCTCGGACCCGGCGTACTGGAAAAAGTGGTTCCCCGCGGATTTCGTCACGGAATCGTTTCCCGGCCAGTTCCGCAATTGGTTCTATTCGATGCTTGCCATGAGCACCGTGATGGTGAACCGGCCGCCGTTCCAGAGTCTCATGGGTTATGGGACTCTGGTTGCCGAGGACGGCCGTCCCATGCACAAGTCGCTCGGCAACATGATCGAATTTAACGAAGCCGCCGAAGCGGTGGGTGTGGATGTGATGCGGTGGGAGTTCGCGAGCCAGCGCTATGAATCGAACATGCTCTTTGGCTATCACACGGCGGACGATGCTCGCCGTCATTTTATCCTGCCTCTGTGGAATGTCTATTCGTTCCTCGTGACCTATGCGAATCTTGACCAATGGACGCCGGACTTGCCGCCGTTCCCGATCGCCGAACGGCGCGCTACTGTCCGCTCCGGCAATCTGCTCGACCTCTGGATTGTCTCGCGGCTGCAGCAAATCATCTCAGAGGTGACCGCCGCGCTCGAAGATTACGACGCACCCAGCGCTGCTCGCACGATCGAGCCTTTTGTCGACGATCTCTCCAACTGGTACCTGCGGCGTTCACGCCGGCGCTTTTGGAAATCCGAAGCGGATGAGGACAAACGCGCGGCCTATGCGACGCTCCACGAAGTCCTGGTGACTCTGTCCAAGCTGCTGGCACCGTTCATTCCTTTTCTCGCCGAAGCGGTGTATCAGAATCTCGTGCGTTCGGTGGACCTGACGGCGCCCGAAAGCGTTCACCACACGTATTGGCCCAAGTTTGACGCGGCAAAAATGGACGAACAGGTGGTCGCGGACATGGCCGTCGCCCGCGAGGTGGTCACGCTTGGTCACTCGATCCGCGCGGCCAAGAGCATCAAGGTGCGCCAGCCGCTCGGCCGGGCCGTGGTCGTCGCCGATCTAGCGACGCGTGCGGCGCTCGATCGCATGCGCGAGCTTGTAGCGGATGAGCTGAACGTCAAGTCGGTGCAATTCGCCCAGCGAGAAGACGAGCTGGTGAGTTACCAGCTTCGTCCCAATCTCGCGACTTTGTCTCAGAAGGTCAAACAACTTGTTCCTGAAGTGTCGAACGCGGAGGACAAGGCGCAAAAAAAGGCATTGAGGGAGAAGCGCCAACGGCTCACCAGCGGTGTCCAGTCCGCGCTGGCCAACCTGGATCCTGCACGCGTCGCCGCGGACATTCGGGAGGGCCGCTCAATCAGTCTCAAAGTGGACACCACACACTTTGAGCTCGGGCCTGAAGATATCCTCGTCCAACCACAGCCGCGGCCCGGTTTTGCCGTGGCCTCTCAAGGAAACCTCGTCGTCGCCCTCGACACCGAGATCACGTCGGATCTCGCGGCAGAGGGGCTCGCCCGTGAGTTTGTCCGCCATGTCCAGGATCTGCGCAAAGCGACCGGGCTGGATATCTCGGACCGCATTCGCATCTACCATGCCGCGACGCCAAAGCTGGCACATGCGATCGAGGATTTTCGAGCATACATCATGGGCGAGACGCTCGCCGAGGAAATGAGCGCTGGGCCGGGGCCGGCAGGATCGTCCAGTGACGAAGACACCTTTGATGGCGAGCATCTCACCCTTTCGTTGACCAAGGTGAAGTAAACCGGTATCCGTCCGGGACAAGACTGGCGTGCCTTTTGTGCGGGGAATCGGCCGGGAGTCAAGCACCCCTCTCTGCTTTGCTGAGAGGGGTGCTTTCCTTTGGTAATAGGCAGAGTGGTTTATTGACATCTCCACCCTGTATGCTATACTCGTAGCAAGGGTAGTCGATGCTGCAAAGGATCGCCTTATTACTCTATCGTCTCACTTGATGTCTACATGCCTCACCCGATGACCTAACCACCCAATCGTTCATTCGCCCGTGCAAACTTCCTCTCCTGGAGCAGACGCATGAACAGGTGGCCCGAGCTTGCCGATTTATCCGAGCGCTTTTCCAAGCCGCTCGAGCCCATTGCTTGGGCGGCTATCGTAGTTTGTTTGCTCCTGACTTGGCAATTGCCCCTTGCGCCCATAGAGCGGCTGGGCGGTCTCCTCCTCTGTTTGTTTGGCTCTGCTTATGCTCTCGCCTTTTTTCGATGGCTTGACCCCCGCCGTCGCTCCCGCCTTTGGGTTCAATATCTTTCGGCAGCGGTCAACATTGCCCTTGTCAGCTACGCTCTCTATCTCCTCCGGCCGTATGGGATCCAGGTGGACCTCTTCTTTGTCGTCATCGTGGTCGCCGCGGGCATCACGGTGGGCTTTCCACTTGCCGCGGTCGCCGCGACCCTGTCCGCTTTGGCGCATGCCCTGGTCGGCATGATGCAAGGAGGCGTCTCGTTTCTCTTCTGGGACCGCATCGCACTCGAATTCCTGGTATTCCTGACGGCCGGCTTCCTCGCTTCTTCCCTTTCCAATGTCATCGCCCGGCAAAAGGCAGGAGTGGATCGGCAGAACCGGAACCTGGCCCTCTTGCTGGATACAGGCACTATTGCTGCTTCCTCGCTTGATCTCCGAGTGACATTACCCAACTTGGCTGAAAAGATTGCCCGGGGTGTTCCGCTTACCTTTTGTCGCATCTGTCTGCTGGATTCCGACCAGACCCGTCTCAAGGTGGCCGCGGCTTTTCCACTGCGGCCGCTCTTGGGCTGGGAACCCAACATCGACCGAGATTATGCACTCGCCGACCTTGCGTGCCATCAAAAAGCCATGCTGACCCAGCAAGTGGTCATGATAAGGTCCGGGGACCCTTCTCTTGTCATGGATGAAAAGGAAAAGCAGGCGCTCTTCTTCCGCGATTTCCAATCCGCCTGCCTAGTTCCTTTGGCAAGCAAAGACACGGTTCTGGGGGTCCTCTCCCTGGGCGAAGCGCGGCGCTGGAACCGCTCTCCATTTGATTCAGAAAAGCTGACCGTTCTCCGCACGCTCGGTGCGCAAATTGCCGTCTTGATAAGCAACAGCCAGCTGCACGCGGCCACTCACCAGCAAGCGGAAAAACTCGCGGCTCTGAATCACGTGGCCCAGGCGATCGGGTCGACGATCGAACTGGACCGGGTGCTGAATCTCATCTATGAAGAGCTGAGCCACATCATTGCCACTGATACGTATTATGTCGCTTTGTACGATGCTGCAGACAATGCCTGGGATATGCAGGTGCTCATCGACGAGGGCCAACGCTTTCCCCCCGCGCGGCATCATGCCGGTTATGGCCTTGCGAGCTTGGTTTTAAAGAATCGCGAGCCTCTCCTCATTCGCCATTTGAGCGTGGAGAGCTCCCGACTGCCGTTTCAGACCATGACGGTCGGACAGAACAAGCTTTCCGAATCTTGGTTGGGTGTTCCTCTCATGATTCGTGAAGAATTCATAGGTGTGCTCGCGCTCGGCAGCTACCAACCCAACGCCTTTGACGAGCAAGACGTCGCCTTTATGGGCAACGTGGCCCGGCAGGCAGCGATGTGCATCGACAACGCTCGCCATCATGCACAGGTCGAGGAGCAGGCCCGACGAGACTCTTTGACGGGCGTCTATAATCACGGCTCTTTGCTCGAATTCCTTCAGGACCGCATTGAGCGAGCCCGGGTGGATGGCCGGCCTCTTTCGCTCGTCATGCTCGACATCGATCATTTCAAAGATTATAATGACCGCTACGGCCACGCCCTTGGCGACCAGGTCCTTCGGCTGATCGTTCAGGCCGTCCGGGCGCATGTGAAAAGGACTGACATTGTAGGCCGATGGGGCGGCGAGGAATTTGCGATTGCGCTTGTCGGTGCTTCCTCCCAGCAGGCGTCTCGGGTTGCCGAGCGCGTGCGAAAGACTCTCTCCGAGCTTTCCCTCACCGATCGAGAAGGCCGACCCCTCCCCAAGCCGACCGTCAGCCAGGGCATTGCCGCCTTCCCGGAGCATGCCTCCGGGCCTGACGAACTGGTGGACTGCGCGGACCGTGCCCTTTACCAGGCGAAAAGCCGCGGCCGAGATCAGATCCAGGTTGCTGGCGAATCCCCCATTTCTCCTGCTCAAGAATAGACGGTCGCCTCGCATTGACGCCTGCGTGAGTCGGTTCCCCCCAGAGCGAGCAATGTCCGGCGGGAGAATCCGATTTGCATTCAGACCCAAATGGCCTTAAAATGGTGATTCACAGGGTTCCAAGTGGCGTTTCGCTGTTTACCAACGGAGGCGTCCTATGACAAAAAAAGAATCGGTCCCCAAACGATCAGCCCGCAAGACTGTGGCCAGAGGGCTCTCGGCGGCCACTCGCGCCGCCAAAGCCTCCGCCAAGGCGGTCTTGATGACGGATCGGACGCTTCCCCCTCCTGTAGAAATCGAGCCGCGTCCTTTCCATATGTCGGCGCTGAGGTCGCTCGAGCAAGAGCGTGAGCGCCTTTTGGACGAACTCAGGCGGCAAGAAGTGCTCGCCCAGGACCATCCGACGACCGGCAATCATATGGCCGATGACGCGACCGAGGTCTCTGAACAGGCAAAGGCAATGGCCCTCCGGAGTCACCTGGAGGGGATGATCAAGGAGATTGACCGGGCGATCGTGCGCGCGCAAAGAGGCACCTATGGAGTCTGCGAGAGCTGCGGCAAGCCGATTTCCGAGGACCGGCTCAAGGTAGTTCCATCGGCGACGCAATGTATCGAGTGTGCCAAACGCCAAATTCACACCCTGAAGGTGGCTGCATGAAGTTACGCGATCTCGTCCTTCCCACGGTCGCGTTGATCGTCTTGGCCGTGGACCAGGCGAGCAAAGCGTGGGTGACGAACAATATTCCGCTTAATGGTTCGCTCGACGTTCTTCCGGGCATCCGGCAATGGTTTGTTCTCACACATATTACGAATTCCGGCGCCGCGTTCGGTCTCTTTCCGCAGCTCAGTTTGGTGTTTACGTTCGTCGCGCTCGGCGTATCCATCATCATCGTTCTGTACCACCGGTCACTCCCCGCAGGTGAGTGGCTCGTGCGGCTCAGCCTGGGTCTGCAGCTCGGCGGCGCCCTCGGAAATCTGATTGATCGCGTCCGCTTTGGCTACGTGATCGACATGTTCTATGTTCGGTTCTGGCCTGTGTTCAACGTCGCCGACAGCGCGATCGTCGCGGGTGTGGTGCTGCTCATGTATCACCTGATGCGGTCGCCGAATCCGACCCCGGCGCCGGCGCCAGCGGAAAGCACGGAGGACCAGGATGCGCCGGACGAGGCCGTCCGCTCTTAACCCTCCCCAGCCATACGGCTGGGGTTTTCTTTCACGGTGGAAATGTCGCAACCTCTTGAATTGCACGTGGACGTGGGAGGCGGACGGCTTGATCGCTATGTCAGCGATCACTTGCCCGAACTGTCGCGCGCGGCCGTCCAGCGGCTGATAGACGAAGCCAACATTGTCGTTAACAGGCGCGCTCGCAAGCCCAGTTACCGTGTGGAGGCGGGCGATTCAATTTCGATCGCGATTCCGCCAGTGGAGCCGGCGACCCTGCACGCTGAACCCATTCCGCTCGACGTGCTCTACGAAGACTCGGATGTGTTGGTGATAAACAAGCCCGCAGGGATGGTCGTCCATCCCGCCACCGGCCACACTCGGGGCACGCTCGCGAACGCGGTTCTCGCTCACGCTCCGGATGTGAACGTCGGAGGCGCAAAGCGACCCGGGATTGTTCACCGCCTGGACAGCGAGACGAGCGGCCTCATCGTCGTCGCCAAGAATGATGCGGCGATGCAGCAATTGCAAGCCCAGTGGAAGTCCCGCCTTGTGAAAAAGACCTATCTCGCGCTACTCGAGGGCCGTGTCGATCCACCCAATGGGAAAATCGACGCGCCGATCGGACGCGATTTCAAGAACCGGCAGAAGATGGCGGTCGTGACGCGCGGGCACGCACGTATTGCCGTGACAGTCTTTCACACGCTGGCGAACCTGGCCGGGTACACATTGGTGCGGGCAGAGCCAGAAACCGGCCGAACGCACCAGATTCGCGTTCACTTTGCTTTTCTCGGCCACCCCGTGATCGGGGATGCGGTTTATGGAAAGAAGAACAACCCGTTTGGGTTGACGCGCCAATTCCTCCACGCTTGGAAGCTGGCTCTGGTGCTCCCGAGTGGTCGCCCGGCGGAATTCGAGGCGCCCCTGCCAGCGGACCTGGTCGCCGTGCTGGAGCAGGTGGGCTATCACGTCCGAGAGTTGACCCCGCAACCGAGGTAGAGGCGAGGGATCAAGTGCGGCCGCTACTCACCCGGAGCAGCGGCCGTGTATCCATGCTATCCATAGTATTCATTCATCCATGCCTACGGTAGGGTCTCTGTCCTCCGGATATATGGATGAGGGCGGCTCAGGTGCCATTTGTGCTCTACGCTAGTGGGGGTGCCGATATTTCATTCAAATGGGTACTGGTCACAAGATACCGGCTTTCTGGCCGCCCTCTCTTCGTTCCGGTGCCTTCCGGAAACCGGGTTTCTCCTTCTTGCACCCATTTCACCCATTTCACCCATTTCACCCATTTGTTACCAGACCTCCGTCCTGACGAATAATGGATGTCTTGGGCAGCGAAACTGGGTTCTAGCCCCCAATAGTCGGCTACTCCTTGATGATTTCGACGGATTCCTCTCCTTCCAGGGATTCCTCTCCTTCCAGCTTGTCCTTGAGTTTCTCCATCTCCGCTCCCAAGCGGTCCAACTCCGGGCCGAGGATCTCTTGGGCCTTGGGGAAGAGGGTGCTCTCTTCTTCCGTCAGATGGTCTAAGACGCTTTCGGTTTCTGTACAGTTGTGAATAAGGTAACAATCCCGCCTGTGATAATGGTTTCTGAAAGGATGGGGTGCGCTAGCCATACGGGTGCTGTACTGCCGCGGGCGCTACGGCCGTGTCACGCGGGTAAATAGACCCAGCCGGTTGCCGGTGGGGTCGGCAAACAACGCGTAGGTTCCTACACCCGGAATCTCCGTCTTGGGCTGGAGGACCTTGCCGCCCAGAGCCTCTACCTGTTTCAGTGAGGCGTCGATGTCGTCCGTGTTGAAGTAGACGACGACGTCGCCGGGTTTGTGCTCCTTGTCGTCCACTAGGACGAAACCACCTCGCGGTCCGCCTTCGCCTTCGAAGATATAGTAATCGTGTTTCTCATTGTGGTCGATTTTCCACCCGAACAAGTCCGCGTAAAAGCGGCTCGCCGCGGCGGGATCCTCCGCGGATAGCTCGAGATGAGAGATGGGATGTGCGACCATAGTGAACCTCCTCTATAATGATTCATTATCTAGAGAAATCTCTTGTTGTCAACCGCCTTGTGTTGCTCTCTCCACAGAGTTCCGATTCCTGCAAGCGTGCCAGGAAATCTTCATCGGCCCTTCGTCAACGGACCAAGGTCACCCTAGCCGAACCGTCCCAGTGATACCGGCAAGTGCGTTGTCGACCAGCGGGCAGACCATCACGTACTCGTCCGGAATCGGCGCGGTTTCCTTAATACCATATTTCACTGTCGGCTGAAAACCAAAACGATGATAGTACGCCGGGTCGCCGACGAGGAACACCGATTTGTAGCCCATCGCCTGAGCGATCCGCAAACTCTCCTTCATCAGCGCCGAACCGATCCCTTGGTTGCGGCGTTCGAGCATGACCGAGATGGGGCCGAGAAAGAGCGCCTCAGCCTTGTCGCTGCCGGCGTTGATATAGGTTCGCGTGAGCAAGATATGGCCGACAAGTTCGCCGTCCTGCTCCGCCACGAGCGCCAGTTCGGGGATATAGTCGCTACTATGGCGCAGCTGCTCGACGAAATCCTGCTCCTGGCCGTTCGTGACCTTGGCTGTCTGAAAGGCGACCTTGACCAGGCCGTAGATGCGGGAATAGTCTTGCGGTGTTTCTTGGCGTATGATCATTGTGCGACTCCAGAGGATGCCACTTTAACTGCAGAGGATGCCTCTTGAACTGCAGAGGATGCCTCTTGAACTCCAGAGGATGCCTCTTGAACTGCAGAGGATGCCTCTTGAAATCATTTGATGTTCCGGTGATCGGGCCAGTTGTCCACGATCGCCAAGTCACTTGTAGCGCCCTTCTCTCTCGAGCAATGTATCGGCACCCGCACGAACAAATGCGACAAATGGCACCTGAGGCTCCTTCATCCGTATCTCCGGCCGGCAGTGACCCTACCGTGCGTATGGATCCTATGGATGGATGTATGGATACCGAAACACGGGACCCCTCCTGGTAAATGGGTGAAATGGGTGAAATGGGTGAAATGGGTGCAAGAAAAAACCAGGTTTCCCAGGAGCCCCCGAAGCGAAAGGGAGGGACCTTCGAGACACCTGGTTTCCTGTGCCAAGTGAGCAACCCCGCCGTCAGGGTTACTTGTAGCCGTCCGTCAGCGTCCTGAGGAACGCGACGATCGCTTTTTCCTCGCCGACGTTCAGCCCCAACTTGCCGAGCTCTGTGCGATTGATGTTTGCCGCCACTTCGGGCGCCGGCCAGCATGTGATACCCGCCAAATTGCCCGGGTTAGTCGTGCAGGTGGGCAGCACGTCGCGCGTGTTGTAAAAGTGGACAATCTCGTCTAGTGATTTAAAGTAGCCGTTGTGGCTGTACGCCTTGATAAAGTTGGGTGTCGGCCGCTTGTCCACATTGCGCAGCGTCGGTACCTTGAACTTGCCCATCTCCGGTGCATAAACGGTTTCCGGATAGCCTGCAGCCTTGAGGAAAGCGCCCAGACCGTAATCCACCCAGGCGTCGCCCTGCGGGTTCCATGCGGGCTCTGAGTAAAACGGGTTTTTGGGATTCCTGGGAACGCCAAGGTTGTCGTAGGAGTAGTCGGTAAACAGCGGCGCCACATGACACCCGCTGCAGCCGGCCTTGCCCTCAAACAACTCGAGCCCGTGTTTCTCCTGACCCGTCAGCATTGCTTTGCCCTTGACGTAGGCGTCGTACTTGGACGTGAACGCAGTCACCTCTGACGACCGCTCAAAAGCCGCGATCGAGCGGCCAACGCAGTTATAGTACGTGGTGACATCGTACGTCGAACCGCAAACACTCTTGAACAGGTTCTGATAGCTTGAGGCGAGGACCTTGTCTATGACTGTCTGGGCGCTCGGATTGTTTTGCTCCAGCGGGTTCAGGAAGGGTCCCTTAGCCTGTTCGGCGAGGGGGTCGCCCAGGGTCTCACCGGTCGCCCGGCCGTCCCAAAACATGCCGCCCACCCACGTCTCCCCTGCAGTATCGTAGTGTAGGATCGGGCTATCTCCCGCATAAGCGGCCGCGGGCGGCTTGCGGTTACCATACCGTCCCGGCACGGCGCCTTGATACACGGCGCCGCCGGCGTTGGTGGCGGAATCCGGCCCCGTGAAACCCACCTGCGGACCGTGACAGACCGCGCAGGCCTGCCCCGGCGGGTCGGACAGATTCGTGTCGAAAAACAAGAGTTTGCCTAATTGTTCCTGTTGTGTCAGCCCCGGACCCTGTGCGGCGACCGTTCCCGTAGTCGCGATGACGAACAGAATAGTTAGGGAACCGAACGCGGAGATGAGGGTTCGCTTGTCAAGCATTTCGATACCTCCATGTGAACGCACCGCTCTAATGGACGAGGCGGCGCTGTGCAAATAAAAAACCGAAAGCATCCACTTGCGGGGACGGACGCTTTCGGTACGTCAGCTGAGCCCAATCACCAGGGGTCAACAGTCTCGATTGGCATCGCTCGAGATGAAGAAACCCAGTGTTCGGGAAAAAGACCGCGCAACAGGCCGGCACATCAACGCCAAGTGGTGTGAGTATACCTCTCAAGCGCCTGCTTCGTCAATGGCCCATCCAATCGCGACAAGACAGTTGCAGGGTCGGGTTTGTGTGTCACTGCGAGCCGCCCGGAGGGCGGCGAAGCAATCTCACCGACACATTGCAGATTGCGCACGTGGGGATTGCGCGCATAAAGCGCACGGGTACGGCATCGTCCATTCGCATGGAGATTGCGCGCGTATAGTTCACGGGTACCGCTTCGTCCGTCTGTCATTGCGAGAGCGGGGTGTGCTCGAAGCAATCTCACCGATGCACGTGGAGATTGCGCCCGTATAGTTCACGGGTACGGCTTCGTCCATTCAAATGCAAAGGACGATGCCTCGCAACCCTTGCATAGAGCGCAAGGGCAAGTGTGGCCGGGGGACGAAGGCTCGCAACCCTTGCATGGAGCGCAAGGGCAAGTGTGACCGGGGGAACGCGAGTCCTTCCATTAGTCATTGCGAGACCTCTACCCGCGGTCATTGCGAGCCGCCCAGAGGGCGGCGAAGCAATCTCACCGATCCACGTGGAGGTTGCGCCCATTGCGTCCCACAGGACATCGGCAAAAACCGCACCGCTGACAGCCCGCCAGGGTCGCGGGGTCTGGGGACCCGCGGTGTCCTCGACCTCCTCGCAGTGACGACAGGCCCTGTTAAGAGATCTTGCAATAACCCTGAATCACCAGTTACATTATCTTGACAATGAGGGCCACTCCAAATATCATGTCAGAATCAAAGGAGAGTTTGCGCAGCGGAGCGGTGACATCGTCGTGAAATCCAGCCAAAAGCCATGTGTACCGGAGGCACAGCTGGTAGAGGGCCTCCAGACCGTATGGATTATATCTGACTCATAAGGGCAAGTGAAGGGAATGCCGTGAACACTCAACCACTGGACCAGAAAACAAAAGACAAGACCACCGACTTTCTAGCGAACGAAAGAACATTTCTGGCCTGGATCCGGACTGGCATTGCGACAATCAGTTTAGGTTTTGTGATTGCGCGTTTCAGCTTTTGGCTGCGTGAACTCGCCTTTTCAACCGGAAACCAGGTGAGTGTTCCTCAAACGGGCTTATCCCTACCCATGGGGCTGGGAATGGTCGCTTTCGGTGCGCTGGTCGTTCTCCTGGCAGCGTTACGTTATCAAGCAGTTCACCATGCCATTGAAAATGACCTGCCGCATCCAAGACCAACCTTGTTGTTCATCACCACCGGAGCCGTCATACTCTTGGCAATGTTTCTCATTGGATATCTTCTGATTGCCTCCAGCCGGTTCTAAACACGTTAGAAGGCATGCCCCGGTCTGTTTTGTCTCCTCAAAGGATCAAGTCGGAGGTGTCAAGCGCGACCCTCATGTTTGGTCATTTGAGCGGCAGATCGGCACCCCCACTAACAAATGGCATTAATGGCACTAATGGCACTAATGGCACCTATGGCAACCGAGCTGCCTTCATCCATATCTCCAGAGGACGGGGACCCCACCCCACATATGGATAACATGGATAGTGCGGGGTGACCGAGTTCCTATTGGCTTCTCGCGCGTCTTGACAGAAGCGGAAACAGTGACATAATTAGAGTGTTAAAAGAGGCCGGCTCACGAGGGGCGCATTATGGTTTTGCACCGTGAGCTGGTTCTTTGCTTGCCTCACGCAGAACGACGAGTACGGGGTCACTGCACCGAAACATTCGCCACGCCGAGGTGTCCCTGATGCGCCAGTTTGCTCTGCTGCCGTATCTCCTCGCACTTGCGTCCTTAACCGCGATTCCTGCATCCCTTTTGGCCTCCCCGAACGAACCCATTTGCGTCGATCCTACGCGGCCTTCCATCTGCTACACCACGATTGGCGAGGCCGTCGCTGCCGCTTCCGCGGGCGACGCAATCACCGTCGCGTCAGGCATTTTTCACGAGCAATTGTCGATCGATAAAGAGTTGAAGATTGTGGGAAGCGGCGCTGGGAGCACATTCATCGAACCAGCTACCTCCATGACAACGGTTGTCGTCATCGAGCCCGGCACCCGGCTCACCTTCTCGAATCTGACACTTGGAAATGCCGCGGTCTCTGACTTGTACTGCGGAGGTGCTATTCGCAATCTCGGAGTCCTCACCGCCACGAACGTGGCGATCCTTCACAGCAGCTCGCCTGTCAGCGGTGGAGCGATCTGTAATACATCGAAGGGGACAATGACCCTTGATAACGTACTGATAGACGATGCCCAGGCGCCTGCAAGAGGGGGTGCGATCGACAACTTGGGGTTGGCGGTCTTGACGCACACGACGATAAGGAATAGCTCAACCACAGATCCGGCGGATGGGCTTGGCGGGGGGATCCGCAACCAGGGCACGATGACGATCACCGCGAGCACCGTCGAAGCCAACGCGGCCGCCATCGGCGGCGGCATATACAATACCGGCAAGCTCTATATTGCGGATTCCGCCATTCAGGCTAATCATGCAGTGACCGTAGGCGGAGGCATCTGGAACGGCCGCACGCTCTTCGTGGATCGCTCTGAAATCAGCGAGAATCGAGCACAAGTCTCCGGCGGAGGAATCGCGGATGCCGACGCGGCGGTTCTGACCAACGTCACGATCAGCGGCAATGCGGCTCCAACCGGCGCCGCCATCTTCGTCGACGGCCCCGGCACACAGATTTCGTATGCGACAATCGCCGGCAATTTAGACGGTCCCGCCATCAGCAGATCCCAGAATGCGTCGATGCCCTATTTCAGGGCGGGTCTGATCGCGGCGAATCTTGTGGGGAACTGCTCGCAGCCGGTTGCCTCAAGTGGTCACAACCTGGAAGATGGCGACAGCTGTGATCTCAGCCCGACCGCGGACAAGCTGAATGCCTATGCCCATCTGGATTCGCTTCGCCAGAATTCGCCCGGAACGACACGGACGATGGCATTGCTCGCGGGTAGCGCGGCCATAGATGCGATCCCGGCAGATGGATGCACCGACCTCGCTGGTCAGCAAGTTGCCACCGACCAACGGGGCGTCGCTCGGCCGGTCGGCGCTGGTTGTGACATCGGCGCATACGAATACCAGGCGGCGGGCCCGAGTCCCAATCCAACACCCGGCCCATCCGGTGGCACGTCGATTCTGCACCTGCCTTTGATTACGCGCTAGCGATAGGATTCAGGGCCGTTGCAAGATTTATTGACAAGGCCTGTCGTCAATGCGAGGAGGTCGCAGACACCGCGGTCGCTAGACGCCGCGTCCTTGGCGGGGTGTCAGCGGGATGCACGGGTCGCGACGCTTCGTCCCCCGGTCACACTTGCCCTTGCGGGCAGTGCAAGGGTTGCGAGGCTTCGTCCTTTGCATTTGAATGGACGAAGTTGTACCCGTGAACTTTACGGGCGCAATCTCCGATGTGACGGTGAGATTGCTTCGAGCACACCCCGGTCTCGCAATGACAGACGGACGAAGCTGTACCCGTGCGCTTTACGGGCGCAATCCCCACTCGCGCAATCCTTACGCGCGCAATCTCCGATGTGACGGTGAGATTGCTTCGGCCAAAAATCGGCCTCGCAATGACCCGGGGACGGACGAAGCCGTACCTGTGGGCTGTACGGGCGCAATCTCCACGCGCGCAGTCCCCACGTGTATCGGTGAGATTGCGCCCGTACAGTCCCACGGGCGCCCGCCCCGCGCCCTGGGTGGGGTCGGCCCAAAACCGGCCTCGCAATGACGCAGAAAGCCGACTTTGCAGCAGCCCTGCCACAGGATCCCCGCTTGTTGAACGGTGTCATGCGTTCTGCTATAATACCCCGTGATGAATGGTAAGAGTCGGCGCGAGCTCGCGCTTTTTGTTTTCGTTCCCTTTTGCAAAATCAAATGCACCTACTGCGACTTTAACGCCTATGCCAACCTGGCCCGCATCATGGAGCCGTACGCGCGCGCCGTCGTTCAGGAGATCGAGCGCTGGCACGACCGGACGGATGCACCCGTTATGCCGGCCAAATCCATCTACTTTGGCGGTGGAACTCCTTCTATTGTCCCGGTCGAGCATATCGGCGCCATCCTACAGGCTTGCACCCGCTCTTTTCTGCTGCTGCCGGATGCCGAAATCACGGTCGAGGCCAATCCCGGCACGGTTGATCTCGAAAAACTGGACGCCCTGCGATCCCTTGGCGTCAACCGCCTGAGCCTGGGGGTCCAGGCTTTCGACGATGCCGTACTCAAGCGGCTGAACCGCGGCCACACAGTCGCCGACGCGCTCCGGACCCTGTCGGATGCACGGCGGGCGGGTTTTGACAATATCAATCTGGATCTCATCTACGGCTTGCCGCTCCAGACCATGGACGACTGGCAGTCAACCGTGGGCAAGGCGCTCGCGCTCGCCCCCGAGCATCTTTCCCTTTATGCGCTCACAGTTGAGCAGCACACCGGCCTGGCTTTTCAAATCGCGCGTGGCAAATACCCGCATCCTGACGACGACCTTGCCGCAGACATGTATTCATATGCAGAGGCGGCTCTTGCGGAAGCCGGCTATGAGCACTATGAGATCTCGAATTGGGGAAAGAGAAGAGGTGCGGAACTCCAGGTTTCCTCTGATTCTGGTTCGCCGTCTCCCAGCCTGAAACCTGGAACGGAGAATCTTGAGACCGTTTGTTTCGCTTCACGCCACAACCTCACCTATTGGCGCAATGAGCCGTACCTCGGGTTTGGCGCGGGGGCGCATTCGTGTTTTGCGGGCGAGCGGTACTGGAATGTCCTATCGCCGGTGGAATATGTGCAGAGGATAGATCGGAGCGAGGGCGTCGTCGGCGGACGCGAAGAGATCCCCCATGAACTGGAAATGGCCGAGGGCATGATCCTCGGCTTGCGCCTCTCCGTCGGCGTTTCGTTCCGAGAGTTTGAGGACACTTACGGCGAGGACCCCCGCGTGCGCTATGCCGCGCAATTCAAGGAACTCGACGGTACAGACCTGCTCGAGTGGACGGGCGAGCGCGTGTGCCTGACGCAGCGTGGGCGCCTGCTGTCGAACGAGGTTTTCTGGAGGTTGCTCCCCGACTGACGAGAGCTATTTCGCGCGACGGGTCATGAGGTCGCCGATGGTGCGCAGCATGTCGATGGCCTTGTTTTCAACTCTCGCTTCGCCCAGAGCGGTCCTCGCAGCCGAGCGATACTTGTCCGCTTCTGCCTGGGAGAATTCGTGCGCGTGCGCCTTGTCCAGCAGTTCGAGGACGCGCGGGACGTCCGTCTCGGCCAGGCGCGGTTTCGCATAGATTTGAGCAAGAGCCGGCCCGTATTCCGGGTCACATAAGCCGGCGACGACGGGCAGCGATTTCTTCTTGGAGAGAATGTCCGTCGCCGCGGATTTACCGGTCAAATTAGGGTCTCCCCAGATCCCGAGAATATCGTCGGTCATCTGAAAGGCGAGCCCGATATTGTCGCCAAAGCGAGCAAATGCATCAATCACGCGCCGATCTTGCGTTCCCAGCATGCCGCCGAGACGCGTCGCCGTCGAAATGAGCGCCGCGGTCTTGCCCCGAATCATCTGCATGTACTCGGCGAGCGTGACATCTAGGCGCGACTCGAAAGAGAGGTCGAGGAACTGCCCATTGCACAGAGCGAGGGTCGTCGCGTCGAATTCGACGTTCACACTCGTACAAATGTCCGTGGGCAGACCTTGCTGAGGCATGCGGTCGATGACGAGGCGCGCGAGCATGAACATGCCGTCGCCGGCATTCAGCCCCTGGGCGAGTCCCCAGAGCTTCCACACTGTAGGGCGGCCGCGGCGTTCATCGCTTGTGTCCTCGATATCGTCGTGGATCAACGAGAAATTGTGCACCAACTCGATCGCCGCGGCGAGTGGGAGCGCGCGGCGCCAATCGCCGCCTGCGGCTTCGCAGCTGACCAGACAGAGAAGCGGGCGGATGCGTTTGCCCGTCTCGGAGCGCGTCTCGTGAAAGGCCGCATCGGTCCAGCCAAGGTGGTACCGAAACATGCCGTAATACCGGTCGTAGACCGGCCCGGGCGAAACCACCAGCGCGCGCAGCTCGGCGTCAAGGGCTGCGAGATACTCATCCATAGGTTACCTTCTCCAACCGCGGAGTTCCGCGCAAGGTGGTGAGATTCTGCGCGGCGATTCCGAACATGGCGATCTTGAGTTCCTCCTCGATGAGCTTGATTCCTTCAATCGTTTCTTGAACTCCCTTGTCGGCCAGCTTGAGCATCGGGGAAGCAAGCCCGACGAGCTGTGCCCCGAGCGCCACGCATTTGGCCACCTCGATCCCGTCGCGGATGCCGCCGCTCGCGATCACCGGCAGGCCCGGGGCGCCCCGTTTCACCCGTTCGAGACTCTCGGCCGTGGATATGCCCCAGTCCCAGAACGCCTCGGCGAGGCTCCGGAGAAACGGGCTGGGCGCTCGCCGCGATTCGACGGCGGCCCACGACGTGCCCCCTGCGCCCGCGACGTCCAGTGCGCCAACGCCGGCCTCTGCCAACTGGCGCGCCGCCTCTTCCGAAAGGCCGAACCCCACCTCTTTCGCGATCACCGGCACACCTATCTTCTTGCAGACCCCTTCGATCTTGTCCAGCAGGCCCTTCCAGTTCGTGTTGCCCCCCGCCTGCACTGCTTCCTGGATGGCATTCAAATGTAGAATCAGCGCATCGGCTTGAATCATTTCGACGGCCCGCCGGCACTCGTCCACCGAGTATCCGTAATTGAGCTGGATGGCGCCCAGGTTGGCAAAGAGGAGAATGTCCGGGGCCACTCGACGGACCTGGTAGGTGTACGCGAGAGATTCGTCTTCAATGGCCGCGCGCTGAGAACCCAGCCCCATGGCAATTCCCGTTGACTGCGCTGCGGCGGCGAGAGTCATGTTGATGCGCTCGGCCTCGTCGGCACCCCCTGTCATGGAAGAGATGAGGAGGGGGGCGCGCAAAGACTTGCGCCAAAAGGTCGTCGAGAGGTCCACTTGGTCGAGGGTGACGTTTGGAAGGGCCTGATGCACAAAGCGATAGTTCTCCAGGCCGTTTGTCACCTGGCGAAACTGGACGTCCTCTTTCAGGTTGATTCGGAGATGTTCCAATTTGCGACTGGAATGGGTCGTGTCGTCAGGCATGCTCATTTCCTCGCAAGGCCCGCAACCCGCACCGAGATATGGGGTTTAATATACAGCAGATGGCTGCGCAGAGAGCCTTGCGAGCCATTATAGCACAGGTGAGCGGTTGACGCATGGCGACATTCTGGATATACTGGGGCTCACTTGGTTTTCATCTTTCCCTATCCAAAAAACCTAAGGGGGTGAATGGACGTGGCCGACAATGATGTTTTCAACCAGGTAAAGGCAATCATCGTAGACAAGCTCGGGGTCGATGAAAGCAAGGTGACGCCGCAGGCGCGTTTCCGTGAGGACTTGGAGGCCGATTCCCTCGACCTCGTAGAGCTGATTATGGAGTTCGAGGAGAAATTTGGCGGTGAGATCTCGGACGAAGAGGCCCAAAAGATCACGACCGTTGGCGAGGCTGTCACGTACTTGGAATCTCACAAGAAATGAGCATAGGGCGCGAAGCACTCGAGCGCGCCGCATGAACACTCACTCTTGGCATATCAGGACTGCGGTGGGGACGCAACGGTGCGTTCCCATTTCTTTTGATTCTTGTTGGAAGCATTGGCGAGGCTCTCGTGAAAATACTGCAAGAGGGCTTACCCCTCTTTCCTTTGCAGACCGTTCTTTTTCCCCAATCCCGTCAGCCGCTCCACATTTTTGAACCGCGTTATCGGGAGATGATAGAGCGGTGTCTCGAAGAGGACCTCGCGTTCGGGGTGGCCTTGATCAAGGAAGGCGTGGAAGTGGGCGGGCCTGCGGTTGTCCGCGAAATCGGCACGATCGCCCGCATAGGCGATCTCGCGCGTCTGAGTGACGGCAGCATGAACCTGGTGGCGATTGGCGTGATGCGGTTCAAGATCCTCGAAAACTTCTCGGACCGGCCCTACATGACGGCTCGCGTCGAGCGGTGGCCGGACGAAGATGTGGACCTGGCTAAATCAGAGCCGGCGGCGCGGGCGGCCGCCAAGGCATTTGAAGACTATATCCGGATGATTCAGCAAATTGCCGGCGGGCAAGAGGAGCCAGAGGGCAAGGAGGAGCGATCGTTCAACGCTCCCAAGGATCCCACAGTCCTCTCTTATTTGCTGGCTTCAAACCTCGAGGTGAGCCAGACGGACAAGCAGTCGCTTCTGGAGGCGCCGACTGTCGTCGCCCGGCTCCGGCGCGAGATTCTCTTCATGCGTCGGGAGCTAGAGCTACTGCGCAGGGTCCGGGAAGGGGTTGGGCAGGCTAAAGACCAAGGCACGTTTTCAATGAACTGAGGCACTCGGACATTGGATTCAATTCCCGTTACCGGGCTCATCATGGCCGGCGGCCAAAGCCGCCGCATGGGCCGCGACAAGGCGTGGATCGACTTTCAGGGCAAGGCGCTTGTCGAGCACGTCCTCGATCACGTTCGTCCTCTTTGCTCGGAGGTGTATATCGTAGCGAACGACGCTGCGGCGTTCGAGAGTTTGGGCGTGCCGGTCGTCCCGGACATTTTCCCGGGCAAGGGGCCACTTGGCGGTGTTTATTCGGGCATGCTGGTCGCAAGGGAACAACACTGCCTCGCCGTCGCCTGCGACATGCCATTTCTGAACCCGGCACTCGTCAGGTTCTTGATCTCTCTTGCACCGGATTATGACGTCGTCATCCCGCGGGCAAAGGACCCGTCGGGCCGCACTCCACATCCTCCGTCGAAAGACAGGATGGCGGCTGCGCCCGACGCGCGCTTTCGTCGTCTTCCGATTGCCAAGCAGAGTGACTTGCACCCGATGCACGCCATCTATTCCAAATCTTGCATTCCTTCCATCCAGTCTCATTTGAAGGAAGGTGACTTGCGCCTGATTGCTTTTTTCCAGGAATTGCGAGTGCGCATCGTGGAGCAAGCCGAAGTGGACCGCTACGATCCAACGCACCTATCTTTTTTCAATGTAAACTCGCCGGACGACCTGGTCAAAGCGCAAGCGCTCGCAGGCAATGCATCCAGTAATGTTTGAAGCAAAATCCAATCTCCCCTATTATCGTGTGACCGAAAAAGGGGCCGAAGAGGTCCGCGGGGCCGTCATCGGCGAAAGTCGGTGGAACCTCTATCTCAATGATCACGAACTGGTCACCTTCATGGCCACCCCGCTCAATCTCCATCACCTGGCCATCGGCTTTCTCGCTTCCGAAGGCTTGATTGCGCGCCTCGACGAGATTGCCTCCATTCGCGTAAACCTCGCCTCGGATTGCGCTTATTGGTTTATCCCCGATCTCGGCGTCGATGAAACGCGGCGGATGAGCGTGTGCGAAGAAGGAATCGGCTCCATCATGATTCGCCTACACCGCAGCCAGGTCACTCTTCCGACGCGGCGGGTCATCACGAGCGGCTGCGGGGGAGGGGTGACCTTCGACGATATGACCCACGACCAGGCGCCGGTCGAATCGGATTTGCGTATCACGCCTGCCCTTGCGTTCGCTCTGATGCACGACCTGATTGCGCGCGCGGCGCTCTACCGTGAATCGCGCGGCGTCCATTCTTCCGGCCTCTCTGACGGCGATCACCTGATTGCCCTCGCGGAGGATGTAGGACGCCATAACACCCTCGACAAGCTGCGCGGCGACTGCATGATGCGTGGGTTGGAGACGCGCGACCGTGTGCTCGTGTCCAGCGGTCGCATTTCCTCCGAGATGATCACCAAGGCCGCCAAGATGCGTGTGCCCATTGTCATCTCGCGCACGTCGCCCACGAGCCTGGCCGTCGAGCTCGCGCGAGCGTGGAAGATCACCTTGATCGGTTACGCCCAGGGCGGCCAAATGCTCGTATATACGGGGATGGAACGAGTGATTGTGTGAAGATTTCAAGGAGTGGTTTATGAGTATGATTAGTGTCGAAGAAGCTCTTGCATACGTGTTGAAGCATTTCTCGCCCCTGGCACCCGAACGCGTCGCGCTGTTGGAAGCGCTGGATCGCGTTCTGGCGGAGGATGTCCTCGCCGATATGAATGTGCCGCCCTTGGACAATTCGGCGATGGATGGCTATGCGGTTCGTGCGGCCGACATCGTAAACGCCTCGCAGGAGCATCCCGTGACACTGCGCGTGATCGGCGACCTGGCGGCCGGGTACATGCCCGACCGGACAGTCGAGCCAGGCACTGCGGTCCGAATCATGACGGGTGCGGTCCTTCCGCCAGGCGCAGATACCGTGGTTCGGTTCGAAGAAACCTCCGAGGGTGCCCAGACGCGGGGGGCCGGCAAGGGGCATGGGACGGTTGAGATACTGAAGGCAATCAAACAGGGGGACAATGTTCGCGGCGCCGGCGAGGATATCCGCAAGGGCAAAGTCGTTTTGCCCAAGGGTACCGTGATACGTCCATCGGAAATAGGAGTGCTCGCGTCCATCGGCCAGGCGCAGGTACTGGTCCACCGCAGGCCGCGCGTCGCGATCCTTGCTACCGGCGATGAACTCGTCGACGTGACAGATCCGGTGACCCCGGGCAAGATTCGGAACTCGAACGAATACACGAACGCGGCCGCTGTCACCAAAGTCGGGGGTATTCCCATCCGCTTGGGGATTGCGCGTGACAATATCCAGGATTTAAAGGCCAAGATCAAGTCAGGTCTCGACCAGCAAGCGGATCTTTTCATAACAAGCGCCGGCGTGTCAGTCGGCGACTATGACATGGTCAAGGATGTGCTAAGTTCGGAGGGGGAAATACAATTCTGGCAGGTCAGGATGAAACCCGGCAAGCCGCTGGCTTTCGGCATTCTGCGGAAAGAGGGAGGGCCAGGCGTGCCGCTTTTGGGCCTCCCTGGCAATCCGGTGAGCGCTATGGTATCGTTCGAGATGTTTGCCCGGGCCGCGATTTTGACGATGCTCGGCAAGACTAAATTCACCCGCCCGACCGTGCGCGCGGTCCTCTTGGATCAGGCGACGAATGATTCGAATCGGCGCAATTTCATCCGCGTTCACGTCGGCAAGGAAAATGGGCGGATCGTCGCCCGCACGACAGGGGAGCAAGGCTCCGGCATTTTGACCTCACTCTCCCGCGCGAATGGCCTCTTGGTGATCCCCGAAAACGTCGGGACCGTGCCCCCGGGCGAGACCGTCGACGTCCAGATGCTCGACTGGCCCGAAACGGACCTCTGATCATTTCGCCGCATGGTGGAAGTGTTTTGATTGCGAGTGGGTGGTTTTCGGCGTCTTTTTCGCCGAGGACCACCCACGTTTTTGACAATTCTTGCTCTCAACGTATACTCTACCGCGTGCCTCTTGCACCCCCTCCAAGTGTGATTCCACCCAACCGCCCAGTGGAGAAGAGACTCGTGACGGATTGGTCCCGCGCTCTCAAGGCGAACTCATGGCGCTCGCTGGCTCTGGTGCTTTTGGTCCTCATCTGTCTGGTCTACAGCCCGCTCGCCATCGCCTCGTTCAACAGCGATGATTTCACCTTTCTCAAATTCCTCCATTTCGACCTACAGCCCTTGTTGCACGGTCAGGATTGGGCCAAGTGGTTTATCGGAGGGGTTGTCAACTATGCAGTGTTCCGGCCGGCAGGCAACCTCTTTTGGTTTCTGAACTATGTTACCTTTGGACTCGCGCCCTTTGGCTACCACATTACGAGCCTGCTTTTTCATTTCGCTGCCTCATTTGCCGCCTCAATTCTCACCTACCAATTAACGCGCAACAAGTCGACCGCCGGGATAGCGGCTGTCCTTTTTGCCGTAATGCCCGTCCATGCGGAAGCTGTGTCGTGGGTGGCCGCCAATTACGATGTAATGAGCGGGATGTACTTTTTCCTCGGATTCATCTTTTACATCCTGTATCGCAAGAGGGCGGCATTTTGGTTCTATCTCGTCACATTAGGGGCATACATCTGGGCGATCTCGTCGAAAGAGACGGCGCTCACGCTTCCTGGGATGTTGTTCTTGTACGACGTGATGGACCGGCCGCACGATTGGAAGAGCGCTCTGCGCCTGGCGGCGGGATACGTCCCCTTTGGCATCATCGTGGCTCTGCGTTTTATCTACTTTGGCCATGGCTATCGCGGGATGGAATTGGCGCCGGAGGGCTGGGGCTATTACGCGAAATTCAACCTCCTCCGCGCGTTTGACCCCTTGTTCCGAAGCTGGGACGTCAACCTCGACCTAGTCCTTGGCCTGACGCTGCTCCTAGCCTTGGCCTTACTGGTTGCTTTCCGCTTTCGGCCGATTGTGCTGTTCGCCTTGGTGTGGATCCCCGTCACCCTTATCCCCACCCTCGTAGGAGGCGTCTCGGATCGATCCTTCTATATTCCTTCGTTTGGAATCGCTCTGCTGCTGGCAGTGGTGTTCCAGTGTCTTTTGACGCAGAGAGTGGCACTAGTCCGGCGAGTAGCGCAGCTCGGACTGATCGGTGTGATTGTCGTCTATGGCTGGTCGCTATACTCGCGCAATCAAGCGTACACGCGTGCGAGTCAGGTGGCGGAAGCGATCCTGCAAGGGACCAAGGAACTCTATCCGACGTTTCCTTCCGACGCCCGCCTGGTCTTTGTGGGCGTGCCCGACGCGGTGCCCGAGGGTCCGCCTGTGTTTGGGGCGGGTTTCCGCGAGGCAAACATGATTCTATATGGAAATCCCAATCTCCAGGCGAGCAAATTCAAAGGCTTTCCTCTCTGGCTCGACAATTTGGACCATACCTATTTTTTCTCAGTCGATCATCGACGCGTCGCGGAGCGGCCGGATCTCATGGCCGCACTGCAAGCGCGTAAAAGCTGCTCGAATGTCTCACAGCCGATGGTAACATGGAATATGGCAAGTGACGCCCAGGGCTGGGAACCGTGGAACCAGCTTGAGGGCGCGAAGAACGTCGAAAGCTCGCTTGTGATGCGATCGACGGGGAACGATCCGTTCATGGGCAGCCCGGAGATTGACATTCCCTCGCTGAGAATCGGGGACATCGAGATCACCATGCGAGTGAGCGCCAAGCAGCCAACGTTTTACGGCGAAGTCTACTGGATGACCAAGGATCAAGGCGACTTTTCACCCGCGCTCAAGCAGTCTTTCTCCGGCCCGGCGGATGGCCAGTTCCACACCTACCGCGTCGATCTGGCCAAGACCGGCATGCTGCTCATGGACGATCACATCACACGACTTCGCCTCGACCCCGTAGCGACCACGGCCGATATCGCGATCAAATCCGTACAGGTCGATACGCACTGTGATGCGTCTAGCTCCGTGCCATGTGCTTGTGCCCATAAATAAAAGCAAGGCACCTCTCCGATTTGCCGGAAGGTGCCTCGCGATTGCCTGATCGCCCAACTAGCGAACGGCGTGGCTATCCGGCCTGCCGATCTTGTTCCTCAGGCACGAGGTGCAAAAAGCGCCTTCTGCCGACTCTCAAGATCGCATCCTTTGCAGAAATCACCTGCTCCGTGTTCGTGATCACTTGATCGTCTATTCGTACCCCGCCTTGAACGATGAGGCGGCGTGCCGCGCTCCTGGACTCGGCCACATTCGCCGCGAGCAGCAGGTCGATGATCTGGATGGGCAGCCGGATAGAAAAAGTAGGCATATCCGAGGGCAGCTCGCGCTTTTGAAAAACCTGCACGAACTCTTGCTCTGCCTCCCGCGCCGCCTCCGGTCCGTGGAACTCGGTCACGATCTCGCGCCCTAGCCGCATCTTGAGATCGCGCGGGTTGACCGTACCGGCTTGCATCGCTTGCTTCATTTCATCGATGTCCGGTTTCGGCACGTTGGTCAGAAGGGTAAAGTATTCGGGAATGGCGTTGTCCGCGAGGGACATGATCTTGCCGTACTGGTCGGCGGGAGTCGCCAGCAAATCTACCGTATTGTCGAACGATTTGCCCATTTTCCGGCCGTCCGTCCCGATGAGCAGAGGGACAAGAAACACTTCCTGCGGAGTTTTGCCCAAACGAGACTGCAACCGGCGGCCCGCCAGGATGTTGAATTTCTGGTCTGTCCCTCCGAACTCGACATCCGCATCAATGGCGACTGAGTCGTACCCCTGTAGGGCAGGATACATCAGTTCGGTAAGAGTGAGCGGCGATCCCTCTTTGAACCTCTTGTCGAACGTCTCGTGCTCGAGCATATCCGCGAGAGTGAAATTGCGCGTCAGATAAAAGACGTCGGCCAATGTGAACTTGCCGTACCATTCGCTCTGCCACCGGATTTCTGTTTGAGAGCGGTCCACGAGCATAAAGAACTGGTCCATGTAGGTCTGGGCGTTCTTTTGTACTTGCGCGGCGCTCAACATCGTGCGCGTCTCGTCGCGTCCGGACGGGTCCCCGATCTGCGCGGTCCAATCGCCGACAATCAAGACAACCTTGTGACCCAGCTCTTGAAATTGGCGCAGTTTCCGGATACCGACCGCGTTCCCGAAATGCAGGTATGGGCGTGACGGGTCAAAACCCATCTTGAGCCGGAGCGGCTTGTCCCCTTGCAGCCGCTCGCGCAGGCTCTGCTCGCTAATGATCTCCGCCACCCCGCGCTTGAGAACCTCATCCACGGCAAGTTTCGCCATTCTGCTCTCCTGTCTCCCTTTCCCTTTTGCGCGAATGCCCCCTATTATATCATAGAGGGGCTCTTGCACGGAAATGGATTGGCTATCGCTTTGTAATCTGCAATCTGCAATCTCAAATCTGAAATCTGCCCAATGGTTTGACATCCGCTCTGTGTTCGCATACAATGGCCACTGTTTATCCCATACTCATCTGCTAGGACCTCGCACATGGTAATGTCATCCAACGAAATTCGGTCGACTTTTCTCGAGTATTTCAAGCGTCGCAAACATACGGTCGTCGCCAGTTCCTCACTCATCCCAGTCGGCGATCCCTCGCTTCTTTTCACCAACGCGGGCATGGTTCAGTTCAAGGACACCTTCCTCGGCCGGGAGAAACGTCCCTATTCGCGAGCCACCACTGCCCAAAAGTGCATGCGCGTCTCGGGGAAACACAACGACCTTGAGAATGTCGGACCCTCCCCGCGCCATCATACCTTTTTCGAGATGCTCGGCAATTTCTCTTTCGGCGACTATTTCAAGCGCGAAGCGTGCAAGTACGCCTACGGCCTCTTGACCGACGTCCTTGGAATTCCGGAGAAGAGACTTGTCTTTACAGTCTTTCACGATGACGACGAGGCGTATCGGGCATGGGTCGACGATATCGGCATCCCCGAGTCTCGGGTCTACCGAATGGGTGAAAAGACCAACTTTTGGTCGATGGGCGATACAGGTCCTTGCGGGCCGACCTCTGAATTGCACTATGATTGGGGCAAAGAATTCTGCACTTGCGGCCAGCCTGACTGCTCCGTCCTTCTCGACAACGGGTGTGATCGCTGGCTCGAGGTTTGGAACCTGGTCTTTATGCAGTTTGACCAATCTTCCGATGGCGTGCGCACGCCCCTCCCTCGCACCGGTGTGGACACAGGCATGGGGCTGGAGCGCGTGACGGCCATCCTGCAAAAGAAACATTCGAACTATGAGACGGACTTGTTCAAGCCTATTATTGAGCGAACGCGCAAGCTGCTTGGACAGGATCGCCAGACCATGGAGGAGAGGATCGCCTCCTACCGCGTGATTGCCGACCACTCGCGCGCCATCAGTTTCCTTATCGCCGACGGCGTCGTACCCGGTAACGAGGGGCGCAGTTATGTCCTGCGTCTCATCCTCCGCCGCGCCGCGCGGCATGGTCAACTCCTTGGCTTTGACGGTCCATTTCTGACTGAGATTCTGCCGACGGTGACCGAGATCATGGGGGACGCGTATCCAGGCTTGGTCCGGCGCCAAGAGGCCATTCTGCAAACGACTCTGCAGGAAGAGGAGCGGTTTCAGGCGACGCTGCGCACCGGATCCGCTCTCCTCGACGAACTCGTCGGCCAACTGGCAGCGAGTGGCGCCAAGACCATTTCCGGCCAGGATGCTTTCCGCCTTCACGATACCTATGGGTTTCCGCTCGATCTGACGCGGGAATTCGCTCGAGAGCACGGTCTTACGATCGACGAAGCGGGCTTTCACGCAGCTATGGAAGAGCAGAGCGCGCGATCGCGTGCCGCATCGGCCATGGGCATGGGCGATGGGACTGAGGACAAGTTCTACCGTGAACTCAAGGACCAGTTGATCGCCTCGGCGCGGCTGCCGTCGAGTGGCGTTGACCATGATCCTTACGCGGGTACTGAAGTTGAGACGACGACCGCTGCCATTCTGCGGGATGGCCGTTCCGTGACTAGTTCGGAGGTTGGCGATTCAGTTCAAGTCGTGCTAGACAAGTCTTGCTTCTACGTCGAGTCCGGTGGGCAGGTCAGCGACGTGGGCCGGCTTGTTCACTATGAGGGCGAAGCCACTCAAGCTGAGCTGGAAGACAGCACCGTGCAATGGGCCATCGAGGTGACGGCTATGAAAAGACCCGTCCCGGGCCTGGTTGTGCATGTGGGTAAGGTCGTCAAAGGGACTCCCCGGGTCGGCGACTCGGTCACCGCCGAGGTGGACCAACTGCGCCGCTGGGACATTATGCGGAATCACACCGCTACGCACTTGTTACATAGTGAATTGCGTTATGTGCTGGGCGAACACGTCCAGCAGGCCGGAAGCCTGGTCGCACCGGACCGATTCCGCTTTGACTTTATGCATTCGGGCATGCTCACTCAGGACGAGATTGACCTTATCGAGCAGTCAGTCAACGATGCCATCCTCGCGAACTATCCGGTGGTTCCCACCGAGACGTCCTACAAAGAGGCGGTGGCGAGCGGAGCGATGGCGCTCTTCACTGAAAAGTACGGCGACCGGGTCCGCGTCGTTCGAATTGGCTGGCCCGAAGCGCCTTTCAGCCAGGAATTGTGCGGCGGCACACACGTCTCGAATAGCAGCCAGATTGGTTCTTTTCACATCCTTTCGGAATCCAGTGTCGGCGCCGGCGTGCGCCGAATTGAGGCCGTCACCGGCCGGGGTGTAGTGAAATTTCTTCAGGACGGTCTGGGCCATTTGGATCGGGCGGCTGCGTACTTGCGTACGGGCATTGACGATGTGGACCACAAAGTGCTTGCGCTCATGAATGAGAATGACGCGCAGCGCAAAGAGATCGAGCAGCTCAGACGCGAGCTCGCTCAGAGAGACCTGGAGCGGTTGCTCGCCCAGGTTCAGCATGTGAACGGGATCCCGGTACTTGCCGCCGAGGTGCAGGTCGCCAGTGCCGACACGCTGCGCGAAATGAGCGATTGGTTTAGGGACAAGATGGGCTCTGGCATTGTCGTCCTGGGCGCCGCGATCGACGGCAAGCCCAATTTGATTGCCGCGGTCAGTCAGGATCTTGTGTCCAAGGGCTTCAATGCCGTCAACCTTATACGGCCGGTCGCGCAGGTTGTCGGCGGCGGCGGCGGTGGACGCCCCACGTTGGCGCAGGCCGGTGGGCGCGATGCCACCCGCCTCGCCGAGGCGCTCCAACTTGTCCCCCAGCTCGTCGCCCGCGCTTGATTCATGCAGCAAATCATCCAACTTGACGCAGACGATGATCTCCCGAGCATTCGATCGCATCTCGACGCGGCCGAACTGAGCCATGTCGTCCTCGTCGTACCGCGTGGTACTCGTGCTCTCGAAAGCGACAGCGGTCTCCAGATGTTGCGACGTGCCGCCGAAGACACCGGCACGGAGGTAGCGCTCGTCACCCGCGACCTGGACGCGCGCGAGCGTGCGGCCCGCTATGGGTTCCCACTATTTGACTCTGTGGCCCAGGCACAAATGACGCGGTGGCGCATGGACGCGGTCGGAATCGAGGACAGTCCAGGGCCGCCGCCCCCCTCCTTATGGGCGAGTGCTGCAAACGTGCGCCTGCCCTCCGGAATGCGTCAAATAGTGACTCTGGTCGTCGTCGCCGTGGCGCTGACCTTTTGCCTCTGTCTTGCCGCCATCGCGTTTGTCCCCGCGGCAAATGTTCATATTGTCGCTGCTTCCGCTCCCCTCAGTGCCTCGATCGAGGTCGTCGCCGACCCGACGATTGCGCAAATGAATGCTACGACACGCTCCATTACGGCTCGCCGAATCACACGAGAAATCAGCGGCACCGCACAACTCAAGACGACGACCGAAAAGAGCGTTCCAAATGCTCCCTCGACCGGCACCGTCTTCTTTAGCAACTTGCGCGCCGAGCAGACTCTAATTCCCTTGGGCACAATTGTAAAGACGAGCGCTGGAATCCCGATTCGCTTTTCGACGACCGCAACGGCGACTTTGCCGGCGGGCATTAACAGCCGGGTTGAGGCCCCAATTCAGGCGCTCGATCCAGGCCCGGTCGGAAATGTCAAGGAACTGGCCATCAACCAGATTGAGGGGGCTCTGGCCATCTCGACTCGCGTGATCAACACCAAGCCCACGGTGAGCGGAAGCTTGAAACCTGTCAAGGTGGTGACGGAGGACGACCGGAAAAAGCTGCAATCGCAGCTCCTCGATCAAATCAAGCGGCAGGGTACGATTCTCTTGCAGCAGATGCTCAAGGAAAACGAATTCCTTCCGGCGGATTCTGTCATCATCGACGCGAGCGATTCCATCTTTGATCATGCGACGGATGAGCCGGCCGATGTGCTTAATTTGCACATCAACGCCGTTGCCATTGGCTTGGCGGCAAGCACTGACGACGCCGACAGCCTAGCGCGGTCACTGCTTGAGAAGCAGCTCAAGCCCGGTTATTCATTGCTGGACGACGGTCTGCGGATTCAATCTCTGTCGGGCGGCAAGTACGAAGGCACGGCTTTCCGCTTCACGCTCGCTGCGTCAGGCTATGGGACGCCTCAGGTGGACGCCGGCAGCCTGAGCCGCGACCTGCAGGGCAAGTCCGCGGAGGCGGCCGAGGCCTATATCACCGATACCATTCCAGTGGCGGAGCCTCCTGACATTCGCATCACCCCCGCCGGATGGAACCGAATGCCTTGGTTCAATTTCCGGATCGCGGTATTTGTGGAACCGCAACCGGTGCCCGCCAAATGAGGTATCTGGGTCTGGACGTAGGCGGACGCCGCATTGGGGTCGCCACAGGGGATTCGGCGGTGCGGCTCGCCACTCCCGTGGACGTGATCGTTCGTTCCTCGTTCGAAGGAGATGCCAAGGCGGTTGCCGCGTGGATCAAGCGTTACGGTGCGGAGCGACTCGTGATTGGACTGCCTCGGAATATGAACGGGACCGTCGGCCCGCAGGCTCGGGCGGCGCAGGCTTTTGGCGATCAGATCGGGCGGCTCCTTAACGTGCCGGTCATCTTTTGGGATGAGCGGCTTTCGACGGTCGAAGCAACTCGTCAGAAGCACGAGTCCGGCGCCAAGGGCAAAAAAGCGCGTCGCCATCTTGATGCGATTGCCGCGGCGGTCATTCTTCAAGACTTTATCGAGGACCAGTCCAACTTTAAATACTGAGCGTGCATGCATCATGAAAACCAAGCTGTTTTCACTTGGCTGTGTTGTCTTGTCGGTCCTGGTTGTGGCCGGCGCTTTTGCCTTTCTCTATAATGCCCTTTCGATTCTGCCCAAGCGCTCGAGTTCCACTGCCTCTGGTAGTAGTGCTCTACCTCCTCCCTCCTCCCTGGGAGACTATGTCCTTTCGTTCTACCTTCAGTTCAGAGAAGCGGATTGGGCATCTCCCGCCGGGGATGATCCGACTCCGGTGATGTTTACAGTTGCCCCCGGTGAGCTCCCGGCAGATGTCGCCGCGCACCTTATCAGCCAGGGCTTGATCAAGGACAGCGATCTATTTGTCCAACTCGTCAAGTATCGTCATGTCGGAAGCAATATCCAGGCGGGCGACTATGTTTTGACACGCACCATGACGATGAACGACATCGTCGATGCACTTCAGCACGGCCGCAATAGGACGGTGTCCATCATCATCCGCCCTGGCTGGCGATCGGAACAGGTGGCCGCGTACATCCAGACTCTAGGTTTGGTCAATTTCAATCAAGACCTTTTCCTGCAAACGATCAAGAACGGGCAGTACGACTATGGATTTTTGCGCGATCGGCCCAAAGGCGCGCTCCCGACCATGGAGGGCTTTCTCTTCCCCGATACCTACAATGTGCCCATCGATGCTACCAACGATGCTATTTTCACGCTGATCCTGGGTACCTTTGACGAGCGCGTGACGGACAAGCTGCGCCAGGAGGCGAGCGCCGCAAACCTGACTCTGTACGATGTCATCACGCTTGCCTCGATTGTCGAGCGCGAAGCGGTCGTCCCCAGCGAGCGTCCGACCATTGCCAGTGTCTATCTCAATCGTCTGAAGAAAAAGATGTACCTGGAAGCAGACCCGACCGTGCAGTATTCGTTGGGCTTTCAGCCAGCGACGGGGCAGTGGTGGAAGAGCGGGCTCACTTTGGATCAATATCACCAAATAAACTCGCCCTATAATACCTACTTGCACCCCGGCCTTCCCCCGGGACCGATTTGCAACCCGAGTCTGGCTTCTATTCAGGCCGTAGTCGAACCCGACCGCACGGACTATTACTACTTTCTCGCCAAAGGTGACGGCAGCCACGTCTTCGCCAAGACGTACGAAGAGCACCAGCAGAACATGATCAAATACGGCTATACCAAATAAATGCTGGGATGAATCAATGCGGATTCTGATGCTTTCATGGGAGTATACTCCCCACATTGTGGGAGGGCTTGGCGCGCACGTGGTCGCGCTCGTTCCCGCGCTCGCGCGTGCGGGCGTCGAGGTGCATGTCGTCACTCCGCGCTGGGCCGGGGGTGAGCCGGATGAAAACGTCGTCTACCGCAAGACGCGGCGTGCCTCTCCTCCGACGAAGGCTGCATCGAACCCGGGCGCGTCTAATTCGCGCAGGCAAAAACCCCTAGCCACCGTTTACCGGGTCGACCCTCCCGTGGACCTTGCCGGCAGTTTCTTTGCAGATGTCCAAAAGACGAATGTGAACCTGGAAGAGCAAGCCGTCTTGTTGTTTGAAGAGTTCGGAGGCTTTGATCTTATTCACGCGCACGACTGGCTCGTGGAATTCGCGGCCGCATCGCTCAAACACCGTTTCAGGACTCCTCTTGTGGGAACTATCCATGCGACGGAACGAGGACGCGGTCACGGCGCTCTCGGCGGTGATGCTTCCCAGGCCATCGATCGCACTGAATGGGCGCTCACCTACGAGGCTTGGCGTGTCCTCTGCACGAGTCAATTCATGGCCGAGGAGGTCAAGTCCTACTTCCAGGTCCCATCGGACAAGATCGACGTCGTGGCGAATGGCGTCGACCGCGCGCCGTTCGATGCGCTCTCCAAAACGGACCTTGCCGGTTTTCGCGCTCAATGGGCCAAGTCTGACGAGCGTCTAGTTTTTTCCGTAGGTCGTCTCGTCCACGAAAAAGGTGCCCACCTGATCGTCGAGGCCGCGCCGCGGGTTCTTGCAGAGCTGCCGAACACACGCTTTGTCATTGCCGGCACCGGACCGATGGGCGACCTGCTGCGGCGCCGTGTTTGGGAGTTGGGAGTTGCCGACCATGTCAATGTCGCGGGATTCGTCTCCGATTCGGATCGCGATCGCCTGCTCAAAGTGGCGGATGTGGCGGTCTTTCCGTCGCTCTATGAACCCTTTGGCATCGTCGCCCTTGAAGCGATGGCGGCCAAATGTCCGGTCGTCGTGAGTTCCGTTGGCGGGCTGGCGGAGGTGGTCGACCCCGGCGTGACCGGGCTCACCGCCTACCCGGACAGCATCGACTCGCTGGCCTGGGGTATTCTAGAGACTCTTCGCGACCCCAAGCAGGCCCGTGCCCGCGCTCTCACGGCCTACACGATGGTAAAGGAAGAGTACAACTGGGACCGCATCGCGCTCTTGACAGAAGAGGTCTACGAGCGGGTCGTACATGAACGTGCGATTACCAACTGGTGAGGTTGTCGAAATTTAACCTTTCCACCGCAGATGGTAAAAGATTTCTAATCTTGCAGCTCTTGAGAATGTCCCCCAGGCCTGTTATAGTAAGCTAGGATGGTAGATTGCTGACCTTCAGGAAGGGGTGGCATTCGTGGAGTTCACGGACAGGTGGTTAGTCTGCGATGAATGCGGACGCGAGTTCCTGTGGGATGCAGGCGAGCAAGCCTGGTACTGCGCTCAAGGATTCGACGTGGTACCACGTCGCTGCAAACCCTGCCGAAAGCGGCGCCATACAGGCCGGACGAAGCAAGCCTCGACGGTAGAGTCGGAGCCGCGGACCGTGCCTCAGTCAGCATAGGTTGCTCAGCCGGCACAGGTCTGACAGTGTGTGGAAGGAACGTGGATAGGTAATATTTAAAGACAGCCGCGAATGGAGTTAAGAACCCATTCGCGGCTGGTGTGTTGAAAAGTGTGGGATATCTGAGGGATAAGTGTGGGATAACCGGTGCCTACTTGAGGATATAGAACGTCCCCCGCTTATCTCCCATTTTAAGCAGAATGCCTCGCTCGACCAGATCGGCCAGGTCGCGACGGATCGTCTCTTCGCTCACGTCCGGGAACAGCACGCGATAGTCCCGGTTCGCGACCTGCGGGTGATTCTCGAGGAATTGTAGTACGCCCCGCTGACGCTCGTTTAGACTATAGGATTGCCACCTGTCCTTTTCCGGCTCTTCCGTGATCCACTTTTCCCCCGGCCCCCGCAGGGTTACGCGAAACCCGTTGGCCGTCTCTGCGAACCGAGGCGCCGGCAGTCCCCACTCCCTCATCAGCCTGATCATCCGGTCGATTCCATAACCCAGGCGCTCGATGAAACCCAAATCCGCTAGCACCTGAGCAATCACCTCATTCCTCGAAAAGCGTTCTTCCACGATGTTCTGGAGAGTGACATGCCCGGCCAGGCGCCCTGGACTATAAACCTCAATCCGATCTGAGTACAAGAGCACGCGGATTTCGTCGCCCCGAATGGCATAATCGCGGTGGGCGACAGCGTTAACGATCGCTTCACGGATGGCCGGGAGTGGGTACTCTGTCCGGTCCTCTCTCTGAAAACTGTCCATCCGCGCGCCCTTGCGCATGTTCGCCGCCAGGAATCGTTCCGCCGAGCGAATCTGTTCCGGCAGTGGCCCGCGCGCTGTTTCGCGCAGGAACTCATCGGACATTTCTTTGCTATTGTAGCGGACCAAGAGTATCTCTGCGCTCGGGAACGCCTTTTGAGGTTCCCTGCCAAACAACAGATAGCCGGAAATGGTAGGGTGCCAGGTTCCATCCTCTTTGGTAAGGCATCCGCGTCTTTGGAGAAGGTCGAGGACTGCTTGCTTCTTGTTCGCCGAACCCTCTCTGAGAAAGGAATCAGCATACTCTTGAACGACGGCATCGTCGAGATCATCCAGGTCGGAGCCCGGCGCGGGCAGCATCTCGAAAAGGCTTTCCCCGCGATCCCGGAGCAACTGGCGCAGTTGCCGCGGACCCAGCGGAGCATTCTTCTTGCCTGTGCGGACGAGGTACCTGCCGCGGGATCCGTAGGCATGGGGGAGCCCGGTGGGCACGTGGATCAAAAGGATCTCTTTGCCTTCCAGTGCGACCTGCTCAGGGCGCGGGAGGATGAGCGGAGGCTCGCATCGCAGACCCGCGGCGAGAGCTTTTTCGGCCGCCGCATCCGCATTGCGAACGCCTCGCACGCCGCTTGTCCGAGGATCGACGCCCAGCAAGACTAGTCCGCCGTGAGTGTTCGCGAGCGCTGCCAAAGTCTCGCTGAGCGTATTTAGGGCCGCGCTGTCTCGCTCAAATGCGACCCCTTCATTCTGACCCGCCTCGTACATCGAAGAGATTTCTTGAGGATTCATCCTGGTCTTCCGGAACGGGGATGAGAGACGAGCTCTGAAGCGAATGGGGCGAGGTTCCCCCCGCCGCTCAAGCGAGCCAGGAGAGGATAAAAGGAAGCAAATTCATGCCAGTCGTCGTGGGTGTGACTTTCGGTAAAGTAGGTACCGGCGTCCCGCACGTATTACCAGGCAAGTAACAGCTTGCCTCGAGCCCGACCAGAATGCCTAATGCCAGGGCACAGCAGACCGCTACTACAAGAACACCCGCGACCAATATTAGTCGCCCGGGGCGTGGCGTTTCTTCCATCTCGTCCTGGTACTCGTAATCGGGCGCCTCTTGCGGGTAGTCAGATGAGATGGGGGGCTCCTCATTCGGAGCTGGACGGGCGCGACCAGGAGTAGGTGGCGAGGAGGAGGGGGGACGGGAGGCCGGGGCAGGCGTCGCAGCAGGTGCCCGCTTAACTTCCGCGCCGCACACCCCACAGAATTTCTGACCCTCGCGGACGAGCGAACCGCACTTGGGGCAAGTGGTCAATGATTTCTCCTTGAAAGCGGTATTGACTTGCTGCTATTTGCTCCGCGCGATTCGGCTGGACAGAATCGGCCGCCCAATCCGCGCAGGGGTTCGCCCGTCGATATTCAATTGAGTGGGTTTGCTCTTGAGCGCGACCGGCAAGACCTGATCCATCCGCTCGACAAACACAAACTGCATCTCGCGCTGCACTTTCTTGGGGACGTCGATCAGGTCCTTCTCGTTCTTCTTTGGGATTAACATCACCGTGAGGCCGGCCCGATGGGCGGCCAGTACTTTTTCTCGCAGTCCGCCGATCGGCAGAACGCGGCCCCGCAGGGTGATTTCGCCCGTCATCGCCACATGTTTGTAGACAGCCCGGCGCGAGAGCGCGCTGATCAGCGCCGTGGCCATGGTGATGCCCGCGGAAGGGCCATCTTTTGGAATAGCCCCCTCGGGCACGTGGATATGGATATCGATCTTGTCGAAATTGGCTCTGAGGCCCAATTCACGGGCATGCGTTCGCGCATAGGAGAGAGCCGCCTGCGCTGACTCTTGCATGACTTCGCCCAGTTGTCCCGTGAGCATCAACCCACCCTTGCCGCGCATGAGAGTAACCTCGACGGCCATGGTGTCTCCCCCTGCCTCGGAAACAGCCACGCCGGTCGCGACGCCAATTTCATCCTTTTCTTCCGCTACTCCGTACGTAAAGCGGGTAGGCCCGAGATACTTGAACAGCGATTCGCGTGTGACGTTGGCGGGCGGCCGCTTGCCTTCGGCGACCGAGCGCGTGACTTTACGACAGATGTTGGCCAATTCGCGTTCGAGGTTTCTTACGCCTGCCTCGTACGTGTACTCACGAATCAGAGTTCGGATGGCCTCTTCGGAGAACTTGGGTTGCTCGCTCAGGCCGTGTTCTTCTTTCTGGCGGGGAATCAAAAAGTGCTGGGCAATCGCGACCTTTTCTTCCTCGATGTATCCTGGAAACTCGATCACCTCCATCCGGTCACGCAAGGCGGCGGGCACGGGATCGAGGATATTCGCCGTGGTGATGAACATCACCTTGGAAAGGTCGTAGGCGACGTCAAGGTAATGATCGCTGAAAGCATGGTTTTGCTCCGGGTCAAGCACTTCGAGCAGGGCGGCGCTCGGATCCCCTCTAAAGTCCATGCCGATTTTGTCGACCTCGTCTAGCATAAAAACCGGGTTGATGGTGCCGGCCCGCTTCATCGCCTGGACGATGCGGCCGGGCAGCGCGCCGATGTACGTCCGCCGGTGCCCGCGAATCTCGGCCTCGTCGTGGATGCCGCCCAGCGAGATGCGTACGAACGAACGCCCAAGCGCCTGAGCGATGGACCGCCCCATCGAAGTCTTGCCTGTCCCGGGCGGGCCGACGAAGCAGAGAATCGGCGATCGCATCTTGGCCGCCGCGAGTTTGCGGACGGCCATGTACTCTAGAATCCGTTCTTTCGCCTTCTTTAGTCCAAAATGCTGTTCGTCAAGAAGCTTGGCTGCGTTCGGGATATCGAGGTTGTCTGTAGTCAGCTTGGTCCAAGGGAGCGCGATCAGCCAGTCCAGGTAGGTTCGAATAATGGCTACCTCGGGAGCAGAACTGGGCATCTGTCCGAGGCGATCTATCTCGTGGTCTGCCTTTTCTCTGACTTCCTTGGGCATCCCACTCTGCTCGACCTTTTCGCGCAGCTCGTTCACCTCTCGGGCTTGGGCGTCCACTTCGCCCAGCTCGTGCTGAATGACTCGCATCTGCTCGCGGAGATAGAACTCTCGCTGGGTCTTGTCGACCTCTTCCTGCACCTGGTCATGGATCTTGCTTTGAAGCTCTAGCACATCCAGTTCTTTCGCGAGCAGGATAGAGATCTTTTGCAGCCGGGTGGTGGGATCGAGTGTCTCTAGTAGCTCCTGGCGTTTTGGGATTTCTAGATTCAGAGTAGAACCGACCAGGTCGGCCAGGCGGCCGGGGGTGTCCGCATTGATGGCGGCCACATAGGCATCGTCGGGGAGATTGGGACTGAGCCGCACAGCCTTTTCGAACAGCGCGAGGACGGCCCGCATCAATGCTTCCGTCGAAAGCGATTTTTCAACCGGTTCGTGAATAGGCATAACCCGGGCGCGCATAAAGGGGTCTATTTGCAGCAGATCCAGCAGCTTGACTCGAGCGCTCCCTTGCCCAATGACGCTCGTGGTCCCATCCGGCATGCGGAGCATTCGGCCGATGGACATTTCCGTTCCAATAGGGTACAGGTCGTCGACCCCCGGTTCAGCGGTCTCGGGGTCGCGCTGTGTGAACACAACGATCCGCTGGTTGGTCGCCATAGCGGCTTCGATGGCGCGAATCGAACGATCCCGCCCCACCATGACCGGGCTCATGATATGAGGGAAAATGACCATGTCACGGACCGGCACGACAGGCAGTTCCGGCAGCCGGAGCAACTCTTCGACCGCGGTTCGATCTGCCTTCTTTGCGCCGTTCTTTTTCACCATTCAGGACTCCTAGCCAGTCAACTAACTCGGGTTATGATACCACAGCGATACGAGGGTGTCAAAAGGGCAAAAGTGGTTGTTTGCATGTGGTCTATCGGTCACTAGGGACATCACCCCCGTGTTGTTGCAGCCATGCCCGGCGTGCCTCAGCCACCACAAAAAGCGATCCGGTCACGACAATTACGTCACTTGGGCCGGCGCGCCGCTGGGCTTCCCGGATGGCACTTTCGAGGTCCGGGGCGATGGACGTTTCGATCTTGTAGGGCTGTGCGAGTTCGGTTAGCTGTACGGGGTCAGCCGCGCGAGGATTGTGGGAGCGAGTGAGAACCAGCGACTGGGCATGCGGGAGCAGCTCTGCAAACATGCCTGCCACGTCCTTGTCATTTGATGCGCCAAAGATGAGGCGCAGGTCGGAATGCGGATAATAATCGTGAATAGCCTGCCAGAGCTGGTGAGCCGAATCGGCATTGTGGGCCCCATCGACGACAATGGTCGGCTCTCGGCTCAATACTTCAAAACGGCCCGGCCATTGGACCTCTGCCAGGCCCGCCTGCACTCCGGTATCGGTTATGGTTAGTCCGCGGGTCCGCAGGACAGATGTCGCCGCCAACGCCGTCGCCGCGTTCGTCACCTGGTGCCTTCCGACCAGCGGAATCGTGAGTTCCATCCGTCTTGGGAGCGTGCCTCCTCGATCCTCGCACGCCCATAGCAGCTTCTGGCCATCTAAATTCGATCCAATCGTCGATACCTGGCAGCGCACGCCGGCCACCGAATAGCTCAAATCCGCGCTTACAAGAGTGAGCGGAGAAGTGTGAGCCTGGGCTGCCCGCTCAATAACGGCCAAAGCCTCCGGTGCTTGTGGTGAGACGACGGCAGGTACACCTGGCTTGATGATCCCCGCTTTTTCCCCGGCGATTTGGCCGAGCGTGTTGCCAAGAATTGCCGTGTGATCAAAGGAGATGGACGTAATGATAGAGACAAGCGGAAGCACGACATTTGTCGCGTCCAGCCGGCCTCCCAGTCCCACTTCCAGCACGGCTATCTCAACCTTTTGACGACTAAAGTAATCAAAAGCGAGCGCCGTCATGAACTCGAATGTGGTCAAACGAGGGAGCCTCTCAGCCAGAGGCCGAATTCTCTCAATACCGTCTGCGACCGCCGTCTCCGAAATCATTGTGCCGTCAACCTGGATCCGCTCACGGAAAGTGTGGAGATGCGGAGATGTATACAACCCCGTTCTGTAGTCAGAGTGGCGGAGAATGCTTGCTAGCATCGCCGCGGTCGATCCTTTTCCCTTGGTTCCCGCAATGTGAACAGATTTGAACTTGGACTCTGGGCTGCCTAGCGTGGAGAGCAGCGCCTGCATCCGGGCAAGGTCAAAGTTCCCGGGCGCGTAAGCCTTGGCAGGTGTTACCTCATAGTTGGTTAGTGAGTAGATATACCGGAGCGCTTCTTGGTATGTCATCGTTGGACTCTATTGCAGGCATGTGTCCTCTGCAAAGGCAATTTCCGTTTCTTTGCAGCACTCGTGCGCCGACGAGAAGGATTCTAGCGCAACCTCGGACAAAAAGCAAAAGTCCTTGACACACCGCGACGACTATTGTACAATCCAGCTATCTTGCTTTAGGGGTGAGTGAATCATTGGGTGAAAAACCGTTATACGGCGGCCAGGCAGTCATTGAGGGAGTAATGATGCGCGGTCGCCGTTTTGTTGCCTGTGCGGTACGCGACCCAAAGGGGAACATTGTTGTCACCAGCGAACCCATCTCGCCGGCCATTTATGCGAGCCGATGGGCTCAGGTGCCTTTCCTAAGGGCCGTGACGACCCTATGGGACACGTTGGTTCTGGGCACCAAGATGCTAATGTACTCGGCCAACGTAGCCGTTTCGGAAGAGTCGGCGAAAGAGGCAGCGCCCGTTATGGTCGAGGGTGTGGCCCAAGGAAGCGCCCCAGGGGCCATCGGGAAGGTCGGGGCTGCCAAGGGACAATCCACTGCTGCCGGGGCCATCGGGACCGGCGTCGCGTTTGGCACTCTCATGGTCTCGCTGGCGTTTGGAATTGCTCTATTCTTCGTTCTGCCCCTTTTCCTTGTTAGCCTCATCGATCCGCTTCTCAATGTCGCGCTGCCCGACAACACCATCGCGTCCGTGGCCAGCAATATCATTGAAGGTCTCATTCGTCTGATCATATTCCTTGCCTACCTTTTTACGATCAGCCTGTTGCCTGATGTGCGCCGCGTTTTTCAGTATCACGGCGCAGAACACAAAACGATCGCGGCTGACGAGGCAGGCGCGCCACTCACACCCGAATCGGTCCAACGTTTCAGCAAAGAGCATCCGCGCTGCGGGACCGGCTTCCTCCTGGTCGTCGTGGTCGTCTCTATCGTGGTATTCGCTCTTCTGGGACGGCCCCCCATCATCTGGAGAATGGTTTCCCGAATCGTTCTGGTTCCTGTCGTCGCTGCGCTGAGTTATGAGCTGATCAAGTTTAGCTCGGCTCATCGCGGCAACCCATTACTCTATTGGCTGGTCGTCAAACCCAGCCTCGCTTTGCAGTCATTGACCACGCGCGAACCCGATGCGAAAATGATCGAAGTGGCCGTGGCCGCGCTGCGACACGTCCAAGCGCAAGAACAAGCGGCCCCTACAGCTTTAGCAGAAGCGCGAGGATGAGGTCCACAGAGGAGCACCATGTCCGACCAAACCCTGTTCACCTTTCCTCCTGCCCCTGAGCCCGCAGCTATAGAATGGCCAGGCACGCCCATTGGAGAATCCAACGTCATCACGCGCACCAAGGGGCGCACTGCCATACATGACAAGACGGTTGATAAAACGGTGGGCAAGCGCGAAGAGCTGGTCGCACGTGCCGAAACGCATGTGGCCGAGCACCCTGAGGAAGAGGTCTATCAGCACGACGTGATCATTCATGGGATTCGTGTCCGAGCGATCACGAATAGCCCACATCTGTATCGTTTTTGGCACACGAACTGGTTCAGCCCGGAGGAATGGAGCAGGGCCACGAAAGAAACCCCTCCAACGGACGCCCAAGTCCTCGTTTATGCGTTTGGCGGGGTCGCGGGTCAGGAGGAGGCGGCTTACTATAGTCGAGATACGAACACTATCGCCTTCTTCAACACAAGCTACTATGGCCAGTTGAAATCGTGGGTACTCGGCGCCGTAGGGCGCGTGCTCGCCGAGGAACACGGCATTCATTCGATCCATGGGGCTTGCGTCGAAAAGGATGGCAAAGGGATTCTTTATATTGCCCCGACGGGAACCGGCAAATCGACTTCCTCGTATGGCCTAATGGACTATCCAAACACTCGCTTTCACTCGGACGACTGGGTGTACATTCGCTACACCTACGCCACGAGGGGGGGCGAGCGGATCGCTCCCGAACGGATTCAACATGGCGGCGAGGAAATCCGGGGCTTTCGGTGCTTCGATTGGCTTGAGAATAACGGGAGCCAAAAAGAGGCACGGATCTACGGCCGTACGGTGACTAATGCACCCGTCGAGCTCGCCGTTGGGGACCTCGACTTGTCGGAGCCGCGCGAAGCGTACGCTTACACGTCCGAAAAGGTCTTTTACCTGCGCTCCAACATTGTGGAGAACTTTCCGCTCGCCGCCTGTGAACTATTGCAGACGGACTTGGAGAACGTACCGGACTTGACTCCGGCGTTTCGGGAGAAATTCTATCGTCTGATACAAGCTAGCGCCGAGGCCGCGTACTCGGCCGATGCATCCCGGTGTGGCTCTCTGGTCGAGCTGCCGCGGGATCATGTCGAGGAAATCATGGGTCGGCTGACGGCGTTCGACAATGCCCGTGCGATGCTCCGCATTGAGAACGTGTTTCCTCCGGAACGTTGCTTCACCCATCCGCTCGAGCCTGTCAAACTGGAAACCGTTTTCCTTCTCAAGCGCGATTTTGCCGAGGACGATGTGCTCGAATCGCTGGACCTGGGCCAATTCATTACTCGGCTGATGATCGGCCTCACGCCGGAC
Source organism: Chloroflexota bacterium (assembly GCA_023381515.1). The sequence goes on along the minus strand of JAMCQI010000039.1, from coordinate 19,134 downwards.
GGGAAAAATGAGACGGCCTACAACGCGTATCGTGCGGTAGACGATGCCGAGGAGCGCGCGTTCATCACCGCCCTGGGGAAAAAGAGTGCAGAAACGCGAGTGCCCTTTTACGATCTCTATCGCGAGGCGACCGGCGTTCCGCAAACACTTTATGAGGAATTTGAGCTTTTCCGGGTTTTGCAGAATGCGACTCGCACCTATCATTTGAATACGATTCTGGGCAAGGACCCACGCAATGAGACCAAGGCGGAAGCGGTCCAGCGTACCATGCAGCTGATTGCAAAGACGGCGGATTCAGAACCGAGGCACATCGCTCTTACGTTGCAGGATTATTTAAGGTATATCGACTAGCAGCGCCAAGTCATTGACAAATGAAACTGAGCAAGCTATAATCACACTGCCAAGTCGATGAACGAAGGAGTCAGAATGAGCGTTGAGCCCGACACTACCGTTCATGTTGCCAAGGGGCTGGAAGGTATCGTCGCCGCCGCCACTAAACTGAGTGACGTTCGCGGCAGCGAAGGAATACTAGAATATCGTGGATACAATATCGACGACCTTGCGGCCAATTCCACGTTCGAAGAAACGGTCGATCTCCTCTGGTACGGTGTTTTGCCCACTCGCGAGCTCCTGGAAAAGCTAAAGCGCAAGCTGGTCGAGTCGCGGCCTCTACCCGATGAGGTTCTGGCGGCGATGAAGCTTTTCCCCAAAAAGTCGACTCCTATGGATGTTATGCGAACGGTCGTTTCGCAATTGGGTCTGCACGACGTGGACGAAACTGACAATTCCGTCTCGGCGAATGTCCGGAAATCCATTCGGCTCACGGCGCAATTCCCGACCATCGTCGCTTCCTGGCAGAATATTCGCCAGGGACGAGAGCCAATCCCCCCGCGCAAAGACCTTTCGCACGCGGCGAACTTTCTCTACATGCTCGAGGGCAAAGAACCAACGCCGGAGGCCGCTCGCATCCTGGACATCGCTCTTATCCTGCACTGTGATCACGGGCTGAACGCGTCTACGTTCGTCGCACGCGCCATCGCGTCGACGGAATCGGACATGTATTCGGCGATCAGCGGCGCGCTCGGAGCCCTCAAGGGCCCGCTCCATGGCGGCGCCAATGAGGCCGTGATGAAGATGCTGATCCAGATCGGCGACCTCGGCAACGTCGAGCCGTTTGTGGAGGATGCCCTTGCCAATCACCGCAAGATTTCAGGGTTCGGGCATCGTATCTACAAGACCAATGACCCACGGGCGCTCCAGCTTCGGCGGATCGCGGGCGAATTGGCCGAACACACCGGCAATCGAAAATGGTACGATATGTCTGAAAGGATGCGCGACCTCGTTTGGAACGAGCGCCATCTCTATGTCAATGTTGACTTTTATTCCGCCTCTGTTTACTACACGCTCGGCATTCCGATCGACCTTTTCACACCCATCTTTGCCATCAGCCGTGTGGCGGGCTGGACGGCGCATGTCATGGAACAACTCATGGACAACCGCATCATGCGCCCAGAGTCGGAATATGTGGGTCCCAAGGACCAAAAGTACGTCCCGATCAATCGACGATAATCAGCGCGGACTGATAACACATGCGACTCACCCGTTGGAATAAGGAGACACCGCCGTCTCTTGAGGCTCTGCGCGGCGCCCTAACGGGAGAAGGGCTTACGGTTTCCGAGTGGTCGGATCCGGCCGGTACGGTCTATCCCGTCCACACGCATGAATATCCCGAAGTCCGGGTGATCCTGCGTGGTCAGCTCCGGGTCGGCTTACCAGAGACCGGCGAAGAGTTCCTTCTCAATGCCGGCGATCGTTTGGATTTGCCGGCGAACACCCCACATTGGGCGGACGTCAGCGGGCACGGGGCGGTGGTCTATCTCTCCGCTTCAAAAAATAATCATACTAATCACACCAATCACAACGGCCACAAAAAGTAACCTTCATCGTAGCTCGCGTGGTACACAAGCTGGCGAGTGGCACGCGCGGACGCGGGCCATTCGCCTTTTCGCGCTTGCCGCAAGGAGCGAGCCTAATCTAGCTTTTGGGAGGATAGCATGCGAAAAAAGATCACGGTCGTCGGGGCCGGCAAAGTTGGCGCCACGACCGCTCAGAGACTGGCCGAGCGAAACTATGCCAATATCGTCTTGGCGGATGTCATCGAGGCAGTTGCCGAAGGGGAGGCGCTCGACCTGCTGGAGGCAGGCCCCATCGTCAGCTATGACGCGGGTGTCACCGGTGTCACGATCAAAGAGGGCGCCGGGTATGACCGAATTGCGGACTCGAATATTGTCGTCATGACCGCGGGAATTGCCCGCAAGCCGGGAATGAGCCGCGACGATCTGATCCTCACGAATATGAAGATTGTCGGGGGGTGGGCGGACCAGATTGCCAAGTACGCGCCGAATGCCATTGTCATTGTCGTCACCAATCCGGTCGACGCGATGACTCAACTCATGTGGCATCGCACCAAATTCCCCGCTCAGCGCGTGATGGGTCAGGCGGGTGTGCTCGATAGTGCCCGCTTTCGCACTTTTATTTCTATGGAGCTTGGCGTCTCCGTGGAAAATGTGGACGCTTACGTCCTTGGCGCTCACGGAGATCAGATGCTGCCGCTTCCGCGCTATACGACCGTCGCGGGTGTCCCATTGACGGAATTGCTTGCTCCGGAGCGCATCGACGCTCTCGTCAAGCGCACTCGTGACGGAGGCGGTGAAATTGTCAACTTGCTAAAAACCGGGTCTGCCTTCTTTGCTCCCAGCGCGGCAGTTGCCGAAATGGTCGACAGCATCATGTACGAAAAGCACAAGATTCTTCCCTCCATCGCGTACCTTGACGGCCAATACGGCATCCGGGGCGTTTTCGCCGGTGTGCCGGTCAAATTGGGCGGCGGTGGGATCGAGCAGATAGTCGAACTGAAGCTCAACCCGGAGGAATTGGCCGCTCTGCAAAAGTCAGCCAACGCGGTCCGTGAGCTGAACAAGGTCATGGGCATCTGAGGGGAGGAATTGATGAGGGACGGAATCAGAGAAGCGCATCTTGACAACGGACTCATGGTGCTCCTCCAGCCGGTTCGGACCTCCCCAGTGGCAACCTTCTGGGTGTGGTACCGGGTCGGGTCAAGAAATGAAGTGCAGGGAATCACCGGCATATCGCACTGGGTGGAGCACATGATGTTCAAAGGGACGCCGTCGCTAGGCAAGGGGGACATCATGCACCTCATCAACCGAAACGGCGGAGTCGATAATGCTTTTACCTCCACGGATTTCACGGCCTATTTCGAAACGCTCCCGAGCGACCGGATCGATCTCGCCCTGCGGATCGAGTCGGATCGAATGGTCAATTCTATCTTTGATCCGAACGAAGTAGCCAGTGAAAGGACGGTTATCATCTCTGAACGCGAAGGGGGGGAGAATGATCCTCGCTTTTGGCTTGGAGAAGAAGTGCAAGCGGCCGCGTTCAAAGTGCACCCTTATCATCACGACACCATCGGCTGGAAGGTCGACCTTGAAAGTATGACTAGGGACGATCTGTACCGGCATTATAGAACCTACTACGTTCCGAACAACGCGATCATTGTGGGGGCCGGGGATTTCGATCCCGATCAGATGCTCGGCGACATCGAAAAAGCCTTTGGGGGCATTCCACGCAGTTCAGACATCCCTCTCGTCAGAGGCGTCGAGCCGCCGCAGGAAGGCGAGCGGCGGGTCGTATTACGCCGACCGGGTCCGACCAGCTACCTGCACGCACTTTACCATGGCCCCGCGGCGTCCGATCCCGACTTTTTCCCAGTCTTTGTTCTTGCGGGTGTCTTGTCCGGGGTAGGGGGCATGAGTTTTTCGGGGCACGGCAGCCCGGGCCGCTCCTCGCGTCTCTATCGCGCTCTGGTCGAAAAGGAGCTGGCCGCGGACGTGGATTGCGGCTTTCGCACCACGATCGATCCGGGCTCGATCGATGTGTCGGCCACCGTGCGGCCCGGCGTGCCGATCGAGAAGGTCGAAAGAGCGATTTTTTCCGAGTTGGACAAGATCGCCTCGAAACCGATTACGGACCAGGAATTGGAAAAGGTCATCAAGCAGGCGCGGTCTCAGTTCGTCTACGCGACTGACGGCGTGATGAACGTCGGCTATTGGCTGGGCCAGTTAGAGGTCGTCTCTTCTTACAAGATGTATGATCGATTTCTTGATCAACTTGAAAAAGTGTCCAAGGACGACGTGCAGCGTGCAGCCGCCAAATACTTGACCGAGACGAATCGGACGGTTGGATGGTTTATCCCGAACGAGGAGGCTCCCGCGCCCCGGCCGGTGCGGCGCCGTGCCCGAGGCACGCGCAAGTCAGCCAGGCGCACGCGGGGATAACGGAGAAAAATCAATGCCAGTCACACTTCCTATTACTCCCGAGACAGTCACCCGCACGACTTTGGACAATGGGTTAGTCGTGCTCGTCAAGCAAAATCCCCATAATCCGTCTGTGACGCTGCGGGGTCGCATCCGTGCCGGCGCACTGTACGATACTTCTGAGACGGCCGGATTGGCCGAAATGACGACGGCCGCTCTACAGCGCGGGACGCGCAAGCGCTCGTTCCAGCAACTAAACGAAGAGCTGGACCGCGCCGGCATGTCCTTCGGCGTCGGTTCGGGCATGGAGAGCATTGGGTTCAGCGGCAAGTGTCTCGTGGAGGATTTCGATCGCCTTCTCGACATCGCTTCTGATGTTCTCAGGAACCCCACTTTCCCGCGCGAGGAAGTGGACAAGCTGCGAAACGAGATCGTTACAGACTTGAAAGAGGCCGACCAGGATACACAGCGCGTGGCCTATCGCGAGTTTCGCCGCCTCCTTTATCCTTCGCTGCATCCGTACCATCGCCTGTCGGACGGAACGGTCGAAACGGTTTCCAAGTTGCGGGTGCCAGCCCTCAAGAACTACCACTCGACCTATTTCCGGCCCGACCGGACGGCGATTGTGCTGGTCGGCGATATTACACCTGAGCAGGCGTTGGAGAAGGTCAACCGAGCTTTCGGGGATTGGCCGGTCAGAGGACTTGGACCGGCGCATGTCATCCCCGACTCGCCAGCGGCGACGAGCGTAATGAGGGCGGATTCACCTTTGGAAGGAAAAACTCAGACGGATCTCGTCCTGGGATACGTTGGCTTGCGCCGCACCGATCCCGACTTCTATGCCCTGAATGTTGGGGACTTGATCTTCGGGCGGCTGGGCCTTTATGGAAGGCTTGGCGCTAGTGTTCGGGATAAGCAGGGGTTGGCCTACTATGTCTATAGCAGCGTCGAAGCAAACGTCGGGCCGGGACCGTGGGCGATTCACGCGGGAGTGAATCCGCGCAACCTAGAGCGGGCTATTGCGGGGATTCTGGATGAGATATATCGGCTGCGCACCCAACCCGTCTCCGCGGATGAGCTTGGCGAAGCCGTGGACTTTATGACAGGCTCGCTTGCTCTCCGGTTGGAGACGAACGAAGGGGTAGGCGCCACATTGAGCGATATCGAATCCTTTGACCTCGGTTTGGATTACCTGGAACGCTATCCCGGAATCATCAAGGGGATAACGCCCGATCAAATCGTGGCCGTCGTCCAAAAGTATGCGCTCCCTGAGCGGTATGTCGTCTCGACGGCCGGTCCAATGCAGCCAAAGCAGGTGCCAGCGGAACAAGCCGAGGTGGCAAGGGCGCACTGAGCGAGGACTCGGCTCGAGAAAATTGACAGCTTGCCCGTTTCATGTAAAATGGACGCAGCAGCCAGAGCGGGTCGCGAACTCTGGCTGCTGCATTTTGTCTCGACGGGGAGGAGATGGGCAGTGGGTGACGAGAAAAAGGAACTGATCGAACGGGCGCGGGCAGATGGAGTGCAGTTCGTCAGCCTTCAGTTGACCGACGTGGTTGGCGCGATCAAGAACATTACCATACCGCTCTCCAAGCTCGGAGAAGCACTGGAACATGGTATTTGGTTCGACGGCTCCTCGATGCAGGGGTTTGCCCGCATCTACGAGAGCGACATGTTTATGATGCCAGACGTCGCCACCTATCGTGTGCTTCCGTGGACGGAGGGCGATCACCGTGTGGCCCGCATCATCTGCGACGCCTACCGCCCGGATGGTGAGCCATTCGAGGGCGATCCACGCGGCGTACTCAGGCGCGCTCTCAAACGGGCTGAGGCCATGGGATTGCGCTACTTTACCGCCTCCGAGCCAGAGTTTTTCCTATTCCGCAAAGAAGATAACGCCAAGCCCGTTCCGCACGATGTCGGCGGCTATTTCGATTTCTCACCGCGAGACCTGGCTTCCGAGGTGCGTCAGGATATTATCCTCGCTCTCGAAGCTCTCGGAATTGATGTCGAACGCGGGCACCACGAGGTGGCCAATGGACAGCACGAGATCAATTTCCGCTATGAGGACGCGCTGACCAGCGCCGACACGCTGATGACCTTCAAATACACCGTCAAGGCGGTGGCTCAAGCGCACGACCTCTACGCCACCTTCATGCCCAAACCGCTGGCGGGTATCAACGGCTCGGGCATGCACACGCATCAGAGCCTCTTTGATCCTTCGGGCAAGACGAATCTGTTCTTCGATCCGAGCGATGACTACAAGCTCTCTTCCCTCGCCTACAGCTTCCTCGCCGGTCAGCTCGGGCATGCGCGCGGTTTTTCTGCCATTGTCGCACCGACAGTCAATTCGTACAAACGGCTCGTCCCCGGCTACGAGGCGCCGGTCTATATCTGCTGGGGTCAGATCAATCGTTCCGCTTTGATTCGCATTCCGCGCTATTCGGCGGGTCGCGAACAGTCCACACGAATGGAACTGCGCTGTCCGGACCCAAGCAGCAATCCTTATCTGATGCTTGCGGCAATGCTGACGGCAGGCCTTGACGGGGTCACGCGCAAGCTCAAGGCGCCGCCGCCGATTGAGGAAAGTGCCTATGAATTCACCGAGGACGATCTGAGGGAAAAGGGTATCGGAATGCTTCCGGGGTCGCTGGGCGAGGCGCTCTCGGAACTTGACTGTGACCCGCTGATGCGTGAGGCGCTCGGAGACCACGCTTACAAGGGATTCGTTCGTGCCAAGCGGCGGGAATGGGATGAATACCGGCTTCAAGTCAGCGCCTGGGAATGGTCCCGCTATTTTGAGGTCGTTTAAGCAGAACGGACTCCTAGCTGGCGGCGGACAAACGTCCGCCGTTTCGTTTGATTGACCCTCTGTCCCAAATGTTGTAGAATCACCTTTGTTATGGAAATCACCTTTCGAGACAAGAAATGGGAGATCAAGGGTGGCATAACCGCCCGCGATGCCGTCAAGAGAATCGGGATCGATCCGGAGAGTGTACTCGTCGTCGTTAACGGTAAACTCTCCACGGATGACGTTGTTCTCAAGGAGGAGGACCACGTCAAGCTTGTAGCCGTCGTCTCGGGCGGGTAGCGGATTCGAAAACAGGCATTGGTTCATTAGGTCGAGTGGGGTGAGGGATGCGTTGCAGAAAATGTGGTGATGCAGCAATCATCAATATGCGCCAGCACAAGCTCGCATTGTGCGGCGAGCACTATGATGAGTGGTTTCTATCACAGACGGACCGGACCATTGAGAAATATCGGATGTTCTCCAAGCAAGACCGCGTTCTTGTCGCCGTCAGCGGCGGCAAGGATTCGTTGTCTCTTTGGGAGGCGCTGGTCCGGTTGGGCTACCGAGCCGATGCCCTGTATATCGGGTTGGGCATCAACGACAAGATTCCCTACTCGGACCAATCGCTAGAAAAAACGCGTTCTTTTGCTGCTCGCTATCCCGAGTCAACGCTTCACGTCGTCGATATTAAAGGAACCTACGGGAAGTCGATCCCTGAAATCGCACATGAGAAAACACGCGGCCACGGCAAGCCGTGCGCGGCGTGCGGCCTGACCAAGCGTTACGTCATGAACCGCGTGGCCGCGCGCAACGGCTATGCTGTGCTCGCAACAGGGCATAATTTGGACGATGAAGTCGCGGTCCTCATGCAGAATACTCTTCGGTGGCAGGCCGGATATCTAGCGCGCCAGGCGCCGGTCTTGCCCCCCTCTGATTCAGGACTGGCGAAAAAGGCAAAGCCTTTCTGTCGATTTTACGAGCGCGAGACGGCGACCTATGCCCTCGTGCGCGGCATCGATTACATCTATGTCGAATGCCCTCACGCGGCAGGCAACCTAACCAATTTCTACAAGACACTCTTGAATCAGCTCGAGGCCCAGTCGCCCGGAGCCAAGCTAGGGTTTTACCTGGAATTCCTGCGCGCCCGCCAAAACGGGCTGTTTGAGCAAGCGAATGATCGAGAAAAACTGCACGAATGCGAGGTCTGCGGACAGCCCACGAGCGCACCCGGGCGCTGCGCCTTTTGCCGGATGTGGGACATTTCCCTTTCAGACGGGGTCCCTCTTTCCGACGCGTCGCAAGGATCGCAAAATGAAACAGATACTGAAATGACGATCACTTCGGCACCCAATGGCGATTGAGCCCGCACTCGTCGAGGAGGGGCAAGTAGAGCCCCCTGTCGCGGGCACACAAGCGGCAGCTGACGTGGCCCAAGGCGGCCTTGTGACGGCCGCTGCCATCATCGGCGTCGGAAATGTGGCCAGCCGTGTGTTCGGGCTCGTGCGCGAGACTGTGATCGCGTCCTTGTTCGGCGCCACCGGCTACGTGAGCGTCTTTAGAGTTGCGGCGACTATCATCCAGACGCTTTACGATTTTCTGGTTGGCGGGATGGTAAGCGCCGCGCTCGTTCCCCTCTTTTCGGACCTCGCCGATCGTGCAGACAGAGATGAGTTGTGGCAGGTGGCGAGTATTGTGATCAATGTGATTGCCGTTGGGCTCGCCGCCACCGTTCTCCTCCTCGAGCTTTTTGCCCCTCAGCTGGTCTGGATTCTCGGCGCCGGTTATGACCCTTCGCTCCAGAGTGCCGCCGTCCAAATGATCCGCCTGATTCTTCCAGCCGTTTTTTTTCTTGGCATGTCGGGCATCATCACCGGTTTGCTGTATGCGCTCAAGCGCTTTACTTTTCCGGCTTTTACGACGGCAGCCTACAACGTCGGTATTGTCGTCGTCGCCCTCGCACTGACTCCGGTTCTCGGCATCACCAGTCTGATTGTCGGCATCCTCGTTGGATCTGCGCTCCAGGTTCTATTGCAGGTACCTGGTCTCAGAGACATGCGCTATCACTTTAAAGTGGACCTTGCGCATCCCGCTCTGCGCCGAATTGTGAAACTCTACGTGCCAGTGGTAGGAGGTCTGGGAATCGGTGTGGTGGGGGTCGCCATCGATCGAAATCTGGCTTCCTTTACCGGTCCACAGTCCCTCGCCTGGATGACAGACGCGACGGTTCTCATCCAGTTTCCCCTGGGCTTGGTAGGAACCGCGATCGCATTCGCGATTCTGCCCCAGCTGAGCCGGCAAACACAAGCCGCCCATGAGCGCAAGGAAGACGGCGGCGCCGGGCTCTCTGACACCGTTGCGCCTTCCGCGGAATTCCAAAGGACGTTAGTTTTTGGTTTGAGGCTCGTTCTCTTTCTCATCCTTCCGGCCGCCGTCGGTCTTTTCGTGCTGGCCCACCCCATAGTTGCGCTCCTGTTTGAGCACGGGGCATTTACGGCGAATGATACCTATTGGACGGCAATGGCCTTGCGGTTCTATTTGATCGGTCTCCCCTTCGCCGCCGTCGATCAGCCACTCGTCTTTGCTTTTTATGCTCGCAAGAACACGGTCACGCCGAACCTCGTCGCGTTCGCCGGAGTTGCCATCTATCTGGTTGTTGCCCTTGCCCTCGTCCACTCCCACGGGATGATTGGCCTTGTGCTCGCAAATTCTGCGCAGTTAACCGGGCACGCGCTCATCATGCTCTGGCTGACTCAGACTCGCCTTGCGGATTTGAATCCAAAGGTAATCCTGTCCGCGGTGGGCAAAATGTTGGCTGCTTCTGCCCTGATGGGCCTCGTGGCAGCAGGCATCCTCGGCCTATCCGACCAAATGACCGTTTCGACTTGGGCGCGCGTGCTTGTCCCTGGCCTCGCCGGGTTGTTGACATACGCGTTGTTGGCCTGGGCGTTGCGGCTGGAAGAGGGCGGGCGCGTCCTCCAAATCGCAATGTCGCGTTGGCGCGTTGCTTGACGCGTTCGACCTTGAGGGTATAATGCCAGTGGTGCGCCGATCCCGACCCAAGCAGGACGGCGATGCGCAGCGATCATTCGGATGTGAGCCTTTTGGCTGCCAACCTACGGGCCTTTGTGTGCCAAAGACCCTTTGCCAGGAGACCAAGAGGCTAAAGTCGCCATCGTGGGCGGAGGATTCACTGGGTTGTCGGTTGCGTAGTATCTGCGCGGAGCTGACCCTGGGCTCAAGGCCGCCGTGCTCGAAAGTGAAGTAATCGGGTACGGCGCGAGCGATCGGAACGAGTCCGTTGCCATGACCATCATTGGGCTTGGTCTCGGCGTCCTGGCAATGCTCAAGGGGAAAGAGAGCGCGCGGGAGTGGCCCACTCACTCGGCATTGCGGAACATGCCAAAAAGGGACGGGTAGCCGCTTGAGGAGCGTATGATGCTTGATTCATTACCTCAAGATGTATCGACTTTGATGAGGTGGACCTGGCCGGAAATAGAGCCTTGTTATCAGGATCTCGCTGCACAACGATTGAACTCGGGAAACATGGACGGGTGGCTGAAGGACTGGACCGCGCTGGATGACCGCGTAAGCGAGATATATTCACGCTTGCAACTTGCCACGACGATAGATACCGCGGATCGGGCAGCCGAGGAACGGCTTTATGCGTTCTTGGACCAGATATATCCAGCAGCACAGGCTGCAGAGCAGAAGCTAAAGGAAAAGCTCCTGGCGAGCGGACTCGAACCGGCCGGTTTCGAATTGCCTCTGCGAAAAATGCGCGTCGAGGCCGAGATCTTTCGCGAAGCGAACCTCCCTCTCGAAAGCGAAGAGCAAAAGCTGGCTGGTGAATACAACAAGATTATCAGCCGGCAGACGGTCCAATGGGAAGGCAAGGAGAGGACCATATCGCAACTACGGCCCGTCTTTTATGACACGAACCGGGGCACCCGCGAGCAAGCTTGGAGAATGGCCGGGGAACGCCAACTCGCCGATAGAGCGGCCATTAACGATCTGTGGCAAAGGCTTCTCGCTCTGCGCCTAAAGCAGTCGGCGAATGCCGACAAGGGCAACTATCGGGAATACCGGTGGCAGCAGCTTCATCGGTTTGATTACACACCCGACGATTGTGTCCGTTTTCATCACGCGATAGAAGTAGTTGTGGTGCCGGCCGCAAAACGCTTGTACGAGAGAAGGCGGGAGCGCCTGGGCCTGGACACGTTGCGGCCTTGGGATCTCGACGTGGATCCCTTTGGGCGTCAGCCGCTGAGGCCGTTTGACACAGCCCAGCAGCTCGAAACCATCGCCGGGTCCATCTTTCATCGTGTAGATTCGCAATTGGGTGATTACTTTGATATAATGGTACGCGAATCGCTCTTGGACCTCGAAAACCGAAAGAACAAGGCGCCCGGGGCATTCTGCACATCTTTCCCGATGTCAAAAAGGCCGTTCGTCTTTGCCAATGCCGTAGGCCTGCACGACGACTTGCAGTCGATCCTTCATGAAAGCGGACACGCATTTCACACCTTTGAGCGGAATAGCCTGCCCTACTCGTACCAGCGCGAGGTAGGCGCAGAGTTCTCCGAAGTTGCGTCGATGAGCATGGAATTGCTCGCAACGCCCTTCTTCTCCAGCGGTCAAGGCGGCGCGTACACACAGCAGCAAGCGGCCCAAGCTCGCACCGAGCTGCTCGAAAAGAACATCCTTTTTTGGCCATACATGGCAGTGGTGGACGCCTTTCAGCATTGGGTCTATTTGAATCCAAGACTTGCACTGGACCCTGACGAATGTGATGCCGAGTGGGCGGGACAGTGGGAACGTTTTATGGCCGGCGTGGACTGGAGCGGTCTAGACCCTTTGATGATGACAGGCTGGCACCGCAAGCTCCATATTTTTCGCTATCCCTTTTACTACATTGAATATGGTCTGGCGCAACTGGGGGCGATGCAGATTTGGGCGAATGCCTTGAAGAATCAGGGAAAGGCCGTCGCCGATTATCGGCGGGCCCTCGCGCTGGGCGGGACGATCTCTCTGCCCGACCTCTATTCGACGGCGGGGGCGCGGTTCGCTTTCGACGCCGATACGCTCGGGGCGGTGGTCGCGTTAGCAGAGGAGACGATCAGTACTCTGGACCGAGATGGGTGATTCACGCAGTGTCGACGACCTGACGCTAGATGAGCTCGAAGCGGCTGTTGAGCAGCGCCGGCGCGTGGAGCGCGCGCGCCAGTTTGCCGATCGGCCGAGTGGAATTCACTTTCGTCCCATCACAATCATGGCACGCGAGAACCCGGTCAAGTCGCGGCGCCTATGGCCCTTTCGAGCGATGCGAGATTGGAAGGACCGGGTGCTGCTCGGAATCGAACTCGCCGCCATCATCGCACTCGTCGCGATCGCGATCGGGTCGCTCACGAGCCTTCAGACCCTGAACGACGAAGTCGTCCAGGCGCGTCAGACCGCCCTGGCTTCCATGCCATTGACCAACCAACAGCTGCCGGGCAGCTCGTACCCACCTTCGAAGGCTTCGAGCGAACTACCGGGGAGTTCGTCACCACCTGAATCCGCGCCCGCGGCGCTCGGCGTGCGACTGGAAACGGTCGCTAGCATTCCCGTCCCGACTCCCGGGCCGCGCTCGCCGACCCGCATCACGATACCGTCCATCAACGTCGATTGGCCGGTCGTGGAGGGGGACAGCTGGGAAGAGTTGAAGCAGGGGATCGGTCACCGTGTTGGCTCGGCTAACCCTGGAGAGCGCGGCAACTTGGTCCTGTCGGGGCATAACGATGTTTACGGAGAACCATTTCGCGACTTGGAACGGCTCGAACCCGGCCAGGAAATCGCCGTATACAGCGGGGCGAATGCGTTCAAGTATATCGTCAAAACCAAGCGGGTGGTGGACCCAAATGATCTGTCGGTCCTCTCCCCATCCAACAGTCCGATCATCACTCTGATCACATGCACACCCTACCGTGTCGACACGCAACGGTTGGTCGTCATCGGCGAGCTTAGCCAGTGAAGGCGCCGATTTAGTTCGTAAAAAGTTTATGGAATTTTCATCAATCATTCAGGAGGACCTATGCCCAAAAAAACACGTCGAATGAGGCAACGCGCCGCGATGCGGCGAACCGCGCCCGCACCCGCCGTCCAGGAGACCGTAGAGGAAGGACCCATTCCTGTGCAAGAACCCGTCGTGCGTATGCGTCCGACAGTGCCTACCACGCGCGGGGTCAACCCTCTGACTTTTGATTATTCTCACATCTACGGGGACTTGAGACGGATTGCGCTTTTTGCTGGCTTTTTCTTCGTCGTTTTGATCGTCCTCTCCTTTGTGATCAAATAGATCCGAACAGCGGAAAAGAAAAACCCGCTCCCTGGCAGGGGGCGGGGACATGAGGGCGACTCACTCTGAATCGGCGTCCAAGGGCGGGGCCGGCTCTGCGGCCGTTGCGCGGGGAAAACCAATGACGACGCGGAGTCCTTGGTCGAGGAAAAGATGGATTGCCAGGCAGTAGTAAAGGTTCTGGGTGTATATGAAGAGAACCGTCGTTATGATTGCAATACTACCTGTCCAGAGCGGAGCATCTGCCCGTGCCGTGTCGCGCAAGCTACTCCGAACGTTCGGATTGCTCCAACCTTCCAAGAGCGACAAGCCTAGTCCCAGAAAACTCCCCCAGTAGACATCCCCCAGCCACAGAATAGGGCCGCTGCGGTAGAATGCCCAATGGGCCTGTTGGTAGATCAGTTCGATAATGTGGCGGGCCCAATTCCACTTACTCTCGTCCACCGCAGCCACATGCTCCGTGCGAGCATAGGGCCGCCATACCCAAGTCAGCACGAACGTCGCGCCCAGGCCGATCGCTGCCATCCAGGCAAGCGAATCGAACCAGTCGAGGTTCCAGACCCCCAGCGCCCTTACCGTATTGTAGCCAAGTATCAGGGTGGTGTAGGGCGTGCCGATATAGTATAGCCACCTTAACCCCTCCTTCAGGACGACAGCGGGCCACTTGGATTGTTGGCGGCTGGCGAACCGGCTGAGGCGCGCGCTGAGCTGGTGGTCATTCACCCAAGCCATGTTGGATGCCAGGGCATACACCACGATGGACAAGCCTATCGCAATTGCCAGAGCACGGCGTGGTGGGAGCGCAAAGAGGAGATCCGAGAGGGTCACGGCTCTGATCCAGGGGCAATGGGCTGAGGCAAGGGAACCACAAGAGTGATACGGGTTCCTCGCCCCAGTTCAGAGTCGATTCTGAGCTCGCCGTCGATCAGCTTGGCTCGTTCTTTCATATTTTGTAGCCCGAGACTGGACCGCTCGTCGTATGAGCTCACGACTTTGTGGAGATCAAACCCCGGCCCCTGGTCTTGGACCACCGCGAGGAGAGCGTTCTTCTGACGGGTCACTCGTACGTGGATGGGAGCACCGGGCGCGTGCTTGCGCGCGTTGTTGACCGCCTCGTCAATGATAGCAAAGACTGTCGCCGCAATGTTACCGTCCAATTCGCTCCCAAACTTGCCCGGGTCGATTTGAATAGGGACGTTTTCGTTTTCCTGTAAGCGCTGGCAGAACTGCTCCAGTGCTGTGGACAACCCCTTGGTTTCTAGCGACAATGGCCTTAGAGAAAAGAGAGAGGTGCGGATTTCCTTGACGGTCTGCTGGGCCACCGCGTGCGCCTTTTTGACTTCAGCTTTGGCTTCCGTCGGGTTCCGGTCCAACAGGCGCGAGATATAATCGAGCTGCATGACCAGCCCGGAGATCTTTTGCGTTGGACCGTCATGCAAATCGCGCGCCAGTTTTTGGCGCATTTCATTGTCGCTGCGCAAAGTCTGATCATGCTCCGCGCGGAGGTTCTGATACAATTTTGCGTTCTGGAACGCGATGGCAGCTTGATTGGTAAAGGCGCGCATCAGCTCCAGATGCTCGGGAGAAGGGCGGCGCGGAGCTGGGCTAGCCAGAACGACGACCCCATATTGCTCCAACCCTGCCTGAAGCGGAAGACAGAGAGCGCTCCGACAGCGGGCCATTTCGGGAAAAAGCATCAACTCTGGATCCTGCCTCACATCATCCGATATAACAGGGTTGCCGGTCTGCAAGCTCTCGGCGACCGCGCCTGCCTTCCCAGGAATCGTAACCTCACAGTCGCGGCGGCTCAGATGCTTCGATGCGGTGACTCGCAGTGGATTATCTGCGTTTTCGCTTTCAAAGAAAAGCGCGATGCCGATGGGCAATCCGTCTTCTCGGCGGCTCTGCGGTAGGCCCTTGACACCAGCCTCCAGCATGGCCTCCAGGATCGGCGCATAGCTAGTGCTCGAGCTCAGCGTATCAGTGGTCCTGTAGAGCAGCCGGGCTCCATCGATGGCATGACGCAGTTCGTCGATCTCAGACGTAGTCCGCTTGATGGCGACTTCCTTTTCACGCTGCAAGAGATAAACAATGAGCGCCGTGGCCGCAAGAAGCGCGGCTACAAGCAGGCCCGAGGAGAGGCCTGAGAAATCGTGATCGCGCAGCATGGGCAGAAAAGCGCGTGCCTCGATGGGCAGCGCAAGCACGCCGGCCGCGATCAGCCCGACTTGGGGACCGAATCGGACAGCGCCGACCATGGCGGGATAGATCACGAACAACGTCAGCAGGTTCGATTCAGTTCCGGCGAGGTGCGGCAGCGCTCCAAAGAGAACGACGTCCAGGACAAAGGTGACTGCCGGCAAGCGCTCAGGGATCCTTGGGGAAAAGTAAAGAATGGCGCCTGTTGCGAGATTCGCGACGGCGAGGGCAGCAAGCCACACCCACAAAACGACGGGAAGAGGTTGACCGTCGTTGCCCACCCAGGCGAAGGGAATCACGAGGAGCCATAAAATCCAACGCACACGAAACAAGAGACTGTCCACCCGTGCGGCACTTTTGCTTTCATATGCTCGCATGGATTCAGTCAAGCGAAACCTCCTTGTCGTTGGACGCGCTGCTGGGGGGAAAAGGCCACGAATAACCGCGGCTCCATCCGGATGAGAGGGCCGCGGCTCGGAGATGGGCGGTATAGGAGTCGAACCTATGACCTCGCGGATGTGAACCGCGCGCTCTAACCAACTGAGCCAACCGCCCAAAGTGGGCCCATTATACCATGCGACCAAGCAAAAAGCAAATTTCCGCGCAAATTTGCGACAAATTGCCTTTTTGTTGTTCAGGTGGTATTATCTTGACGAGTGCGTTCGTTCGACCAAAGGAGCACGATGCGAGATCGGTCCTCCGCGATTGCGCTGGTCGTCATCCTGGCCGTTTGCTGTCTCGGAGCCTACGTTGCCGTTTCCGGATTTCTAAACGGGCGCCCACCTTCTCTCTTACCCACGTTGGCGGCCAGGCCTGGTGATTCCACTCTGGTCGCCGTAGCGACCGATGTTATCCCCACGGTCTCCCACGCCGAGTCTACGGCAACCATCACAGCAGCGGCCACCACGACCTCGCTCCCGGCAACTCCTCCTTTGGGTTTCTTTCAAACCTTCACCGCCTCAACGCCGGTGAACACCCCCGGAACAACGCTATCTCCAACCCGACCGCTGCCGACGCTCCCGCCCACGGCCCCCGCGCCTCCTCAAGGCGGTTCCATACAGTCGTGCTCCGCATTTCCATTTTGTCCGAAAGGAGGACCGCCCGATTCTCAATTGGCTCCGACGGGTGACCCTTGTCCGCGCAATTATATTTGGGGGCGTATCCTCGATTTGAGTGGAAAAGGAATCACAGACATGCGTGTGCGGTTCAAAGGGCCGCTTGGCAACACGGATGTCGTCGTGTCGAAAGCGCCGCCCGACCCACCGGGCATCTACAATATCCTCTCGCCTCCGCCGGGCGGCTCCTGGGTCCTCTGGCTCGTGGATGCAAGCGGCAAAGCCCTGAGCCCCCAGATCACGCTCATCGCACCTCGACCTTACAGCGGCTCGGGCAACTGTCCGAATCGTGTCGATTTCATTCAGCAGCGCTGATGCCGAGTGACTCTGCCAGCTCGGCCACATCCGATTACGTTCTTAGCGTCCCAGGGTCGGCGATGCAAGCGGAGCAGGCAGAGGCAGCGAATCAGACGCGGAAACGGGTGTGAATGTGGGAGCCGGGGCGCGGAAACGGTCCTCGGGCGCGGGTGCATAGTGGTTGACTGCGATCCAAATTAGCGCCGCAAACAACAAGACGCCCACTCGTCTTGCGCGTCCGCTGTGCGGTCTGGTCTCGTGCATTTCCTCATTTGGCGTGTCGTTCCCCTTGGATTCCTCTGTTCGCCGTCCAAATCGCACTCGCGAGCGCCTCCTCTCTACTTGAGAAGCTTCTGGATTTCGACGTATGCCGCCCGAGGCGTCCCGTCCGGTTCCGTGATCGACCACCAGTACTCTTCGTCGTTCTTGGTCCAATCAGGATTGGCGAGATAGATCACAAACATGGGCCCGATCCAAGGCGACCAATTCCGTTTCGCGTATTTGAACGCATTGACAATGTACTGTGCCTTTGTCTTTTCGTCGACATGAAACCAAGAATAAGCAGGATGAACGGTATCGCTGGTCCACCCGAATTCGAGAATGGCAATTTGCTTCGCGGTATCGCCGTGCGCCACCATGATTTTTCGAATGTCCTCGACGTGCCGGAAACAATAGATTCGACCGGCTGCGCCCTCGCCATGATTGTAGGCTGGGTTCTTGGCCACATCGTCGGGACTCGTTTCAGGAGGCGCCTTGTAGCCCGGCGCGTGCACGCCGAGCAAGTCAAAATAACCATCTGATTTGTTGCCCATCGCCCCGTACATCTGCTCGATGAACTGCGTATCGGGCATGGCCGTCGCATCGTTCTGCGTGGTTGGAGTCAGGCCTGCGCTGATCACAATCGCGTTAGGGTCGATCGACTTGATCTTTCGATAGGACGCCTTGAGAAGAGCGGCATAGGCAGCGGGATTGGGCCGCTGGCTGCACCATTCGCGCGAGAGATTGGGCTCATTCCAGATCTCGTAGGCGCGGATGCGACCCTTGTATCGGGTGACAAACGCGCCCAGAAAGTCGAGCCAGTCCTGCTCGTTCCTTGCCGGCCCCATCGTATGTTTATTGGCATCATAACAGCCCGGCGCCGCCCAATCCGGCGCATTGTCGACTCGGGCGAGCAAATCAACCCCCTTGGCATTCGCGGTGTAGACGGCGTTATCCGCATGGGTCCAATCGAAGGCGCCCTTGGCGGCTCCTTCGATATCGCGCCAGGCGAATTCCTGTTTAACCCATGTCATTCCCGCGTCGCGCGCAAGGCCAACGTCGCGGTCCGCCGTTTCAGGGCGCCACCATAGGAATGCCTGCACACCGTACTCTGGCGAGTTCATTTTGATGGGCTTTTTGGGAGGGACAGGAGGGGTAGTTGGGGATGGCTCGGGCGTTTCGGTCGGTGCCGGTTTTTTGGCCTTTTTAGCGGTAGGCGAAGAATTGGTTTGCGCTATGGGGGTCGAATTGTTCGCGACGAGACCAATTGACCCCGTAGCGACCAAGGCGGCAACGGCCGCACTCACACAGCAGATGACCATGAGCGCGGCGATGCCCAATCCGATCCAGAGCTTGTTGCGACTCGATGCGGCCGGCCGTTGAGAATACTGCATGTTTCTCCCTAAACATACCTCGTCGTTGCGGGGGCGATTATAGCATGCCGCAAGGGACACCGCAAATCTTGCCGCCCGCGGCGAGAGTGTGGATTAATGGCGGCTTTTGGGGACTTGAAGCCGGAGTGATCCGAAAGGCGGTTTGGGACGTCGCTACCCGCCCAGGGATCAGCCTGCCGTAGTGTCGCGTCCCCTGGTTTCAGTCAGTTCGGCACTCTGGCCCCCCCTTGCGTGCGCGCCAAGAGAGCCGGCTATGCGCCGGCGGGCACGGGCTTACGCGCCCGGGGGCGAAAGGGGACGCCCGTCAGTAAAAAGACGATGCGCTTGAGATTCAAGGCGAGGGCCGTCAGGTGGGCTTGCATCCCATACCGCACCAGTCCCAGGTAACGACAGCGACCCAGCCGATGCCACA
>JAMCQI010000073.1:67423-67738 GCA_023381515.1 Chloroflexota bacterium | reverse complement strand
TGGCGCAAGCAGGACAACTCCGGCGATCTCGGGATGGCGCTCAACGCGAGCAACCACCTCGCGATGGACGCCGTTATCGACTTCGCGGCGGGCCAGACCTTCGGCGCCTTCTCTTACCCGGACGCCACGACCGCGTCCAAGGGCATTGTCCAGATCGACGTGGTCGGTGGCCTGGCGGTCGCCTCCGGCGTGGTCTCGCTCGCGGACACGGCGGTCACCCCCGGCACGTACACGAAGACGACGGTGGACCAGAAGGGGCGGGTCACGGCTGGCGCGGCGCTCGTGACCGGCGACCTTCCCGCGCACACCCATGTG
>JAMCQI010000073.1:1323-67410 GCA_023381515.1 Chloroflexota bacterium | reverse complement strand
TTCACGATCAAGAAGGCAGCGGTGGTGGTCGGCACGCGCCGCGCGTTGAACCTGATCGAGGGAGCCAACATCGGTCTGACCGTTTCGGACGACGCGGGCAACGACCGTGTGAACGTCACCATCGCGCTCGCGTCCGTCCCGGCCCACAGCCACGCGGCGAGCGATGTCATCTCCGGCACACTGACGCTGCCGCGCGGCGGCACCGGAAGCGATCTCTCCGCGACAGGTCCTGGCTTCCTGAAGCAGACCGGCGTCGGTTTGGCGGTGACAGTGGCCGCGCTTGTGGCTGCGGATATCCCGAGCCACGACACCAGTAAGCTCACCTCGGGGACGCTGGCGTTGGCGCGCGGCGGGGTGGGCGCGGATCTCTCCGGCACTGGTGCTGGTTTCCTGAAGCAGACCGGCGTGGGATCGGCGGTAACAGTGGCCGCGCTCGTGGCTGCGGATATTCCTAACCACGACACCAGTAAGCTCACCTCCGGTACGCTGGCGCTCGCGCGGGGCGGCGCCGGTGCGGATCTCTCCGCGACCGGCCCTGGCTTCCTGAAGCAGACCGGCGTGGGCGCGACCGTTACCGTGACTCCGCTGTCTTCTGGCGACCTCCCCGCGCACACCCACACGAGCGCGCAGATTAGCGACGCGACCGCCGCCGCGACTGCGAGTACGGTGGTCCTGCGCGATGGTTCCGCCGGCGCGAACTTCGCTTACCTAGCCGCCAACAACCTGTGGGCGTACCTTGACTCGCACCTCCAGTCCGTCGAATGCGGCGCGTACGGGACAGTGGGCGGCACCTACGAGAACATGGCGAAGTATTCGGAGGACTTCTCCGTTGCCACGTGGGACAAGAACGGTGCGTCCTGCTCTACCACGGCCAACAGCACTGGCGCGCCGGACGGCAACACCACCGCCGACACGGTCACTGCGGTGTCCGCAACGCCGATCATCCAGCAGCAGGTGGCGGGACTTGTGGACGGCGGCACATACACGTTCTATGTCTGGGCGAAAGTGGCGTCGGGAACGAAGAACGTCTCGATCGCCATTGTGAACAACGCTTACGCCGCGTACCTCGCAGGTCCCACGCAGGTCACGCTCACGACGGCGTGGCAGCGGTTCAAGATCACCGGGACTCTCGCTGGCGGGCAGACCGGACTGTGGGTTGTGGTGCGCCAGTATGACGGCAATGGCGACACCTGGACCAGCGGTGCAATTTACCTGTGGGGCGCGTGCCTCCAGCAGGGCACCGACCCCAAGAAGGCGTATGCGCGCACCTGGGCTTTCCAGACCGCGCCGGGCGCGGCGGGCGTGGTCTGCGGTCCCCTGGTCGTTTCCGCGATCAACAGCACCGACTCGCCGCTCAAGGTACGCGGGCCTGGCTCGAACCTCGGGGACCACACGCTTGTCGAAGTCACGGCGGGTGGCGAACTGATCATCGCAGGCGGCACCGGTAACGGTTACCGGCTCGCGGAACTGATGGGCGCGACCAATCCGAACGGATGGGCGGGCGTCCTGAAGGTTAAGAACCCGAAAGGAACAACCGATGAAGTTCACACTGGACCACACCCAGCGTCTGAACCTGCACGCCTTGCTGGGCGCGCAGCGGGCAGACGTGGGTTCTATTCGTGCGATCTGGGCGCTACAGGACAAGATCGCCCTTGACGCACAAGAAGAGAAGACGCTAGGGGTCAAACGCGAAATCACGAATGGCATGGAACGGGTCGTTTGGAATCCGACGATTTCAATCTCCGTCCGCGAGTTTGAGTTGACCGATACGGAGGTAAGCCGTCTAAGAGCAGCCCTCACGACGTGGGATTCGTACGCCACTGGGGCGGACCGCCGGTGGCTCGAACCACTTCTTGACACTCTGTTCTCAGCCACCGTTGCGGTAGACTCGAGAGATGGCGGCATCTGCGCGCGTCCGATTGCGACGTAAGCTCCTTCGGATCGGCGGACGAGACGTGGATTTCATGGAAGATCCCTACCTTCACGTGATCGCCGATACCGGCGCGCTATTCACAGACACCAGGGTCCGCATCAAGCGTGGCCGCCCGAATGAGTGTCATCGAAATGCGGCACTTTTCTGGCTCAAGGGCCAGTGCGATGCTATTGCTATTGGCTACTACCTCGGCCAGGACGGAGTCTGGAGGCAGCATCCCTGGGGCGTTACGGGTAATGGCGCAATCCTGGACACGCACGCTGCAGGCCGGCTGTATCTTGGGATCCGAGTGGAATCGATGGATGCCGTCAAGTTTGCGGAGGACCACTTAGGGGTCGGGGAAGTTCTGAGGTTGCGGAAGAAGAATCCGGACCAGTTCAGGCCGATCATCGACGAAGCCCTCAATGCCCTAACCGCCCCATTCTGAATTTTCGGGATGCGACGACCGCTCCTCATCGTGGATTGATTCAACATTCAACATTCAACATTCAACCTGCGTTCTCGGACACGACGCCTCTGCTGTGCATCCAGAATAACGTCTCGAAGGCCAATCCCTTCGGCAAGCGCCTGGATCTGGATCACATCAAGCTCATCTGCACGGTCGTCCCGGCGAGCGCCACCGGCGCGCAACTCGTCGCCCTCCGGCCGGCAGCCGGGATTTCGGCGGGCACGTGCACGGCTTTCGGCCGCATCGTCAGCATCCGCGGATTCCTTGCGCGGGCGGCCGGCCCGGCGGCGCTGCGTGCGTCCACTGTTCCCTCGTGCATTGGCCGGGCCATCTGCGGTGCTAAAATGCTTGACGGCGAGGTCCCAGGGCACCGAAGAAATGAGAAGGGCATAAGAACATGTTCAGACGATTCAACTGCTTATGTGCTATCGCCATGGTGCTGGCCTGGTCCAGCACGCTATTCGCGCAGCACGTGGACCGGGAAGGCAAGGCTTGGCTATCACGCAATTCGGACGCCGCCACTGTCAACGTGGACGGCGCGTGGCAAGGCAAGGATTGGGGCAGAGTAGTTTTGACGCAAGCCCAGGGTAGTCGGGATGTCACCGGCAAAGGTGATGGTTGGATCATTACCGGAGTTGTAAGCGGCAGCAAGACCTTTTTGTTGTTCTCTGACAAGGGCCGCGTCAACTATTCGGCCGAGTTGACTTTGCAATCCGGCGGCACTCTGGTGGGCAGTTATGCGCGGGGGCTGATGGACGCAAAGTCAAAGACGAAGCCCATGACCCTTGCCAAGTAGTCCTATGCGGAGGCTACCGCGCGGACGAACTGCGCAGCTCGGTTTCGGGCGTCAGCACTTCCGCTCAGCGAGATATCTAGCCTCGCTCTGAGGGCACCGAATTCGCGGAGTTCTTGCTCCGAGAACCGGAAGCGATGCGCGCAGCCGAAAAACAACTCGGTACAGCTTTGGCCCACCATGCCTGCTACGCGCGCAGCATGAGCCGCGCCGAGGTCGGTGAAAAAGTGGATAGGCGCCTCCAAGTGCTGACGAGCGTCGGAGTCTCGGAGGCCGCCGACTCCTCTGACCAGGGACTGCGCTGCGAGAAGCAGGCATAGGGCGTCAGCCAAAAGAAACGCGGTCCCTTGGTTCGCATCTGAACATAGCGCCACGCCGCGATCATCCCGACGCCCTTTCAAGTGGCCCAGAACGAACCGCCACAGTTCCATGCCAGCGGCGAGACTGCGTGCTCCCGTTTCGGGTTGGCGTGCCTCCTGGTGGCTTTCGGAAAGCCAGTCATCGAGACTGGAGTCGAATGCGTCGGCGTTGAGCGCGGCGACGATCTGGCGTCGTTGAACCGATTCCGGACCTAGGTACATCGCCTCAACGACGGCATCGGAGGCAAGACCGCCAAGGAAGTATGGGGCATCTTCGACAAGAGCGGAGGGCCCAATCAGAGAGATCGCATCCAGCAGGAAGCGAGAGGCATGTGCAGTCGCAAAGAGCTTCGCGCAAGGAACGACTAGCTCAACACCTTTTCGGGACTCAGCAGAATTGCCTCCCACGTCAAGTATGTCGCAGAGACGCGCGGAGGCAAAAGCCAGCGCTGCCGCAGCCTCACCTGCGGCCCATATGTCCGCTAGTCTGTTGGGCCAGTCTTCCGCTAGGGCGCCGCCATTGCGCCGATGAATCATAACGGTCCTTACGGCGGACAGGACTTTCGCGGCAGTCATCGCCGCAGCGATGGCCCTAGCTCTGCGCAGCGCAGGTCCTAAAGCCTCGCCATGGCTGTAGGTAGGGGTTAGGACGTTATCCCTAACTGCAAATCCTCCCACGATGCGCTCCGGCGCGACTCTTAGGCTAAATACAGGAGAAGTAGTCGATGAGAGCTGATGCCCCAGCTTGCGCTGGGGCACACCGCGATCGAAGACACCAGCGTCGGATGGCTCCAAAATCACAAGACAACTACTTCGAACCGTGGAATCGACAGGCGCGACGGCCGCCACAACGAAATCTGCGAATTCCATGTGGCTTGTAAAGCGACCGCGCTTCTCCACTTGGAGAGTTATCGCGGGACCGGGCCCTAGCTCGGCCACCCTGATCGTACATTCCAAACGGAGAGCCTCCGTGCCGGCCCCTGGGAGTGCTTCCGTAAGGCAAAGAGCGCCGTGACGACGTTCGGGGCAGTCCAGATACCGTTCCTGCTGGTCCAGCGTGCCGAAATCTCGAATGATCATCTGAGGGAGGAATCCAGAAAACAAGCACGCTGCCGCGCCACCATCGACGTAAGCGAGCTCCGATGCTGCGATGGCGATTTGCATCGTGACCGGGCAGCACGCGCGGGACACGAAGGAGGTTAGGCCGGCTTCGTCGAGGGACTTCAGGACCCTTTGCTTTTCGACAGTCCACTCGCAGACAGAGCGGACCCCACCAGCGATCAGTGGCGCAGCAACATCGCGGGCGACGCTTCGGGCTGACCGTTTAACAGCGACAGCGTCAGTTGAAACCTGCCACAAGGCTTCATGGATTTCGTCCCACCACGAGGCCACCATATTGGAGACCCTTATCCGCTCCGAAGCGGGAGCTTGGTCTCGGCGAGATACGCGCGCGGGTCCATGAGCCGCTGAGTCCGCATGAGGATTCGGCCCATCCGGCCGACGTGGCGGAGATCCACTGCCTTCCACCACCCCCACCACTTCTTTCTCCCTGCGGCGTTGAGCACGGTCCTGCGCCAGGTCTCGCAGTACAACTCGAAGAACTGCTCTACCGGTAGCCGGGGCTCCCACAATAAATGGTGTAGATCGTATTGGTTCCAGTCGTGCACCAGCAGCTTCGGCTTCATTTGCTCGAAATATCGTGTGCCCGGTAAGGGCGTCAGGATCGTAAACCCGACGCGGTACAGCTTGTGCGTTGCGAGGAAATCCCAAAGCGCCCGAAAATCGTCTTGCGTGAAATCCGGATCAATGATGAAATTGCCGGTCACGCCGAAGCCCAGGTCGCGAGCAGTCTGGATCGCGGCGACGACTTTCGAAATGTCCGTGCCCTTGTTCAGTGCATCCAAGCCTGACCGGGTCGGCGACTCAAAACCGAAGAAGATGTCGAAGTTTTTTGCAAGCGGCCGCCAAAGCTTCAGCAACTCGGGTTCCTGGCTCACGAGATCGACCCGGGATTGTGCCAATATCCATTGTTTTCGCTCGACTGAAGCGGCAAGCGTTCGGGCCAATTCCGCGCTTCTGTCCCGGTCCGCCCAGAAAATGTCGTCAATGATAAACAGATTCCGCCCCGTGTTTTCGAAATCGATACGAACGTTCTGCGGGGAGTGGAAACGGCACGACCCTTTGTAGAACTGCCACACCGAGCAGAAATTGCAGCGATGTGGACATCCCCGTGTCGTTTCGAGAGTCCAGACCGGCATGTAGTTCAGACAGCAATAATGCGATTGATATCGGGCAATGGAACTCCGGTCGGGCGGGAGGACCGTAGTGAGATCAAGCCAAGATCTCGGTTCCGACGTGCGAACGAATCCTCCTCCTCCATTTGGCAGGAGTAGTGCGGGCACGTCCTGCAAGGGCGTCCCCTGCCGAACCGCGTCGCACAGAGCCGGCATCGTTCGCTCACCTTCACCAACGCAGATCGCATCCACGAGGGAGCGTGTATCGGAGAAAGCCGCCGGATACGCTCCGGCTGCGTGACCACCGACGGCGACAAAGACACCTGGGTCGGCATTCTTGATCAATCGAGCTGCCTCAACGGTTGAGGGAGCGTCGAGAATGTGCAAGCAGGAGATGCCCACAACGCGCGGCCGAAAGGTGGAGAGAAGACGAGTCAGAGGCGCCCTCTCATACCGCATGTCCACGATTCGGACCAGGTGGCCGTTCCTCCCGAGAGCGGCGGCTATGTATTCGAGTCCCAGGGGCTCGGTTTGGAAAAAAGGCGCCAGTCCAAACTGAACTGCGCTGGGGCGCGGCTTGAGTAGGAGGACTCTCATCAAGTTCCCGGGTGGGCAGAAGCGGTATAGTAACGTACCACCTGCGAAGCGTCAACCGCTCTGCCCGCTCTGTCCCGCTGCTGCCGGAGTGGTTCCTCGCCGGCGCCTGCTGTTCCCTTCACCAAGGGCGATTACTTGCTCGGCGCCGCAGAGGCCGAGGCCTTTTTCAAGCGAAGACGATAACCTTTTGACTGACAGAGGCCATGACCAAGCTTCAATCGGGTCACTCGATAAGAGTACGTCCCTGTCAGGCTGCCATCAGAGTCAGAGGTCAGGGTGGCACAAAAACCTACACTGCCATTGGAATGGGCAAAAAGCAGATAGAGGTTCTTTCCGCTGACGACGCCGGTGAGCTCGAATTTCTTGTCCGCGCCGCTCACATCCCTGATTCCTTCCGCTTGAGTCAAGCTCAGCGTATTCCAATCGGGCGACGTCCAGGTCCCTGTTACATTTATCTGCGGGGAATCTTTGTGCTCATCAAGCCACTCCCGGCCTCGGCCTTCCACCTTGCCTGCCACGGCAGGAAAAGCAAGAAAAAACACCAGCAGGATCGACAAAACACTCTTCATCTTCTTTTCTTCCTTTCTATCGGGATTACTTTTTCGGCAACATCTGAGAATCCGATGTATTAGCTCACGTAACGTCTGATCGGGCAGATTGGCCGTGGATCGCCCAGCCGCTTTGAACAGCTACTTCCGTTTCCAGTCGGCATAGTACGACCCCCCGACTTCATACATCACCACTTTTTTTTCGTGCATGGAGAGGCTCGTCCGGCCTTTCCAGGCCCCGAAATAGACGTCCTGCAACAGGTAGTAGTCTTTCCCGGCGTCGAGCTTGACCTTCATTCCGTTGGCATTCTCGGCCTGGGTAGCCAGAAGGTACTCGCCTGGATCCAGATATGCAAAACTGTAGGTGCCCATTTTATTCACGGCAACCACCCGGTCATTGGCGTGCAGCTTGAATTGATTTGACTTGCCCGCGTACCGCGCGGCGAGAGGCAGGCAAGCCACAACAACGAGAGCTTTATCGGGCTTGACCTCGGGTATCGGACGATTCGCCTTGTCCACGGTCAGGCTGTGCGAAGAATCACGGTCCTTGAGTGTAGCCTTTTCGATGGACAAGCCCTCTCTGGTCTCCGACACGCGGACCCTGTTGCCAAGAGTGTTCTTGAGCTTTTCGCCAAGTGCGGCCCAGGAGTTCTCCGCCCGAAGCACCTCAGGAGCCAATGAGCCGTCGGGGCGCTTGTACTCGATGTAGCACCAGTTAAACCTCTGATCGAGGATCACGTCGGTGACATCCTCGTATTTCACGTCCAACGGTCGGTCTGGGGATTTGACGAGCAGCCTGCGGGCGCTATCATCCAGGATGAGTTGAGCCGACTTCTCAACCATGCGCCGATCGCTCGGACTTCGGCTGAACCTCACCTGGAGACCCTGAAAGACCACTGGCTGAGCGAAAAGGGGAACCGCTAGGGGGATCAGCAGCAATTCTGCGATGCGACTGGATCTAGGCATTTTAGGGCCTCCATGTCGCTAATCATCATATCACCGGGACCAAGGCGGTGCTAAAATTGCTCTTCGCGAAACGCCACCGGCTCCAATGCTCTGTCTCGGTATGGTTCGATCGGTCATTTTCGTCGTCCTGATGGTAGCGACCGACTGCTCGCTGCTGCTCTTATACCCTTTGAGCCTGTCCCGTTTCATTCTCGCGGCCTCGATCTTCGGCCCAGGAATCTGCCTGGTTTTGTACCTCCTGTTTCACCCGCGCAGCCAATGGCTTGTGCGGAACCGGTCGCGCGTGGCAGATCACGGCCGGCCCTGCGTAGCGCTCACCTTCGACGATGGCCCGAATCCCGCAAGCACGCCCAAGTTGCTGGATATATTGAGAGCAAAAGGCGTAGTCGCCACGTTCTTTGTCATCGGGGAACACGCTGAGCGTTATCCCGGCATCGTCCAGCGGGCGCAGGCGGAGGGCCATCTGATCGGAACCCATACTTGGTCACATCCCTCACTTTTTTGCTTTTTGACTCCGTCCCAGCTCCGCTCGCAGATCGACCGCGGCTGCGATGCGATCCAGCGGATCTGCGGATTCCGGCCGCGCCACTTCCGCTCACCCGTTGGGCTACGCCACGCGCTGCTGGGACCTTACCTGAGGGACGCTGGTTTGGAATACGTCTCTTGGCGCGTTCGCACGCGCGACACCTTCGGCGCCCCTGCTGACGTTCTTGTACAGAGGATCGTCGACAACGTTGTCACCGGCGACATCGTGCTCCTCCACGACCATACTCGCGGGGGCGCGGCAGCAATGCTGCAGGCCGTTCCTGAGGTGATTGATCGGCTTCGCAGTCGAGGTTTCGAGTTCGTACTAGCGGGTGATCTCCCTGTTGCAGATGCAGTAGCGACCCGGTGTGTTCCATGAAGATCTGCGCTCTCATTCCCGCGTTCAATGAAGCGAGCTATATCGGCGCCGTTGTTGAAGGCGCACTCCGCCACGTCGCTGAAGCGCGCGTGATTGACGACGGGTCGACAGATGGAACACGTGGCGCGGC
Source organism: Chloroflexota bacterium (assembly GCA_023381515.1). Next base: position 58,498 of record JAMCQI010000073.1, on the reverse strand, counting down.
TCGTATAGCCGGAGCCACGTGCCTCAGCTTGCCTGTGAACGGAGGTAAAGCCACTGCCCTTCGCGCCGGGATAGAATCGGTTGCCGCGGGGGATTTCACGCATGTTGTAACTCTCGACGGCGACGGACAGCATCGGCCAGAAGATATCCCGTCACTCATACGCGTTGCCCACGAAACAGGCGCGGACCTGGTGATTGGAGCGCGATCCTTCGATCCGAAACGGATGCCCCGCTCGCGGTACTTCTCAAACACGATAGGCAGCAAGATTGCCTCGGCGCTGGTTGGCTGTAGGATCCGCGACAGCCAGTGCGGATTCCGCCTCTACCGCCTGGACAAACTGCTGAGCCTCAATCTGCGAAGCAGGTATTACGAGTTCGAAATGGAAGTTCTAATAAAGATGGCGCACAACGGCTGCGTCATCGCACATGCCCCAGTCGCCATGGTTTACGACAACGGCCGCGCGCGGTCAAAGATGAAGCCGGTACGGGATACGGTGCGCATTTGTCTATGGTCTCTAGCATTTCGGTTCCTGAGAGCGTAGTATGGCGAATCCATCTGTGCGCATGTCGCGTTTTGTCGTTCTGTTTCTGATATCCGGAGTGTTAAGGGCTCAGCCTGAGGACCTCCTCATGCGCCTTTGGAATGGAGTCCAGCAGGCCCAAACCAAGTACACTACTGGCTGCGGCAAAATAACTGAAACTCGGACTTCGCAGTTGCTGGCGCGCCCCATAATATTCCGGGGCAGATTCTGCGCGGAGGGGATGGAGCGCTTCTTCCTGGAATACTCGGAACCCGAGATCATCCGGATTCGGTTCAACCATGATTATCTGAATGTGACGACAGGGAACGGCAAGCGTACGGAGGTCTTCGACGTGGGTGGCCACGTGCGTCGGACCCAGGGTTATTTCAGCAAGGAGAATTCGATCCAGAACCTGAAGCGCACTTTCGCCATCGATGCACACGAGGATTCCCGCTCCTACGAAATGAAACTGACTCCTCGTACCGAGGCTTTCCGTAGCAGGATTAACTACATCGTGGTTAAACTCGCGAAGCAGGACTTCCTGCTCCGAGCCCTGGAAGTCGATGGGAAGAACGGCGTCAACAGCGTGTTCCAAATCGAACTCACGTCTTTGAATGCAAAGCCACCGCAGGGGGTGTTTGACGTGTATAGGCCCAAATGATGGAGATTGAACAAATCGAGAAGATCATTCCACATCGGGCGCCATTCCTGTGGATCGACCGGGTTGAGGAGATCGAACCCGGAGTTCGTTGCGTGGCATCGAAGTTCGTCTCTCCGGACCATCCCGCTTTCGCGGGCCACTTTCCGGACAAGCCTGTGCTACCTGGAATCTTCCTGATTGAGGCATTGGCCCAGGCTGCCGCTGTCATGTTGGGGTCCGCCGCTCCGGCAGGGGTCGAGGGCACACCCCTGCTGGCCGCTGTGAACCGATTCAAATTTCTGCACCCCGTAGGGCCAGGTCAAACCCTGCAAATAGAGACCCGTAAACTCACCGAAGTGGGTCGACTGGTATGTGTGGATGGCGTCATACGCAGCGCAGGGAAGATCGTGGCACAGGGGGAATTATCGGTGACTTCGGCAAGACCGTAATATGCTCCTGGCGATGACAGAGCGGATCGCAGCCCCCATGCGGCGGCTGTTGGCGTCGCTCCTTCATGAGAGCCTGGAACCTCGAAAGGGGGCCGCGGCCGTCTTCATTGGCGTTTTCATCGGACACATACCGATCTACGGCTTCCAGTCGGCCGTGGCAATTGGCCTAGCCATTTTGTTTCGGCTGAACAAGCCCCTGACGTTTGCCGCGACTTTCGTAAACAATCCGTTGTGCCAGCCGTTTATGGTGACAGGGTCTTTGGAACTCGGTCACCTGCTCCTGACTGGGAAGCATTGGCGCGTCGGATTGCCGCAGATGACACTCCACGCCGTGGGAGCGGACCTCGCCGCGTGGTTGGTCGGCAGCATCGTTTTGGGCGCGGCGGTGGGCGGAATTGCAGCCTTCGCCGCGCTCATCTTGCTTAGCTGGAGAGCCTCGAACCGCGGGCTCCGTGAGCGACGCCGGTTTGTGAACCGCTTGTTTACAACCGCGCGATCTTTCGACCGCGGTTTCGTCCGCTGGAAGCTCCGGTTGGATCGCATTTTCGAATGTCTGTCGACCGAAGACCTGGGCACAGGGCGCGCGGTGGACCTCGGGTGCGGATACGGCATTGCCCTCGCCTTTCTTGCCTTTGCGGACCCTGGCCGGGCGCTTGTGGGCTGCGACCTGAATCCCCGCAGAATCGCTGTGGCTCGTCAAGCCTTCGCGACAATGAACGCCGATATTGCCGTTGGGGATGTCCGCCGCTTCGAGTTGCCGCGCGCCGGACTCATTTTGATCATGGACGTGCTGCAGTACCTCGACGCCAATGAACAAATGGCTGTGCTTGCCAGAAGCTGCGCGGCATTAGAGGCGGGTGGCAAACTTATCTTCCGCGTGCAGGATCGAAGCCATGGGCTGCTCTCGTGGCTGACCCTCGCTTTTGATCGCCTGATATTCCTTGTCGACAGGACTGGCCTGCGTCCAAGTAATCTACCTGTCGACGAATACCGGCAAGCCCTCCGGGCAGCTGGAATGGCTGTTGCGGAAAGACGGTTTCGAAATCGGCTGCCGCTGGCCCACGTTCTCTTCATTGCCGTAAAACCACCGGCGGAGGCGAGCATATGACGTCTCGCATCATGAAGTTTGTGGCCTACCTCGTCGTGCGCAGGCCGATTCTGGTCGTGCTCGGAAGTGTGGTCCTGACGGTGGTCCTTTATGCGCATATCCACAGCCTGCGCCTGGGAACCGATCTGACCAATATGTTTGGCAACAAGGATCCCGAGTGGAACGTGATTAGCCAAGTTGGCAGGGAACTGGGGTATGGAAACCAGCTCTTCGTGGTCGTCGAGGCGCCTCCAAGCGGCGAAGGCCCGACGGAGCAGATGGAGGCGGCAGCAGATCGCCTGGTAGCGGAAATGACCGCGAGCGGGCGATTCAAGTATGCGCGCTGCGGCCTGACGGAAGATGAGATCCTCCGGACGGTGCGGTACTTCACATGGAATTTCCCTTCGTTCATCTCCCCGGCGCAGAAGGAGGACCTCAAGCGGCAACTGGAGCCGCGTCATATTCGAGAGGCCCTGCGGCGTGCTAGCGCGGAGTTTGTCACACCGTTTTCCTCTCTCGGAACGAATTACTTTATTGCCGATCCCGTCGGGATTATGGAGGTCGCTGGCGCCGGGAACCGTGGTTTCTCGGAATTCCAGAACTTCGATTTCACCTGGGGAAGCGGGAATCGTTTCTTCAGCAAGGACCACAGGGCGCTTCTGATCATCGCCGCACCGGGTGCGCCGGCGGTGGATTACCAGTATGCCGGAGCGGTTGTGCAGTGGACTCGCGACCGGATTCGCGATCTTAGCAACGATCCGGAATTCCGGGATTCCCGGCTGAACTTCACACCCGCCGGCGCGTATGTCTATGCGGAGCAGGATCATCAGTTCATCGCAAGGGACATGCGCTTTGTCTCGTTGCTCTCGATTCTCGGGAACTTCGCACTGTGCCTGGTGATTTACCCTCGGATCCCCCTGTTCCTGCTTTCCCTTTTGCCTACCAGCCTCGGGATCCTCTGGACTACCGGCATCGCAAGCTACTATCCGGGCGAGTTGAACATGATCAGCCTCTCGTTCATCGCCATTCTCGCGGGCCTCGGCGACGACCAGGTTGTGCACTTCTTCAACCGTGTGCCGCAGGAGTGGTCCAGGGGCGGCACCCTGGAACAGGCGGTGTACCGGACGTTCGATACCACCGGGCGCAGCATTCTGTTTTGTACGCTGACGGCAGCGATTGCAACGGCCTCCCTCGGCGCGTCGAGTTTCAAGGCTCTGTCGGAATTCGGATTCATATTGACCGTCGGGCTTCTCATGATGTTTCTGCACACCGTTCTCACGGTGCCTTCTTTGATGCGGCTGTGGTGGCGTGTCTCAAAGCCGCGGGCCCCTGAAACGATCACATTCCGCTTCCTTCCGTACGTGGCGCGGGCAACGGTGGATTTCGTCGGCCGGCACCCCAAGCTGGTCGCAGCATCGGGGATCTTGATTTTCGTGATGGCCCTTTGCTCGCTACCTGCCGTGAAAATGGTGCAAGGCATGGATGTCGCTCTCAGTGAACAGAACCCAGCGATCACCGCTCAGAACCGTCTTTCGGAGAAGTTCGGGATCGAAGGCAGCCCGCAGGTGTTCCTAATCTCCGGAGGTGAAGAGGAGGTTCTGCGCCGCGTCGAGCAATTGACTGGCGCCCTCGACGGTTTCCGGGAGCGCGGCGTTGTCAAATCCGTCTTCTCTCCCGCGACCCTGGTACCTTCCCGCCATACGCAGACTGAGCGCGCTCGCGCACTCGCCGGTGTCGATTTCAATGCGGCGGCGGACGCCCTTGAGGAGTCCATTCACACGGGCGGCTTTCGTCCAGCACCCTTCCAGCCCTTCGTGGACCGGCTGCGTGCACTGGGGCACTCAGCGCCTCCGGTCACCGTCGAAAGCGCCATCGGGAGCCTGCCACAAGGTCTCCTTGATAACAGTATTCGAAGAACGAGCGACAAGACGTACCTGGCGGCGATCGCCTACTATCCCACGGACCCCAACGCCACCGATGTGGTTCCGGCAAGCACCATAGCATCCTGGCGGCACAACTTTGGCGCATTTGTCGATTTCTCATACGACAAGATGAACCGAGAGGTACAAGATCGGGTCCTGCACGACAGCAACCGCGCTCTCCTGATGACAGCCACCGGCATCTTCGTAATCGTGTATCTGTGCTTCCGGACTTTGCGCATGTCCTTGATGGTTCTGCTGCCGATCGTGTTCGCAATTGCCGTGACTTTCTTGCTCCTCTTGCTCGTGGGGCACAGGTTCACCTTCATGGCAATCACCGGAATTCCATTGATCATCGGGATTGGCATCGACAACGGAATCCACCTCATCCGGAGGTATTTGGAGTCTGATCGCAACACGATCCTGGATGTGGCAAAGGCGTCCGGGGCGGCGTTGATCCAATCCAATCTGACTACCATCGTGGGATTTGGCGCATTGATGGCTTCCAGCTTTAGGCCGTTGGCCGAGATGGGCCTGGTGACCGCCCTTGGCGTTGCACTTGCTCTCGCGTGCAGCCTTTGGGTGGTGCCGGCCGTGATCCTGGTGTCGCGCTCCGGTTGGCAGCCTCAAAGCGGCACTAACCCGCGGGAGTAGAAGCAATGTCTCCTGGAACGTCTTCGAAACTACGAAAGGGTTCGCAATATGAGATGGAATCGAGTCCCCGTGACGTTGGCCTCGGTGCTCGTATTGGGCTCCGTTAGGCCGGCGCCGGCTGCCGATGGCGTTCTCGTTTACTCGGGGTGGGATTACCACAATAAAAAGGCCAAATGGGACCTCTTTAGAGTCTCTCTGGATGGAGTGTCCAAGATTTTGGTTACGAGTCCAGGAATCGAGACGTACCCGTTCGCATTTCCCGACGGAAAGGGCGCCGGCTTCTTGGTTTCGAGGGATGTCGGCGCCCGGAACAGAATCTCAAGAGTGGATCTGGAAACAGGCGTCACGGAGGATCTTGGCCTCTCGACCGATGAGAGTACAAGGTGCCAAGTCTCTCCGGACCAGCATCAACTGGCGTGCGACGATAGCGAGCATGGCAAGCACCCCCAGATTGTAGTGTTCGACCTGGCAACCAAGCAGAGGCGCACGATTACGTCGTTCCGAAACGATTGTCAGGACCCAACGTGGTCTCCGGATGGAAAAAGCTTGGTCTACTGGATCGGAAACGCACCTGAACAAATCGGGAAGGAAGTAAAGCCGGCAGGCAACCATTTGGCGATATACAGCTTTGAGACGGGCGAACACCACCTCCTCACGAAGGCGGCAGGCTCCTACGATGCCTATCCAAGCTGGTCTCCCGATGGCCAGTGGATCAGCTTTCACAGAAAAGGGCAATCGAGAGGGGAGTGGAACATTTGGATGATTCGGCCGGATGGGTCCGAGTTGATGCAATTGACGGCTGGAAAGGTGGAGAACACATACCCATCGTGGTCGCCGGACTCCAAGCAGATCGCGTTCCAGTGCTACCGACGAAAGTCCGGCACATATGACATCTGCGCCGTGGAGGTCGCGAATAAGCGCGTGTACTCGGTGACGAACAACCCTAAGATTGATGCGTGGCAGCCGGTCTGGATAAAGTAGATGAACGGGAAAGTCGGACGCCCCCACGGTTTTGCTGCTTGCTTGAACAGGAAGTTCCACCACGGGCCTTCAGAATCCACAGCGATTGCTCGCGCGCTGAATCGCGATGCCGCCGTGTTTTGTGCAGCTATTGGTTTGTCTTTGTTGATCGCCACATTGCTGATATTTTCCCCGTTTGACGATCGTGCAGTGTGGCCCCACTCAATCATGCTCCCGTCGGCGACCATCCTGATATGGCTGTGTACCCGGCGATGGGGGCGCTGGCCCGACGCGATTGGTCTTCGACCGCCGAGCAGCTACGGCTGGATCGCGGTAGGCGCTGTGCTCGGTCCACTTCTCACGTGGATACTTCTGCCGCTCTGGCAAGTACTGATAGCCCCCTCGTATAGCGAACTGCCCGCTTTTTATGCGGGTCCTGTTTGGGAAGAGGTGATCTTTCGTGGCTTATTCTGTTCGGCTGCATTCGCGGCCATTGCTCGGAGACAACCAAGGAGCAGGACCTTTCTCGTTTGCTCGGGATCGGCGCTTGTCGTTCTATCTGCATTCGTGTTTTCCCTTTCTCACCAGTTGTTGACCGGGACGGCTCCGTGGTGGAGCAGGGTCATGATCGCCGAATTTGCCGACCGCGCGCTATGCGGTGCAGTATTTGCGATGGTGTGCCTTCGCTCCGAGTCCTTGCTGCCAAGCATCGTAGCCCATGCTTCGACAAACCTGGCAGTTTCCATGCAACTTGTGTCGGGTCTCAAATTGCGTTGAAGAGCAGCAAAGAAAGGGCGGGCGGTGATGACATGACAACGTCGCCGCTCTTGCGGTTTTGCGGTGCCAATTGCGCTCTGGAATCGCCGGGAAGTGCGATTGCGGAATCCGAATATCCCAGTTATAATATCCGCTCCGCTCGGTGCAGTGCCATCTGAGAGCGAACGGGACTTCCGCTGCGAAGTTGGCCCAGGACTTCCAAAAGGAGAAGAGACATGGTTCAGAAGTACATCGCAGTTCTCCTCGTGCTCATGTTGACGGGTCTGACAACTCCGGCATTCGCACAGGATTTCGTAAATCACAACCTGCTACCGAAGAGGTTTTCGGTGTCGACCTTGGCCTCATCGGGATTGGCAAGTTCGAAAGCTGTTCCGACTAGGGCCGCTCTCGGTAAACTAGGCGTGGCGTGGGCGCCGCCCCAGGCCGGCCAAGGCCAAGGGCAGGCCACCAAGTCCAACAGTGGCGGGCTGACCACGAAGGGAAAGGTTCTTACATGGGTCGGCGTCGGGCTTCTCGCGGAATCCGGTTTCAATGCCGCTTATGGCGCGGCAATCCTTAAGGACCCTTGCGGTGGAGTGAAGTCTGTATCGGTCCCTGGCTATTCCTATTCATGCACAAGCAACTACTCGACCGTTCGCGGAATCTGGTTTGGCGCCAGCGCGGCAGTCGCTGTAACGGGCGTTATTCTTCTCGTAAAGGGCTTGCACAACAGGCAGTAGCGAGTGCTGGGCGTGGCACGAGTGGTGCGTGCTGTTGCTTGCCGCCATCGGGCACTCTCGCTGAAGTGTGGTTGGGCTGCGCGGCTGGGTACTCCTCTCACGCTGGCGGTGTGGTGTTTGGGGTCCAGCGGTCCAGCGCAGCCCAACGCATTGAAGAGCCGATGGAGAATGAGTTTTCGGGCCCACCCGACGCACTGAAGCAAGTGGTACTTTCGTCGTTTTTTTTCTTGGCGGAGACAGACTGCCGAGCCGCTAGCCATATAGTTGCTGGTCCACACGCTATAATGAGCGCTCTGATTTCGACGGACCCAGTTTCGAGGTTTCCGTGAAAGGTCCCGAGCATTCTAATGAACCGGATCCGGGGTGTTGAAATTATCGACAAGGTCACTTCCCAGTGCGCCGAGTGCGGGACGTCGCTGCCGGCCGACGTCGTCGAACGTGATGGGCGTGTTTACCAGCAGCGGAATTGCCCTGATCATGGTTCCCAAGAATTCCTGATCTTCTCTGACTCGGATCTGTACCGAAAACTCGACGGATGGAATCGCCTGATTTTCCCCGGTTCGGACGGTGATCATGGCAGCGAGGCCGCCATGCCCACCTTGGCGGTCATGGATATCACGAATCGCTGCAATTTCAGGTGTCCGATCTGCTTCGCGGAGTCGAATGGCCACGGCAGGTCCTATTTTCTCGATCCGACGCTGATTCGCCGAATGCTTGAGTCGCTGGTTAGCAGAGCGACACCCTGCCAGCATATCCAGTTCTCTGGCGGCGAGCCGACGCTCCATCCTGAATTTCCAGCCATCCTCCGAAGTGCGCGCGAGCTTGGCTTTACACACATCCAGGTTGCCTCCAACGGCAGCCGGATGATCGATGCGGACTACGTCAAATTGTGTGAGGACTCTGGCCTTCACACGATCTACCTGCAATTCGACGGTATTGACGACGAGGTGTACATCAAGTTGCGCGGTCAGCGCCTCTTGGAGAAGAAGATTCGAGCGGTGGAAAACGTCGCCAAGACGAATATGCGTCTCGTTTTGGTGCCGACTATCGAGAGTTCAGTGAATGTGGATCAAATCGGGCCGATTTTTTCGTTCGCTCTTCAGTACAGCAAGCACGTTACCGGAATCAGCTTCCAACCTTCCGCTCACGTTGGCAGAGTGGAATTGCCCCAGGGGGATGTGGAACCGTTCAACCTAGCGGTGATGGCGCGAGAGTTCAGCGCGCAAACGGGGCTCACCCGTTTCCCAGACGATTGGTTTCCGCTGAGCGCCGTATCGTTAATCAGCCGAGCGATCAACCGGTTCAGGCGGGACGGTTCAATCGCAGCAGCGTGCGACGCGCATTGCTCACTCGGGACGTATTTCTACATCGGCGACGACAATAAGCCCCTCTGCGTCAACCATTTCTTAGATCTCGAAAGGTTCTTCAGGGATTTGTCTCGGGTCGCGCCGCATGTCGGCTTTGGTGGCTTGGGAAGGCGCATTTCCCAGATTCAAGAGATGAGCAGGCTTGCCCAGTGCTTTAACAGCGAAAAGGCTCCTGAGGGGCTGACCTTTCAGCGCCTGCTGCGAGGCCTGGACGGCTGGGAGGACAAGTCCGTAGGGAGATCCGCTGACTGGAGTCGCACAGGCTTCAACGGCATGTTCGTGGCGGGAATGCACTTCATGGATGGACGGACCTACAACCACCGACGTCTTCAACGGTGCATTATCCAGTACGTGACTACCTCCGGCGATCTGATCCCTTTTTGTAGCTACAATGCGGGTGCCAGACTCCGCACAGCGGAAGAAGCAGTCCGAATCGGTCAGGATCGGCTACCTCAATCCGCCCCCTTGGATCGGCCCAATTGACGAAGTCCGGCAACGATACAAGCAATCGAGCCGTCATTCCATTGAAAGAGGCGTATCCTCATGGATATTACCAAAATGTCGGCTAAACGGAAGTGCCTTACCTGGGCAAGTTCCCATCAAGCCGCTGCTGTGATCATGCTTTTGACCCTTCTGGTTCCACGCCTAGCCCTCGGAGCGGATGGACTTCCAAAATACGCATTCTCCTTTCCGCCGGGACCCGGCGTCGTGGACGCCTTGAGAAATGCAGAAGCGTGCGGCCTGAAGGGCAAGGTGCTGGTTATGCCGGAGGTGCGTCTCAACTTCAGTGGTGCGGATGAAGCCGGCGGCCCACTTGCAGAGCAGGCGAAAATCGTCTCCTCGGCGCCGGAAGGCAGCGAATTCTTCCTGCACATCCGATTCCCGGGCGGAGCCCTGACGGGGAATGAGCCCGAGAAAGCAATTACCGACCGCGTAGCATCTTTCGTGAAGCAACTGCCCTTGTCGCCGGCTGCCGTGCGCGGCCTTGTGGTCGAACTGGAGGATCCGATCGCCGCGCCGGACCTGGCGGCATTCGCCCTGATCAATTTTGCCGTCGCTGCCAAGGGCTCCAAGACGGACCTGCGCGTCGCTTTTGCGATGCCAAATGGCTTTGAACTGCGCCATGGCGACATGGTCAAGAGGCTCGCGATCTACGCGGATTTGTTCGGTCTCCCTTACGGCGCCGGCTGGACTGACGATGCAGCCTGGATTGGCAGCCAAGCACTCAACAAGCCGCTTCTGCTGAAGCTCGAACGGCTGAACACCACCCCTGCTGCCTTTCTTTCCGCGTCGATGGCAGCCAGCGGGAGCACCGTCGAAACATTGTGGATAGAGCCGCAGGACGGCCCCGGCATGAGCGCCGTATGTGCGGCAAGCAATGAGTTGGGACGTCTCGTCACCAGCCAGTTTATTACGTCATCGCCGGATGCTCTGCCGTTTCGTATCCGCGTGAACGGGGCTGCGCCCGGCGCACAAAAGGTCTTCGCGGCGGGGGCTTCGGGCGACATCGCCATTCTGGCCCGCGTCAACGGCACCGAAGCCAGCTCCGGCAATGTGGTTTTGGAGGGTCGGTCAGCGGGGAACTTTGAAATCCGGTGGGTTGATCCTCTTCGCGGTTCGCAGTTGTCGGCGGGAGAGGTCAAGAAAGACGCGGCGAATGTAACGCAGGCCTGTGACTGCAAGAGCGAATTCGCTCTGGTTCAGATTCACCGCACGGAAACCGACGAGGGCCGAGTGTACACGGCCGTCGAGGTCAAGGGCACCGCTGACCTCTCGGTCGAAGAGATCATCGCCCGATGGCAACAGTACCGCGAATCGCAGAGGCGGAAACTCGAAACCTTCATGGCATCGTGCTTCATGAACCTGCACTTCGAAGGCACCAACATCGGTTCCGGGTTCGACATCTCCATGCACTTCCGGGAATTCTCAAATCGCGGCGCCCCGGTCGAGTACCTTCAGACCGAGTTTTTCGTCAACGGAGTCAAGTTCAGCAACAAGCGCGAATTCCCATTGGGACAGCTCGAACCCGACAAGGTTATGACGCAGCCTCTGGAGCTGAAACTCAACGAGAAGTACGAGTACAAGCTTCTAGGCACGGAGACGGTCAACGGGGTGCCCAGTTTTGTTGTAGGGGTCGAACCCAAAGAGCAGGGCGAAAACCTTTACAGCGGGAAGATCTGGATCGATGGCTCCACTTTCCGCCAAGTGAAACAGTACCTGCGCCAGCGGGGCGAGAAAGGCAACGTGATTTCCAACATCGAAACACAGAGTTTCGATCTTGTCTCCGACGGCAAAGGGAACCAATTCAACCTGGTGAAATCGATTTATGCGCAACAACTGCTCAATGCGGCGGGACGAAACTTCGTTCTACAGAAGACCTATCAGTTTTCCGATTTCGCGATCAACGCGACTGAGTTCGACGCCGCGTTGAAAGCAGCGCACGATTCAGACAACCCGATGTTCAGCGACACCGATCTTGGCCTTCGGCCGCTTCGGAAAAAGGATGGACAACGGGTTGTGGAACAGACGACCAGTAAACGTGTCAAGTCCATCGTCGCCGGAATGATGTATTCGGGCGCCTACAGCTTTCCGATCCCGCTCTTTGGCTGGAGCTTCGTCGACTTCAACTTCCGCAGTACTGGGGCGCAGGTGTCGGTCTTCTTCGCGGGCCCTATCCTGGCAGCCAACACATCGAAACAGTACGGGCGCAAATTCCGGCTCGGAGTCGACGTTGCGGTCTCGGGATTACCGGGCAACAACCGCGTCTACGCGGGCAACCAGGAAGTGAAAACCGAAACCCTTTGGCAGTGGCAGGAAAACGCGGGACTGCGCGCCACATGGCAAGCCACTACGAGTCTCAGCCTCACAGCATCTTCATATTTTTCCTATGAGTACTTTCGCGGGAACAGCGACACGGACAAGCTCTTCGTGGCTCCGCGCGCGGGCGTTTCGCTTTTGCCCTCAGCGGAGGTGAAGTATGCACGCCGGGGCTACGTCCTGACCGGACAGACCACTCGGGGCCAGCGCTTGGGATGGACTCCATTTGGATACGCAGCACAGGCGGCGCCCGCCAAGAGTGCCTACACCCTCTATTCTGGGAATCTCGCCAAGACCTACTACGTTGGCAAGTTCACGAAGGCTGGATGGGATTTCGCGTACTACGGCGGCAACCAGCTTGACCGGTTTTCGCGCTACCAGCCATCCTTTTTTTCTCAACCAAGGGTTCATGGGTTACCTAGCGGCTACAATACCTTCGACGCAGTGGCGATCGGCAGCGTGAACTATGGCTTCAACATCATGGATTTCATAAAGTTCGAAGGCATGTATAGCTACGCGCGGGGGCGCAACCTGGATGAGTCGCGCCGGTTTACGAAATTCGATGGCCTCGAGCTCAATTTCGGTACTGCCGGGCCGTGGGGAACGTATATGCAGGGCACAGTCTCCTATGCTTTGCACGGCAACATCCCACGTTATAACTCCCGGTGGGGCGCCTATATCATGGTGTTCAAACCACTGCGTTGAACAGCGTTATGGGAAACGCAAGAATCGCGGTAGTTACCGGGGCGTCAGGGGTGATTGGCAGTGCTATTGCGAAGGCTCTGGCTTCCGCTGATTATCGGGTCGTCGTCCACTACCACAACGACGAAAGCGGGGCTTCGGCGGTGGTGAAGGAGATTACCGAGTGTGGCGGCTCGGCCGTCGCTGTCCAGGCCGATATCTCGCGTCGCGATGGCGCGGAGGCCCTCTTTAATGCCGCGCACCGAGTCGGGGATGTGGACTACCTGGTGAACAACGCCGGCGTGACTCGGGATGCGCTCCTTACGTTCTTGACCGACTCGCAGTGGGATGAAGTGATCGATACAAACCTCCGCGGCACCTATCTGTGCTCCCAACTGGCTGTCGGCGACATGATGCGGAAGGGCGAAGGATCGATCTGCAACATCGTTTCTCCGAGTGGAATCCGCGGCCAAGCCGGCCAATGCAACTACTCCGCTTCCAAGGGGGGGATCATAGCCTTCACTAAAGCTCTTTGCCGGGAAGCCGGACGATTTGGGGTTCGCGTCAACGCTGTGTGCCCGGGTGTCATCCCAAGCCGTATGTCGGATAATCTCATCCGCAAGCAGACGGACCGTCTCCTTGCGGAGATTCCGTTGGGGCGGTTCGGCCGACCCGAGGAAGTTGCCCCCCTTGTACTTTTCCTCGGCTCACCCCAGGCAAGCTACATCACAGGACAAGTGATTGCCGTGGATGGTGGTCTCCTGTAGAATGCGCAGTCGGAGTCTCGCTTGACGCATTCTTGTTGGACGATTCAAGATTACACGCTGCGCCCGTGCCCTCGCCCTGGACAGGAGTTCCGGTTCGCTGTATCTCTGCACAACCACTCGTGCCACTCGCTTGAGAACCTTGGCGCACTTAACGGAGTCGTCAAGTTGTGGTACATGCGCCCGTGGAAGGCCATTCTGCAATGGGCATTTGGGCTGGCACATGTGCATAATCTCGACTACGCCGAGGTCGAGTATAATCCGCCCTTTGCACCGGAAGACGTGCTCCATATGGAAGCTGTCGCAGCGGCATCCATTGGGCTCGATGCTATCCACCTGGGAATCACGGATCACGACGAATATGCTGGTAGCTTGGCACTCCGGCTAAGCCGGCCCGGGGATGGGCACAGCATTGCGCTTGGGGAAGAACTCACTCTGCACTTCCAGGGTCATCTGTTTCACTTAGGTCTGACCGGGTTTTCCGCCGACAGCATATCTGGTACGCACGCTGCTCTACAGTCGGCGGCTCGTGAGGGGCGAATTGATGACTTGTTCGAGTTGCTGCGAGCCAGCCGGTGCTTGGTCGTTTTGAACCACCCTTTAATCCCCTGGACGAACGGCAGCGAAATTCCTGCGGAAGCCCTATTAAAGCGCTATCAGTGGGCTATCCACGCCCTGGAATTCAACGGGATGCGCCGCCTCGAGGAGAACCAAGGCGTGCTTGAACTTGCCAAGCGGGTAGGAAAACCCGTCGTCGGGGGCGGAGACAGCCATCTGTTGCTCGCAAGCTCCGTGATCAACGGTTCCCGAGCGGCAAGCTTTGATGAATTCGCAGCCGAAGTGAAGGATGGGAGGGCGGTGCCGCTGATAAAGAGCGATTACTTTGCTCCACTTCGTTGGAAACTCTTTCTGCGGGTGCTCTATTTCATCGGGCGCTATAGGCAGATCGCCCGATTTCGAGGGGAGCCGGTGAAGCAGCTTCTCGCCCATCGCATCGTTCTGCTCGACCCGGTTGGTCACGCCTCCCGTGCGTTTTTGGGGCTCATCTCCGCCCTTCGATTGGCGCGGTAGTCCCCAACGCCACATGTTATACTCACCGGTGAATTTCGGACATGCAAGGCGTCAAAGAGCAACTAAAGCCCATTATCGTGAACAGTTTACGGATCACTGATCTGTCGCCCGAGGAATTGCGGGACGATCAGCCGCTGATGGGCGGGGATCTGGAGATTGATTCGATCGATATTCTGCAATTGATCCTCGAAATCGAGAGGCATTTCGGGATCAGATTGGTCACCGGGAAGCTTGAACCCGAGGTCTGGAAGGACATCAACTCCCTGGCCGCCACCATCGAAGCAAGGCTGGCGGAAACCAGCCACGGGTAGCCAGTGGTATCTGCGAACTCAACGGCCACGCCCCTGAAACGACGACCAGAGAGGGTCCTGCTGGTCGAAGCCAATAATATGAGCAAGTGGGTGGGCGCCACCATGCCCTACGAAGTGCATATCCCCCCCATCGGGTTAATGTACCTCGCTTCCTATGCTCGCACCGCGCTCCCTGGAATAGATTTCCGAATCGTGGAATCCTCCATGGGATTCGCCAACGATGAAGAGTTCGCCCGCCTCCTGGACGAATTCAAGCCGGACGTCGTGGGCATCCGCTCGATCGCTTTCTTCCTCGAAGAACTTCAACGAATCGTCGCGCTGACGAGGACGCACTGCGATGCCACCATTGTGGTCGGCGGACCCATTGTTGAGGCATACAAGGCGCGCATCTTCGAGGAGGCGCCCGGCATCCACTTGGCGGTGAAAGGCGAAGGAGAGCGAACTCTTGTCGAGATTCTCTCCGGTGCCTCACGCCATAAGGCAATGGGACTGCTCTACCCGACGGACGGGCACATTCACGAGAATGAGGACGCCGTCGAGATCGCTCAGATTGACACTCTGCCCTTTCCGGCCTATGACCTGGTCGACTTGGACACTTATGCCAAACAACTGAGTTATGCATACAATCACCGTCGCCAAGGAGTGCTTCTCACCAGCCGCGGGTGCCCGTATCAATGCACGTTCTGTTTCAGCCACTGGGACGCCGTGCGCTTGCGGAGCGCAAGCAACATCTTCCAGGAAATTCTGAAGCTGTACCACGACTACTCGGTTCGCGACTTCTACGTCGTCGACGATATCTTCAACGTAGATCTGAAGCGGTCGATGGCCCTTTTCGATCTCATCGTCAATGCCGGCCTGAAGCTGCGCCTCTATTTCGTGAATGGGCTGCGCGCGGACATCGCGACGGAGGCGTTCGTCGACCGCGCGATTGAAGCGGGAGCGATCTGGTTCACTTATGCCGTCGAATCGGGAAACGAAACCATTCAGGCCTATGTGAGAAAACGTCTGGATCTCCGGAAGGCCCGGCACATCATCTCCTACACACAGAAGCAAGATGTCGTGGTCAACGTTTCCACGATGTTCGGCTTTCCGACGGAAACGCCCGAACAGGCGCAGGAGACGCTCGACTGGTTGAGCGAACTTCCCGCCCCGTCGTTGCTGCCCTATCATTTCTGTTTGCGCTTCTTTCCCGGTTGCGAGATTGGCCGGCAGGCGATTGAGGCGGGCTGGGACCTTGAGAGGATATCTCTGACCAGCAGGTTCTCTTACAACGACTTGCCGATGTCTACTCCGACACTGCCCAAGCAGGAGATGTACCGCATCTTGCTGGAATACCACCGGCGCTTCGGCTTGAACAATAATACAGCAATACAGCGGGGCATCCGAACCTTGCAGCAGGTGGGATACAGCGACATCGAGATCGCGCATATGTATTCGGTCCTCAAACGCAAGGTCGTTTCCGGTGTGGAAGATCTCCTCGAGGTGGGAGGGCGGTGAAACATTGGTATCAGCATCGATTCCACACTGTGCGCGCGCACCGGATTGTATTCTCGACGATCCCGCTGTTGCCGCGATCGCTACATCCACCCATCGCCGTGGTCACGGCACTTCTCTTCCTTTTGATGTTGAACGCCGAGCGCAGAGCCGTGGCCGCCAATCTCCGGCAAATCACCGGCGCTCGCGGGGCGCGGCTTGCGTGGAAAGTCTACCGAGTTTTCTATTCCTTCTGTGACCTGATCGTTTCGTATTGCTATGTTCCTCACGCCAGTCAGGCCGGGCTTCTTTCCATGCTCGCCGAGGCGGATCGAGGCGCCGCCCAGATCGACCGGTGCCTGGCTGCGGGCAAGGGCGTGATCATGTGGACAGCCCACCTGGGGAACCCGGAATTCGCGTCGCGCCTATTGGAGATGCATGGGCGCACGGTCTGGGTGGCGCGGGTAGTGGAGAACAAGCCGGCCGAAAACATGCTCCGGGATTTGATGAGCAACGAGCGTCTCAAGATTGTCGACCTCAGCGCCGGAATCCCGGCGGTGATGGAACTGATGCGGGCGCTTCGTAGAAACGAAATCGTGGCCATCCAGGGAGACCGCTTGTATCAGCGGTTCTCGACGAAGTTGCCGTTCTTCTCGGCCCCTGCGGAGTTTCCATTGGGGCCTTTTCTGCTGTCGCAAGCGTCCGGCGCTCCTGTCCTTCCCGGCTTTGTGGTGCGCGAGCGTTGGCTTCGTTACCGCGTTCTGATGGGCAACCCCATCCCTCCAGTTTCGACGGGCGACCGGGATGCCGACTTGAAGGCCAGCCTCGAGCCCGCCGTGCGTTTCCTGGAGAAGACCTTAACGAGCTACCACGACCAGTGGTTGAATTTTTTCGAGTTCTGGAAGGTTGCCCCGCATGGATGACCAACGCACAATCGTCGTCACAGCGATGGGTGTCGTGAGTCCTTATGGTCTCGGTGTGCGTGGGATGGTCGCGGGCCTTCTAGCTGGCGAGTGCTGCCTGAGGCCCTTAGCCGGGTTGTCACTCGGATTCGACGCGACGGCAGCGGAAGTCGGCTGCCTGCCCGCGATCGAAGGATCGCAGAACCTGTACTACTCGCGTACGGATCAGATGGCAATGGCCGCGGCCCGCGACGCCGTTTCGAGCGCTGGTTGGGGGCCTCGCGCCTTACGGGAGGCGGCAGTGATCATCGCCACCACAGTCTCCGGACTTCCGGAGCTCGATCCGTCGCTCGTATCAGATCCGTTGGCATGGTATCAAAAGGGCGGCCTGCTTAGGGCCAAGAGCTATCCGTTCTCACACGCCGCGAATGCGGTTGCCGACGATATAGGCGCGGGCGGACCTCGTATCGCCGCGAACGTGGCGTGCGCGTCCGGGGCTATCGCAATCGCCATCGGCGCGAATCTGCTATTGGACGGGGTCGCCCCGTTGGCTTTGGTCGGTGGAAGCGACGCTTTATGCCCGTTCACACTCGCGGGCTTCCACTCGTTACAGGCGCTCGACGCCGAGCCGTGCCAACCATTCGACGAGAACCGGCGCGGCCTCAACCTTGGCGAAGGCGCGGCGGTTCTGGTCTTGGAAACTCTCGCCAGAGCCCGGCAACGGGGCGCTCCGGTGCTTGCCGAGTTGCGGGGCTGGGCCATGACGAATGACGCGTATCATCCGACCGCCCCTCACGAACAGGGCCGCGGCTTGGCGGAAAGTATAGGAGTCGCTTTAGAGATGGCTCGTGCGCGTCCGGAGGACGTCGGCTACGTTAACGCTCACGGTACGGGGACCCCCCTTAACGATGTCGCCGAAGTCCGCGCGTACGAGTCGGCGTTCCGAAGTCGCGCCGTGCCTGTTCCAGTTTCATCCACCAAATCGTATTTTGGGCATTGCTTGGGAGCGGCCGGCGCGATCGAGGCCGCGATCACCGTTTCGGCGATTCGCGAGGGAGTTCGTTACCCTACATTGCGCTTGAGCCGGCCGATCCAGTCGCCGTCGGTCGATTGGCTCACGGGCCCTTTGCGGCGGGTGCCTTTGCCTGTCGCGATGTCGGTCTCGGCAGGCTTCGGCGGGAGCAATGCCGCCCTCGTCTTTGGAGCATATGCCGAATGAACGCGCCGTTGATCACCGGGATCGGCTCTGTTAGCCCGTTCGGAGTCACGGTCGGCCCAATCCCAGCCCGATCAGTCGAACTAGCCACCATCACGACTTGGACAACACATAGTCCGCGGAAGGCTTATCTGGTCAGTCCTTTTCGACCTGGCGATGTGGTCCCGGGCATGAAGACCCGAAGGCTGGACCGGCTAACTGTATGGTCCCTAGTGGCATCCTCGCTGGCGATCAAGGATGCCGGAATTGATCTCAACCAAGCAAATCGATCGCGTGTGGCCGTCGTATTCTCTACCGCCCTCGGCTGCATTGAGCTAACAGAGGCCTACTTCTGTTCCGCCGCGAACCGCGGCTGGAGCGGGGTGGATCCTATTCTGTTTCCCGAGACCCTTGGCAGCGCGCCAGCAAGCCATATTGCCCGGTATCACGAGCTCCGCGGGCCAAACATAACCAGTTCGTGCAAGGGGCTAGGAGGCGAGTCTGCGCTGCTGCAAGCCGCTTCCCTGATCCGCAATGGTCAGGCAGACTGCGCGATCACCATTGCGGGAGAGACGCTCACTCGCTCCTCCTATGAGTGGTATGAGGCCGCTGATGTGTTGCATCCATCCTGTTATCGCGACGCACCGGACGAAGGGGGACCGGGGATCGTTCCAAGTGAAGGCGTTATCGCGGTCGTAATGGAATCTGCATCGCATCGAGTGAGCCCGTCCCCACGAGTTTACGCCAGGGTCCTCTCCGGACATCTTTCGGCAGAAGGGAGCGTTGAGAGCACGATTCAGAGAGTCATGCCTGGCGTGCCGTCGTGCGAGGTCACGCGGATCGGATCGAGTCCCGTTGCCGATGGAATGGGTGACGCGGGAGGCCTGTTGCGCCTCGCTCTCGCACTCAGCACGGCGCCCCGCGAGCGAATAGCCTGCTTGGCTTCACAGGCAGCCAATGCAGCATCGGCTGCGGTTCTGCTGGAGTTCGCATGAATGGCATGGAGGTGCGGATTCGAGCGGCCTCATATGTGGTTCCGCCGGATGTGGAGACGGTGGACGCGATCATGGACGTGGAGCGATTACGCATCGAAGAGGCGCTTCGGCCGCTAGGTGCGGCTGCCCGGTCAAGGGCGTTCGAGCGTCTCGGGCTGCATCGAGTTCACGTCTGCCGCGCGACACAGCCGTACGATCTTGCTTTGGAAGCCGCCTCACGAGCTGTCCGCGAAGCCGGCGTGCGGCCGCGCGACATCGGCATCATCATCGATTACAGTACACTGCCCGGCGAGGGCTGCCACTATACTTCTTTCGCTCACAGGATAAGCGCCGACCTGGGTGCTGAGACATCTTTGAACCTCACATTCAAGGCGGGCGGCTGCGCAGGGCTTCACCTCGCCATCAAGACCGCACTCGGTTGGATGGCTCAGGACGATTCCATGCGAACGGCTCTCCTCGTGACGGGCGATACCCCTCCGGCGGGCAGCCGCACTATGCTGCCCGTGACGGTGCAGGGGGATGCTGGAAGCGCCGTGGTCCTGTCACGCGACGGAAACGCTGGGCCGTTGTTGCTCGGAGTGGAGGCTTTCACTCTCGGCCATTTGCATGACGCCATTGCTCTCAAGGACGGCGGCAGCGGTCTGACGATCCAGGTGGACGCGGCCCGCATCGAGACGGAGGTGATGCCCATCTACTTTTTGCATTTGTTCCGCCTGGTACATCAGGCTTTAAGTAGAGCGTCCGTGAAGCTGAACGACATCGATCACTTCATCTACTCGAATATCAGCGAGAGGGACCGAGAGGGATTTCGAAGAACACTTAACATCTTGGATGGGAAAATGGCGTCCTCTCCGATGGGGGAATTCGGCCACACGTTTGCCAGCGATCTGATCATTAATTACGTGGAGCTTCGTCAGCAGGGTTCTATTCGTCCTGGCGATCTCCTCTTGTTCGCGTCGGCTGGAATTGGGTTTACATGGGGGGTGACCCTTGCCAGAGCCTGAAAAGTGGTTACTGCACGAATGGCTGCGGCACACAGCAGAGAGGTCGCCCCATGCCCCCGCAGTCGTGGAAGACGGGCGTATCACCTCGTTCGAAGATTTGCGCCGGCAAGCGGTGTCGTTGGCGGCCTTCCTGATCGAATCCGGAGTCTCGAAAGGGGACCGCGTTGGGCTCATCCTGTCCAAGACTACTGATGCGGTCATTTCCGTTTTCGGATCTCTTCTCGCGGGTGCCGTCTACGTGCCCATTCACCCCCGCTGGCCAAAGGACCGCGTTGCAGCGGTGCTGAAGGATTCGAGCCCGCAAATCGCGATTGAGGATTTTGCTGGCGCGCCGCGAATATGCGATTGCGACGGGACCACGTTAGTTCCGTGGGCTCGGGCGGTCGGGCGATCCGACATCTGCCAGATGCCGGCAATCGCTCCGACTGACCCGGCATTTATCCTCTTTACCTCCGGCTCTACGGGACATCCGAAAGGCGTGGTGATCTCTCACCGCGCCGTAGGCGTCTTCGTGCGGTGGACGGCCGACCAGTTCGGAGTGTGCGCGGAAGACAGGATCGTGTGCCCCGCGCCGCTGGGCTTCGATCTATCCACGTTCGACCTCTTCAATATGGCACTTCGCGGAGCTGCTTGCCTCTTAGTTCCGGAAGGAAGCGTTCTAATGCCGCGACACCTGAATCGATTTCTCCGGGACGAGCGCGTTACGTGCTGGTACTCGGTGCCGTCATTGCTGACTCTCATGCTGCGAGAGGGCTTTGCGGAGAACTCCTACCGTGACCTTCGGCTGGTGTTATTTGCGGGTGAGGTCTTTCCGGGGCCTGCCCTCGCGCGTTTGCAGGCCGCCTTACCGCATGCCACCTGCGCAAACCTGTATGGTCCCACCGAGACAAATGTGGTCACCTGGCACGAAACTTCCAAGGGATTCGACCCGTCTGGCCCACCACCGATCGGCAGGGCTTGCCCGTATGCGGAGTTGCACGTCGACGCCGAGAGCGGGGAATTGCTGGCCGGCGGCGACTCCCTCATGGAGGGCTATTGGTCGAGAAGGGAAGAGACCGCACGCGTATTCTTGATTCTCGGGGACAAACGATATTATCGGACTGGCGACCGAGTCACGGTGGACGCTGCGGGCAATTACGTCTTCATTGGGCGATTGGATCGGCAGGTAAAGCGTCGCGGTTATCGAATTGAACTGGGAGAGATCGAGGTGGTTTTGGCTCGGCATGAAGGTATCGCAGAAGCAGCTGCAGTCGCCCATCAAGGACCAGACGATGGAACACTCATAACCGCTTTTGTCCGGCTGCGATCCGAACCCCGGACCCCAATAATCGACATCAAAACCCACTGCGCGGGGCTGCTGCCGATCTACATGCTGCCCGACCGCGTAGTCCGGGTCGCCGAACTGCCCAAGAATAACCGCGGCAAGACTGATTATCGCGCGCTGGAGCGGCAGGCCGCGAAGGAGCACCTGTATGGATATACGAAATGAAGTCCGCCAGTACATCAAAACGAACTTCCTGGCCAACGATCCTGGCGTTGCCTTGGAGGACAAGACGGCGTTGATAACGGGAGGCATCGTCGATTCCATCGGGATGATCGGGCTGATCGCCTTCATAGAGACCCAGTTCGGCGTCGAGTTCATGCCCAGGGACGTGGACGCCCGCAGTTTCGACACGGTGGAGCGCATTGAGAGCCTGATCCTGAATAAACTCGCGCCCGCCAATACTGTCGTCGGCCAAGACCAAGGCGAAGGAAATGCCGTCTGACGGGCCTCGGTCCTGGGGCAAGCTCCTGATGAGCGGCATCCTTCTTTTGGCAGGCTGCCGGCGGTTGCACAAAGAGCCGTTCGAGAAACTTCCGCTTGCCAGGAACGACGTCCAGGCGGTGCAACTGGACGAGCGCGCTAACCTCATCGTGGAACGGGTTCGTTTTTGGTCCGCCGAGATGAATGAACCCAGGTTCTTTCTCGCGCTCCTTCCGAAGACATCGAAGCAGGTCAATGAAGTGTTCATCCTGAACCACGGATGGAAGGACCGGCCGGAACTGCTCCTCAGTGAGTTGAAGGTGGATCGCGTATATGAAGGGCTGCTCGAGCGGAACGCCATCCGGCCCGCAGTCCTCATTATTCCCGATGTTCGCTTCAGTAGCTTCTACAGACAGCATTCCGAGCGCTTTCCTTTTCCCAACTACCTTACCCTGGTAGCAGAAGAGGTCGCCGGCCAGGTTTCGCGCCGATATAAGATTCCATTCGACCGACAGCGTTGGTCCATTGGCGGCTTCTCATTTGGCGGCTATTTGTCGCTGGACGTCTCGCGGCGCTACGCGGGGCGATTTGGCGCTGTTAGCGTCGTGAGCGGGCTCTTTGATCGCCAGTGGAGCTACTGGCCATCCGAGCCGCCGGCGCCCGGCAAATTGGATTCGCAAGGCCGAGGAAAACAGACTCTCGTACAACCCGGCCCTGTCCCCAGGATTTTTCTTGCATGTGGCACGCATGATTTTCTTTTCGCTACAATGCGGTCGTTGCATGACACTTTGACTGACCTGGGGATTCGACACGAGTGGTTCACCGCTTCCGGAGGCCACACCTGGAAGTACTGGTCGTCGGTTCTCGAACCGATGTTTGAGTTTCACCTGGGAAATCTTTACCGGAGTCCAACGCCATGAAAGCACTGCTGGTTCAGAGCGCCGCTACATCCCCGTGGATACCGCGAAGGCAATGGGAGCCGCCGAGCATCGCCATGGCCACCATCGCCGGGCAAATTGACAACCATGACGTCTGGATCGCCGACATGTCCGTCTGGCGCAAAAAGGCAGTGCCGCGTTTTGTGCAGGCATTGAAAGACTTGAGGCCCCAAGTCGTCGGCTTTACGGCGATGACATTCCAATACGAGAGCGCGCTGGAGTTTGCCTGGCTGACGAAGCAGTTCGATCCGACTATCAAGACAGTCCTCGGCGGATACCACGCTACGCTTTTCTGTGAGGACATTGCGGCTAGTCCCGACGCGGCGCTCTGGGATTTTCTTTTCCGCGGTGAAGGCGACTTTGGCTTCGGGGAGCTGCTGGACAGCATTGAAGCGGACGGCAAGGGCATGAACGCCATCCTGGGCTTGTCCTACAAAGAGGATGAACGCTTTTACCACAATGGACCTCGCCCGCTGGAGGACATCTCGAAGATCCGCATTCCAGCGCGGGACAAGCGAATCGCTAAGGGTTTCCACATGTATTTCCGCCGCGCGGACGTTATCGAGACGTCGCGCGGATGCCTTCATCTGTGCAATTTCTGCAGCATTCGAGAAATGTACGGCCGGTCGTTCCGGTTGTTTCCCCTCGACCGCGTCCTGGCCGATATCGAGGACGCGTACAGTCGCGGCGCCCGTCACATTTTCTGCACCGACGACAATATTACGCTGGACATGGACCGATTCGAGCAGCTTTGCGATGGTGTGATCGGCCTGAAGCTGAAGAATCTTGTCTTCACCACGCAGGCGAGCCCGATCGGTTTTGCGCACCGCCCCGGCATTGGGAAGAAGATGGCGGAGGCAGGTTTCGTCTCAATATTTCTCGGCATCGAGAATGCATCAACTAAGAACCTGAAGGCCATGCACAAGCCTAATACCCTTGAAACCATCCGCCGTGGGGTGCAGGAGCTTCAGAACGCGAACATTTCCGTCATCGCCGGGATTATAAACGGGCTCGAAGGCGACGACCCGGCTAGCATGCGGGAGAACTACGAGTTCATCAAAGGCATGGGTATTACCAGCGTAATGGATCAGCTCATGACGCCATACCCGAAGACCCCGCTACGAGGGGAAATGCTCCAAAGCGGACGTGTCGCCAACATGGGCGATTTCCGCTGGTATGACGGATACTTCAGCAACGTCCGTACCCAGGCCTTGACGCCAGCCGAACTTGGATTCCACCGTTGGAAGATCCGTCGGGAGGTAATTGGCATGTGGCGCCCGACCGCCGGCGACTGGAGGCACTTCAAGGGATATACGTACTTGTGGCAGTTCGGACTGCGCTATCTCGTTTGGCTGAACGAGCGGCTTCTGACCTTGCTGTTTGGCCACGAAGGCCGTTACAAACTCCAGATGCGGCACTTTCTTCAGTTGAACGACCTCGGCATCCGTATTCCGGGCCGCAAGCGAGCCTATACGTACCATCCGCTGTATGGAACTGCGGAGGACCCGTATCAGGACACGCGCTGGACGCTGCTAAAGAAGCGTCTGCCCCTGCTTCTTGGCGACCGCGAAGAGGCGGCAATTCCCTCGTAAGGTCGCAGCGACGGCGGCGGCGGAATTCCAGCTACTGCGATGTCAGCGCGGCCTTCAACTGGTCTGCGGTCTCCGCCGTTTCCTTATCCAGAACTTTAGGATCGCTCCACGGCTCGGCCTGGAGGTGCTTGGTCCTCTGCTGCACCGTAACCCTAACCTTCACCGTGGTACTCGTGTCGCTATCGCGAATGAACGTTACATATGTCCGATAGCCCTTGTTGTTGTTCCGGAATCCGCCCACGTCCACAATTCGAATGGCGGTCGTGAGTTGTCCAAGGTCCTTCTTCGATGATTCATCGAGGGCGGCGTCATGAGTCTGGAAGTACCTCACAGCCACGTCGAATGCTTTGTCTGCGGGCATGTTGACTGCAAAAGAGACGCCGCCAGGGACATCGCGCGGCTTCTCGGATTCAGCAAGACGCGCTTCCTTCTTTTCCTTGCGGCCTTGGGCCAGCGCCGAGGGTCCTGCGATCGTGACGAACAGGCCCACAACCGTGACGCCGACGCCGATGCGTGCGATCTTCATTGTTCTATTCCTCGGTTTACTTCGCAGTGACTGTGGCCACGCGGCCCGTGGGCTGCTATTCTGGCTCGGTGACCGCTATCAATTGTACATCCGGCTGTCACGTTTCGCACCCGTTATTCCCCTTTCGCAGACTTGGCGCGCGTCTCAAGCGCCAGCCAGCCTAATAGTCGTCGAGCGAGCGGAACCGAAACAATGGCGAGATTTTCGTACCGCTCGCCCCACTATATTCAGTGGGGTGTACTCTATGGCAAATCGCGTTGTTCTTGTGTTCGCCCTTGCTGCCGTCGCCGCGGTTGCCGGTGAGCCCGGCGGAAGTGCCAGATACCTGGGCGGAACTGTGGACAGTCTTCATGCGAACGCAGGCGGCAAAGTCCTAACTGCGGACCATGATTCCTTTATCTTCGTGTCGCAAAATGCAACAGTCCGCATTCCTTATGCCAGGATCGACACGATTGAGTATGGTCAGGACGTCGGCCGGCGCGTAGTCCTGGCGTGGGTCATCTCCCCGATGTTCCTGCTTCTGAAGGCACGGAAGCACTTCATTACCCTCGGATATCGAGACGAGTCCGACAAGCACCAAGCCATGGTCTTGCGAGTCGACAAGAACTTCGTGCGATCTGCTTTGGCGACACTAGAGGCCAGGACAGGGCGCTCGGTCACCTACCAGGACGAGGAGGCACGCAAATTTCGAAGAAACTAGCCGCCGTGCTATCCGTCCGAACCTCGCTGCTATAAGCCTCACCCAGCCATTGTGGTCTGCAAACCCCTCGTCAGCGCGACCATGAGTTACAATCCGAGGTTGTTTGGCGGCTGCGGTTGAGGGACAGCTAGGAGCATTCGCAGCGGAGGCACAATTGAACACGACAGCAAGAGGAGCGGTGGGTTCGGTTCCTCCGTACGAAAGGCGAGAAGTGCTGCCGATCTCCTATTTCCCTTTCCTCAGCGCGGAGCACGACGTTTCTCCAGCAGAGGCGGTCGCGTTCGGCAAAGGCCTCGCGACGGAATCAAGCGTTCCAGGAGAATACCTGGTTTACATACATGTTCCGTTTTGCGAGACGATCTGCGGCTTCTGCGGGTTCTATCGCAAGCCCTTGGCCGAGTTCTCAGCCAACCTCGCTACCGTCTTCGACAGGTTCACCGACAATCTCGTGCGCGAAGTCGAGATGTGGGGCGAATGCAATCGGCTGCAGAAGATGCGGGTTGGCGCGGTTTATGTGGGCGGCGGCACGCCTAGCACTTTGCCCGTGGCAAACATCGATCGAATCTTGCGGGCAATCCGGACGCACCTGCCTGTCACGCCTGATGTGGAGTTTACATTCGAGGGCGAAGTTCGGTCGCTGAAGGACCGCGCAAAACTGGCCCTGCTAAAGGAACATAGTGTGACCCGCGTATCCTTCGGGGTACAGTCGTTCGACCCGAGGATCCGCAAACTGTGCCACCTTCATCCAAACCTCTCGACGATCTATGAATGTGCGCAGGCGGTGCATGACGCGGGCTATGCGATCAACATCGATTTGATGTATGGTTTGCCCGGTCAGAAAATCGGGAATCTCGAATCCGACCTTGAAACAGCAGTGGAACAGCTGTGCTGTTCTCATGTTGATCTCTACGACACAATCCTTTATCCGAACACGGAATTCTTTATCCGCCGCCACAACTACGGGGGCTTGCTGCCGTCCGATCCGGAACGGGTTGGGATGATCCGGTTCGCCGCCGACTATTTACGCTCTCGAAACTTCACGCAAATCACTTCCGACGACTTCGTCCTGCCCGGCGCTGGCTACACGATGAAATTCCTCAATTTCGGTGGTCCGGACGGTACGAGCCCTGTCCTCGCGATTGGGCCCTCGGCAATCGGCTTCATGAATGAAGCATCCTACCGAAATCTCGGGCTCGAAGCCTATATCGGACAGCCAATTGAAGCCCTCCCAATCGGGCGAATATGTCTTGCCTCTGTGGACGAGCTGCGCCGTCGGCCTTTCATCTTCCTGTCCAAGGTCCTTCGCCGGCACATCCCGAGTCTCCGATACGGCATCGATGACGATATTGAACGCGTTTTGCTGGGCCAAGAGGCCAGGGGCCTCCTGAGGCGCGTCGACTCCAGGTGGGAAGTCACGGACGAGGGATTGGAATGGATCGACGCGATGGCGTTTGAGCATCTGCGGCCCCGTGAGCGCCGCCGAATATTCAAGATTGTGCAATAGCGAGTTGATCTCGACCAGGCCACGAGGTGCTAATTGGTGTTTGCTCCTTCGCCCTTGTCGAAAGTACCCACACTGACAATTGCCGCAAACACCCAGAGTGCCTGCTATATTCTCGATGCCAGCAACCCCGGGTGCGTTTCCTGAGTTGTCCAATTAAACTATGGACCCGCACGAACACTCGCGGTGCTTCCCTTCGGGGGCCGCGATGAATGCCCCTTCGTTGGAACGTCATCGAATACGAATCGGAAGTCAGGTATCGCCGCGGCGATGCAAGCAGCCTGCCGGAGAACGCGATAAGATACCCACAAGGAAACGGTGGCCGAGCCGTAGCCAAGGGTGCTCCGATAGCGACATCCGGGAGGCGTCAGAATGAATCGGAACTGCGCGCGTTCCCTAGCTTCGAGACGCGATCCGAATCTGTGAGAAAAGCGTGCGCTGATGACTAACCGACACAGACCTTTTCTGCTCCTGCTTGTGGTGGCCGGTTCTCTCATGCTCGCTCTGACGGCTTGCACTGCAGCCAGGCGTATCAATAGCGCATATCGAAGTTGGAAATCGGCCACGCTGAGAGTGACCATATCGAATCTCCCCCCGGCGGACGTGAATGCCTACGTCCTGATCTTCACCGGCGATCCGACACATCCGACGCTGTTCAGCTGTGAAGTTATTCCGGACAGCGGCAACTATTCCGCGAAGGTGCCATACGAGACTGATTTGCAGGTTGTGGCGTTCGTCGACTCGAACGGCGATCGCCGCTGGGAACCGGGTGAGCCTGTCGACCGCGTCGAGCACGTCAAACTTGTGTTTGAGGAACATGAGGTAAAACTCTCGCTGCGCGCCGGCGGTTCTATTCCGGCCAGCTTGCAGCTGGAAGTTCCCTCGGGCGTTTGGCGGCAGGAGATAAGCCCAAGATCTCCGGGAGAGGTCGTCACCCTGGACGATCCCCGCCTGTCGGCGGAAACCGGGAGAACGGGGCTGCTCCACACGAGAGAGTTTTTGAGAGCTTACGGTGAAACCATCTTCTTTTTGCAGGCTTACGATCCGCAGAAGATCCCAGTGCTGTTCATCTATGGAATTTCGGGATCGCCACAGGATTGGCGCTATATAATCGAGCATCTGGATCGAAAGTGCTTTCAGCCGTGGTTGTTCCATTATCCGACCGGAGACCGATTGTCGGATCGGGCCCGAGAACTGAACAGTCAGGTCAAACAACTTCAAAACCGGTTCCGGTTCAAAAAGCTCTTTGTCGTCGGTCACAGCATGGGGGGGCTGGTGGCGCGGGACTTTATTCTGCGCAACACTTTCGACGATCATCAGACGTACATTGAAAAGCTTATTACGATATCGAGTCCGTGGGGTGGACACAAGGGCGCTTCTCTCCCCGTTCCGAATCTGCCGATCGTGACAATTCTTGCCGTGCAAAACGATATCGCGCCCCAAAGCGAATTCCTTGTCTCCCTGTTTGCGCGAAGGCTACCTCCGGCTGTGACCTTCTACCTTATTTATGGAGTGGCGAGCGGGATCAGGCAAAACGCTCTGAGGCCGCTGCTGGGGGAGAACGATGGGGTCGTCGGGGAGGATAGCGTGCTAGCGCCGGCCGCGAAAGCCGAAGCTCACAAAGTCATCGGTCTGAATTATGAACACACCGCCATTTTGAGCGCCCCGGAGACGCTGTCGAAACTGCATGAGTTTCTGATGGAGTAGTCGCCGGCACAGGTCGGAGGGGAAAACGTCAGAGGCTGCTTAGAGATGCTGCCGCGACATCGCAGGGTGTGTGGGCCACAACCGTTCTGAAATCAAGTCTTTCCTGCCTTGTCCCACCGTGTTGAGCCCGCGTCGGCCTGCGTTCGACAACCAGATCAACAAGCTCCGAAACACTTGTTTTTTGAAACGCTAGGATTTATAATCGCTGGCCGATGCCTCGAGATATCTTGGGCAGGACGTACAGGCCGGAATGCGCAAAACGGATTCGGCGATAAGAGGTTCCACATGTCACGACGACTCCTTCTCACACTGCTCCTTGCATGCCTCGCGCTGCAGCCTTGTTTGGCCGCGCGCCGCCGCGGTGCCAAGATCTATCCGGATAAGGAAACAACCACGGATATGGCCGGCATGAACCGTGTTTTTGTTGGCTGGGTCGACTTCCGAGACGACGACTACGCGGCCCACGGGTATTCCAGCAAACCTGAATGGGCGGCGAAAGTGGTTGAGTTGAACAATGAACTGCTCCGCCTCTGCCAGGGCAAATATCTGGTAGGAAAAGCCGTGACGGGGGCGAAACAGATGGGCGACGAGGGTGCTGCTGGAAACGACCTTTACATCAAGTTCTCGGACGTCCTGATTGATTACAACAAGTACCACCTGGTCCTGGCGATACACTTTATCGACCCGAAGACCAATAGCGAGATTGGGTCGCTCCCGGCGCGGCCGTATTTCGGGAACGATTGGGGTTTGGTGAATTACCTGAAAGCAGCCCTGGATGAGGTGGGCCAGAAGATCAAGGTCGAAGTCGTGGGCGGCGATCAACAGAAAAAAAAGAAGAAGATCCCGTTGATTCGCCGCTGAGTCCAGCGCAGATATCAGCTTCCTTTGGCGAGTGCGGGACATAAAAGAAGGCAAAGAGTTCTTATACTGGACTGTGCTGGGAATCCAAATGGAAATTCCGGCTCTTAGGGTGGGTGTGATGACCAGGAACGTACATTGGCTCTGTTGCAGAGCCCTTCTCGCGTGTGCTCTCACTGTACTTTCAACTCCGGCTGCCGACGGGCCTGGCAAGACAGTCTCTACCACAGCTCGCATTGCGAACTCGTTACCCGCAGCTCACAGTGGTGGAAGTCCGTGGGACCCGCAAACCGCAAGCGATACGAATTTCCTGATTGACCGGGCCAACGGGTTGGACACGGGTTGCGTATTCCGCAGCTCAGGTCCATTACGATTCAGTATACAGGTCAACCGGTACGTCGGCCCGACCAACCCCGACGGCACGTTGAAGAACGCCGCGGCTTTAGTCTCCGCAGGCGTGATCTCCGCGAAAGCGCGTCTGCGCATGCCTGCGTGGGACGTGGATTATAGCGGCGCGGAAGACCCGACGGTCAGCCCGGAGCGCGATCAAGTGAGTTTCAACGGCCATTCGTTCGGATTTCTGACTGGCGACAACAACGTCTGGAAACTGAATGAGTTTGAGATTCCGATCGAAAATGTCAAGTTTCCATCGAGCCCCGCGCCGGAATGCTCTTCGTCTGTTCTCTCGAATTGTCTAACGCCGACACCCGCCCGCAACGATATCCAGATTGACATCGACATCTTGAACACCGGAGAGAAATGGTGCACGGAGATTGATTGGGCCACTTTGTCGTTCGATGCAATGGCACCCTTGATGTTAATTCATGGAACTAGCGCGGGGCCGGAGACCTGGGGCCGACCGAAGCCCGGCTTCCTCCAGAGTTTCGACTGCAACGGCACACCGGCGGCTGGGTCAGTGGCAGCCCGTCTAATCGAGCTAAGAGTCCCTTTCGACGACTGCATCACGCTCGACGGAAACGGCAGCCCGGCAAACAACGCGCAGCAACTCTCAACCATCTTGCCCCGCAAAGCGAAGAAATTCGGCGTCGAAAACTTGCACTTGGTTACCCACAGCAAGGGGGCGACAGACAGCAGGCGGTTCCTGGAGGATTACTACAAGGCCGCCCAGGCGATCGACCCAAACACGGGTCGCCCCAGCCAGTTTCGCGTGCTTAGCCTCTACTCAATCGGAACGCCATCGCAAGGAACGATTCTGTCGAATTATTCGATTGTCGCGGAGGAGGTCCGGTCTTTCACGGTCGCCAATTCGGGCGTAGATGTGGCCAGCGACCCTCTCGTCCTTGCCGCGCTACGCGACGCCAGCATTGTCAACGGCTATGGCTCCTTCGGTGGTGCGGTGCCGAAAGATCCAGCCCGAAGCGCACAAACACCAGAAAGCATGGCATCCTTTAACGCTCTGGTCCACAAGTGGCCGGGCATCCCTTACTACTCCATCGCCGGCGATGCTGACGCCAATCACAACACGACGATTGAGAAGGACGAAAATGCGCAGTCTCCATACCTAGACTCATGGGTCACGACGATTTACCAGGCATTGGGGCGCACGAAAAGTCTTAAAGTGGTGGAGAAGTCACGCGGTCCCTGGGGCATCATCAAGTACAACTTCGCCGATGCGGTTCTGAGCGACACGATTGCGCCGAACGACTTGGTCTCCACTGTTGACAGCACCCACTGCGCCTCCTGCGGATTTGCACCATTGAAGACATATCTGCTTAACCACTTCGCGCTGAAGAACGCGACAACCACCGATTTGGTCTTGAGCCAAATCAAGCTGGACTATCCGGTCCATTGAGATCCCAATGCCACAGCTCCGGCCCAGTCGGGTTGTCAAGTTCACACTGATTTCGGTGGCTTCGTTGTGGGCATACCAGTTCGGATGTTCCGGCACATTCGATGTGACGCAGGCTTCCTTGAGGGTTTCCCGACTCGGATTTCCGAAAGGCACGTTTAATCATTCGGTCCCGTTCTTTTTCGAGACAGACCGGCCCGCTTCCCTCTTCGTGGCGAGTGCTCCGCCTGACGCTGTACCGTCGGGATCTAAGGTGTGGCAGCTCGCAGCCTCACCTTCCGGAATCCGCGTCGTGGAGGCGGACCCGGCAGCGGCCGTGCCGGCGTACCGGCCGGTTCCCAACGGCTTGTCCGGGGCGGAGAACGGCTTGCCGACGCCTTGTACGAACGGATCCGGGAAGGATTTGGGTGGCGTGGTGGTCCAATCGGCCGGCCTGCAAATCCAGATGCGCTTCGTGGGCGTGCATTTTCGCAAGCCCGTCCTCGTCCTCTTCTCGATGGATGGTGGGACCACCGGGCCACGGATGCTGGATGTGTATTTTGGGAAGCGGACCATCGACGTTTGCCGGGGCGACACCGTCGCCGCGTCGTTTTCCCAGAGGCTTTGGAACGTGCCATCGGCGGTGCGGTTGCCCGACATGGCCTACATGAGCGCCGAACATCGGATGCTGCTCATCACCGGAGACGCGGCGCTGAGCAACGCCCTTCTGGCGATGAGGTACTGAGCGGAGGTGACCCATGAGACGTGCTGCCATAATGCTGGCCGGATGTATCGCCCTGGTGCTGCCGCTGCATGCACAGACGACCCGGGTTGCCAATCCGACGGCGACGTTTATGGAGGCAGTCGTCCTCACAACGCAAGCGCCGCAGGTGGAGCGGACGTTTACCATGGATGGAGCCGACACCGTAGATATTTCTGTCAGCGTGAATTCCCTGACTGTTCAGGTCACGTTAGTCGATCCGGCCGGTGTAAGCTATCTTTCTGGATCTCAGAGTGGCCCGGTGACCACCAGCGGCCGGTACCCGGATCCAACCGGAGTCGCGCAGGACCATGAGTTCGAACTGCGCAATCCGCGCCCCGGCCTATGGAAATATCGTGTGGTGGAGCCGACGACATTCAGCGGAGTTCGCGCCGCGATCTTCAGTATGCGATCAAGCAGCGATATCGTCATGGGGATCTTAGGTTCCGGACGCGACTATCCAGCCGGGCGCGCGATGTCGCTCGGGCTGGTCCTGGCCGACAAGAAGGGCGGAATCTTCCGGCAGTCGCTCACGTCACTACAAGCTTCCGTGCGAACTTCGGGGCAACCGGCTCAAGCCATCACGTTCGTAGACGATGGCACGCAGAATGACGACAAAGCCAATGACGGCGTGTACTCCGCCACTTTTACCGTGAACACGCCGGGCAGCTATGCCATCAATGTTACGGCCGCTGGAACATCGAACGGAGTGGCGTTTGTGCGAACGGCGTCGGCTCTTTTCAATGCGATCAGTCCGTGCGGGACTCTTTCCCGGACCATCACATCTCGCGCCCGCGACACAAACGGCGATGGCCGCAACGACGCCCTCGATGTGGACTTCACAGTGACCGCCGCCCGGGCGGGTATGTTCAACCTTTCCGCGACCCTCACGGCGAGCAACGGACGACAGCAGACCATGTCCGATTTTGCCACGCTGAGCACCGGCCAGCAACAGTTTCGGCTCAGTTTTCCACTGACGCATTTGAAGGCGTTGGGCGTCAATGCGCCCCATCAGGTCAGCGACGTCTATCTCTACTGCATGAGCAGCGCAGAAAAACAGTTGACCGACCAGCAGTTCGACTTGGGATCGACGGTAGCTTTCGATCTGGCCACAGCCGACCGGCGGGGAATTGAGCCAACAGGGCAGAATTCCGATCGCGCGGTTGACACCAACGGCAACGGACTTTTCGACCGCTTGGACTATACCTTGGGGCTCAATATTCTCACTGCGGGATCCCATCAGTGGACGGCAACGCTATTCGACCGGTTTGGTCGCGAAATCGACTTCGCTTCTGGTTCCGGTTCGCTGCCCAGCGGGAACACGAGCGCGCTGGTGTCTTTCAGCGGTTCCAAAATTGGCCTCGACGGCACTGACGGCCCGTACTTTGTCCGCAATTTGCTAATCTCTGGCCCGAATAGCGCTTCCGTGGTGTTGGAGGCCGGAACAACTCAGGCATACAACTACGAGAGATTCGAACAGGCGTTCCCGCGCGCACCCAGAGTGAACGCGAATGGCATCGTAAACGCCGCAAGCTTCGATTCCCCGGTCGCCCGCGGTTCCATCGCTTCCCTGTTTGGAGTCGGCCTCTCCCCGGTCCTTACCTCGGCCACTTTTGCGCCGTTGCCCCGAACGCTGGAAGACGTGAAAGTCGCAGTCAACGGCGTCGAAGCGCCTCTCTTCTACGTCTCTCCAACACAGATTAATTTTCAGGTTCCCTATGAGAGTCCAGTAGGCTCAGCCGTCCCGGTCGTCGTGAGCCGGGCGGGCATTGCGGGACCCACGGTTTCAATCTCCGTGTCCGACAATGCATTCGGCATCTTCGGGTATCAAAGGACATCGACTGATCGCGATCCGATAGTGACCCACCAGGATTACTCCCTAGTCACTCCTGATCGTCCGATCATTGCCGGAGAAGCTCTCACGCTGTTCGCCACCGGGATTGGGTCGTTGAATGCACCGCCCGCTACGGGGGAGGTGGCTACGGTCAATCCGTTGGCAACCTCGCTCGTGACGCCTGTGATCACGGTCGGCGGCATTCAGGCTCAGGTCCTTTTTGCGGGCCTCGCACCGGATTTCGTTGGCCTCGTTCAGGTCAACTTCATCGTTCCTGCTGGTGTTTCGACGGCTGCCTCAACGGTTCCGTTGACGGTGCGGTTCGGTTCTGCGGCGGCAACCACTGTCAACCTGAACGTCCGTAGGTTGCCCGATCTCGTGTTGACTGCCTTCGTTTCCAGCCGCACTGCAGTGGTAGGGGGGACGATCACCGGCGTTTCGGTAACCGTCAAAAACCAAGGCACCGGAGACGCGGGTCCGTTCCGCATCGGGTATTACCTTTCAACGACTTCCACTGTCACTACGGCTTCCATTTTTACGGGATGGTATTGCTCTATCAACGGACTGGCGGCTGGAGCCAGCAGAACCTGCTCTGGAGACATTGAAGCTCCACCGTCTACGTCACCAGGCACCTACTTCTTGGGGGCGATCGCCGACGACCTAAGTCAGGTGACCGAGTCTAACGAATCGAACAATGTTCGGTTGTCTGATAGCGGTACTCTGACGATCTCGGCACCCGCGCTGGCTGACCTGGTCCTCACTAGTTTCACTGCGTCTCGCACGGCTGCAGCCGGCGGAAAACTTACCGGTTTGCGCTTGACAGTCAAGAACCAGGGGAATGGTGACGCGGGCCCGTTCCGCGTGGGATTCTATCTATCGAATTCGTCGACCGTAACCACAGCATCCATGTATACGGGCTGGAACTGTACCAACACAACCGGCTTGGCCGCAGGATCGACGTGGGACTGTTCGGGTGACATCGGCATACCCTCATCCCTTGCCCCGGGGACGTATTTCCTGGCGGCGATTGTGGATGACCAGGGACAAGTTACGGAATCGAACGAGTCTAACAACGTTCGCCTGGCAGACACCGGAACTGTGACCATCACAAGTGGTAACTAATCGCAAGCAACTTCATGAAAACACAGGGTCTGCCTGAACTCGTTTGCGCGTCCTCGTAAAGGGAGTTGAAGGCGTACCCGGCCATCCCGCGAAGGCAGGGTAGCCAAGAGAATGATTCCGAAATTAGGCAGTTCAGTAGACGTACCCAACCACGCACGAAGGCGGAGGTAGAATCCATTCGAAACCCGACGTCTCGGGGAGCCAATTCATTCTTACCTGGATTTGTTTTCCCCTGTGGTTTACGTCAGCGCTCCCCGTGCGCTTGCGCGAGCCTCTTGTCCTTTCCTCAATATAGCCAAGTAGTTGCGGCCCGGCGCGACTCGGCGCACGCGGACACGGAGAGTCGCGGTGAGTGGCGCGGCGCGGTTTCCGGAGGCGTTCTGCGCCGTTTTTCTCCCAAGTCGGCCGGAGAAACGCGAGGCGGTTAACGCCACAGACCGGATTGCTTTGCAACCGGACGTTTTTCGAACTTCTCGCGTATATTTCCATTGAGGGCGGCAGACAGCCGCTCCTGACATCACCAGACAGCGGGACTACCGCCAGGCGGACATCGCTGTGGGTGCCGGATCGCTCCGGGACGCCACAGCTTTTTTTATGTCCCGCTGCCCCGTCGCCCACCGGCCGGCCTTGCGGCTCCCGCTAAGGAGCCGATCAATGGACGACCGCGATGACGGGTTTCTCGAAGACTTCGACAGCATCGCATCAATCCTCGCCTCGGGCTATCTGCGGTACCGCCAGAAACGCCGCGAAGATCTACTTGCTACCTCGCAGGAAGCGAGCCCTCATGGACACGAGGTTAACGCCTCGGAGAAAGGAGAAGGATTTGACAACGAGGATTAGCGAAGAGATTCAAGCGCTGAAACGGATGACCGTGCGGCAACTGCGCGAGCGGTATCAGGAGGTCTTCGGCGAGGAATCGCGATCCAATCACAAGCAGTTTCTTTTTCGGCGCATCGCCTGGCGGCTCCAGGCGCAGGCCGAGGGTGGGTTATCGGAGCGTGCGCGGCGGCGGGCATTGGAGATTGCCGACGACAACGATCTCCGCATACGCGCGCCGAAGGGGTTCGACTTCGAAGCCGCTGGCGACCGGTGCGTGTCAACGACGGTCCCGGCCGACGCCGATCCGCGGCGGCCGCTGCCGGGAATGGTGCTGGAGCGCGAGTACAAAGGGCGGGTGATCACGGTGAAGGTCCACGCCGACCATTTTCAATATGACGGCAGGCGGTATCGGTCGCTGAGCGCGATCGCGAAGGAGGTCACGGGCACGAAGTGGAACGGGTATCTTTTCTTCCACCTGCCCACGGGGGACGCCAATGGCAATCAGGAACGGTAACGGCAAGGCCGCGGAAAACGGCGCGACGCCCACGCCGAAGACGATCCGCTGCGCCATATACACCAGGAAGTCCACGGACGAGGGTTTGCAGCAGGAGTTCAACTCGCTCGACGCCCAGCGCGAAGCGGGCGAGGCGTTCATCCTGAGCCAGCGTCATGAGGGTTGGCAGCTACTCCCTGCCCACTACGACGATGGCGGCTACACCGGCGGTAATATGGAGCGTCCGGCGCTCAAACGCCTGCTGGTGGACATCGACGCGGCCAAGGTCGACTGCGTGGTCGTCTACAAGGTGGATCGGCTCAGCCGCTCGCTGCTGGACTTCGCGCGCATCATGGAGCTGTTCGATAAGCGCGGTATCAGCTTCGTTTCCGTCACGCAGCAGTTCAATACGACGAACTCGATCGGCCGCCTTACGCTGAACATCCTTCTCTCCTTCGCCCAGTTCGAACGGGAAATCATTTCCGAACGCACCCGCGACAAGCAGTCGGCCGCCCGAAAGAAAGGCAAGTGGATCGGCGGGCACCCGGTTCTCGGATACGACATCGATCCGCGCGGTAGACGGCTGATTGTCAACGCCGAGGAAGCGCCCCGCGTGCGCGGCATCTTCGATCTCTACATGGAGCATCAGACCGCCCTGCCGGTCATCGAAGAACTGCGGCGGCGCGACTGGCGCACCAAACGGTGGGAGTCGGCGGAAGGCCGGCTGCATGGCGACAAGCCTTTCACGAAAAACCGCCTGTACGGCGTTTTGGAGAACGTCATTTACACCGGCAGGGTCAACCATAAGGGCACCATCTACGATGGTGAGCACGAAGCCATCGTCGACAGAAAAATGTGGGAACGAGTGCAGCGGCTGCTCGGCAGGAACAGCGCCGTCAAGCGGGAGCATGTCAGAAATAAGTACACGGCGCTGCTGCACGGCCTCGTGTACTGTGCGTCGTGCGACGCGCCGATGTTCCACACCTACACCATGCGGGGCTCGAAGCGCTACCGCTATTACGTCTGCTACCACGCGCAGCAACACGGTTGGAACAAGTGCGAGACGAAATCCGTGGCCGCGCAGAACCTGGAGAACGCGGTGATGGAAGCCGTCCGCAAACTCGGTTCCGATCCCGATCTCGCGCAGAGGACCGTGGAGCACGCACGGGCGCAGGTCGCGGCCCGCATAGAACAACTTGGCAAAGAGGAGGCGGGATGCAAGGAGCAGCTTCGACGTCTGCATTCCGAGATGGTCTGCGCCGCCACGGTGTCCGGTGACGAGGACGGCGCGGCAGCGCGTTTCGACAGGATGATGGAGGTGCATAAGGAGGTGCAGGCAATCGAGGAGCGGCTCGTGTCCATCCGGCAGGACCTGACGGTGTTGCACGACGATCCACTGAACGTGGATGACGTTCTCGCGGAACTGCGCAGGTTCGATGGCGTGTGGGATTCAATGCGGGCGCACCAGCAGGCGCGGCTGGTGAACCTCGTTGTCCAGCGGGTCGGCTATGACGGCCGCACGCAGAAAGTCACGGTGGCGTTCCGGTCGCAGGGCATGCGTGAGTTGTGCTCGGGGAGGAAGGTGGAATGAGGCGAAGGAGCAAAGGCGTGGCGCCGTGCATTGAGTTGGAGGTTACGTTGGAGTTGCCTCGTCCCGCCGCGGCGGCGGTACGGTCGGAAGATGCCCGCCCGCCGACGGTCCACCGAATCCCCAGGGTCACCCGCCTGATGGCGCTTGCGGTGAAGTACCAGGGCATGGTGGACTCCGGCGAGTTCCGTGACTACGCGGACATTGCCCGCCTCGGCTACGTCAGCCGGGCACGTATGACGCAGATAATGAACTTAGCTAACTTGGCTCCGGACATCCAGGAGACATTGCTGTTTCCTACCCCAGACCTACCCACGGAGCGCCAACTACGGGCCGTGACGGCCGTGGTTGATTGGGTCGACCAACGGCGCGCGTGGGGGCGAATTTCGAGAAGCATAACCGCTGTGTTTTCAATCCGATGAAGCGGTTCGACAAAAATCTGGTCACAAAGCCCGGAAGTCTGGCAAGCGCAAAATTCTCCGCGTTTTGAGCAGGTTAGCGGTGAGATTTGTTCGCCTATTGTTCGCCGTAGTACAATCGGTACTTTCAAAGGCAGGGTAGGCCAATGGAACAGAACGGATGGCTCGAGTTTTTCAGGACTCCTCGGGATGCGGCGGAGGCCCGAATGCGGGCTCTGGCGTCCAAGGCCACGGTGCGCAAAGCACGGGCGAAGGCAGAGTTGGAATTCCGGTCAGAAGAAGTCGCCGCCAACTGGCGCGATTGGACGAAGCGACTGGACGAGTTGAGTGAGTTCGATCGTTCCCGGTTGGAGAGGCACATTCCTCCGCACTGGCGGGCTGGCGTCCGGTATGCCCACGCGCTCATTGCAGCGTACGGCGCCGCGGCGTTAAATGAGATGGAGTTGCCGAACAAGTTCGAAGCCTTCCTGCGGGAGTGTGCCGGGCTCGTCGCCGCGCGAACATATGCGGCGAAGCTGCAGCCCTACGATTCACTGCCGCTCGCGAAGATCGATTATGCAGTCGCCAATTTCCATCAACTGGTCCGCGCCGCGGTCGCTGACGAGTCTGCCCGGCTTGGGTTGGAAGCGTGGCGGCGGTACAACGAACGGCTTGACGAAGACGGGGCCGGAGAGCCGGCGGCGCCCACGAGTATCGCCGAGGCGAAACCCCCAGCACACGGGACTGCTCCTTCCGATCCTGAACTGCTGGCGCGGGACCGCGAGGCACGTCTACAGTCTTTTCTGGCAGCCAACCACAGCCCAATTGCGGCCGTGAGCGACGCCGCTCTCGTACATAAGCCCGACATGCAGCGTTGGCGGCATGGGGAGCTTAGCGAAGACTCGGTGATGTCGCAGAGGATTGAGAGCGTCCTGGCTGGAAAGACTCCGCTGAAGACCGACGCGGAGAAGCGGGCGCCTGCCGCATAAGGTAGGATCGCTTCCTACCCAAGTTCCTACCTCACAAATTACTCGCGCGATTCCGGACCTTCCATGTGATAGTGGAGTTGACCCGGAGGCTCCATGAGCGCACACGAGGCTGTCCGCGCCTTCATCACCGATCCGGTCCTTCAAAAGCGGCTCGCGAAGTACTTGGTGTTGCAGTGCTTCCGCAACTCCCGACTGGAGGATCTCCACGCGGGCATTTCACCAGATTCGGCTGCCGGCGATTTCTCCGACGTGCAGGTGACCAGTCCGTACGGTACGATTCCCTGGCCGGAAGTTTCGCGCCTGAACGACGACGAGATGAAGGATCTGATGATCGACGTCGTCAACCGGGCCTACCGCTTCATCCACACCCTTTTCGACGAGAACACGGGCGCCGAACTCCTGATCCGGCTCGCCGAACGTGATCCAGCGCCGCGCTGGAGCGACCCCACGTTGACCGAAATCGAGCCGCAGAAAACGGCCTGAAGCGCTATTAACCGCTACCGGTTGCGGTAGGTGCGCGTCCTTACCCCAAGCCTCATTTCAGGGCCGAATTTTCCTACCTTTCCTCACCTGTCTCCAACCTTGACCTCTTACCGCAGGCATCGGGCAATCTCGTCTCGTGGCTGCAATTCAAAACCAAACACAACAAATTGCGGGAGGTAGCCAGGGGATTGAGCGGCTGCTGAGCGAACACGATGTAGCCGCCATCTGTGGGCTCAGCGACGCGGCTGTTCGCCGGTGGCGCCTGCTCAAGAAGGGTCCGCGCTACATCAAGGTCGGGTCCGCGGTTCGCTATCGCCTCGATGATGTCCAGGCATGGCTGGAGACTCGCCCCAGCGGCGGGGAAGGAGCGCGGCAATGATCGCATCCAGGCCCTGCTTCACCGGTGACCTCACTGCGTCTGAACAGCACTTCCTCGCTGCCATGCGAGAAGTCGGGTTCGGCCGCTTCGAATATGTTCAGATCCGCCAGGGCGAGATCGTTCTCGATCCTTGGCCGGTCGCAGTGCGGGACGTGAAGTTCGGCGCAGAGGCGACCGACGAACGTAACGCCCGCCCGGATTGCCAACTCAAGCGCCAAGTGGCCGAGTTCTTCGAGTACACGCGTGACGTCGAGGCCGGCGAAATCCGCACGCTCGAAATCCGGCACGGCCTGCCTTTTTCCATGGAAGTGGAATTGGCGGCGGCCCGGGGACGCGGAGGGCGGCCGTGATGAATCTGAACCTCGATCATCACATGATGGCCGCGCGCGGCATGGCGCGGGCCAAGGCTAACAGGGTAATCGGCCAAGGCGGCCTCACCAGGGAGGACCGGGAGGACATCGAGGCCCAACTCGTGTTGACCCTCTGCCGGCGGGCACGGAAGTTCGACAGCGGGCGTTCCTCTGTCAACACGTTTACGAGCCGGGTAATGGACCGGGAGGTCGCCTCGATCCTGCGGTACCGCCTGGCCGGCCGACGCCTCCACCTTGGCCGTCCCGAACTCTTCGACGGCGCTGCCCTCGATCAACTGAACGCGGCCGCGCCCTCCACCATCGAGCGGCAAGAGTTCTGGTTGGACGTGGACAGGGTCATGAGGAAGTTGCCCGCCTCGCTCCGCGAGACCGTGCTCGCTTTGCGCTGCGGATCACCGACGGAGGCCAGCGAGACGTTGGGCACTGCGAAGTCAGTCGTGTACGAACGCATCGCCCAGATCCGCCAAGCCTTCCTGGCCGCAGGAATCGGACCAAATTATTTCTCCTTCGGAGGCGCCCAGTGAGCGTGGTGAGCCTCCGCATCGACGACATCAATACCGACGGTGGCACCCAGCCTCGGGCGT
Organism: Chloroflexota bacterium; assembly: GCA_023381515.1. The sequence goes on along the minus strand of JAMCQI010000073.1, from coordinate 17,018 downwards.
GCCTCGACTTCAAAGCCGTTGACGACTACACCGACGACATGGAGGCTGGCGCGAAGTTCCCGCCAGTGACGGTCTTCTATGATGGCGAGTCCTACTGGCTCGCCGATGGGTTCCACCGGGTCAGGGCCGCCTACGCCGCCAACTTCGACAGCATCGATTGTGATGTCCGGCAGGGCACGATCGAAGATGCCCAGTGGTTCAGCTTCAGCGCCAACCGCACGAACGGGCTCCGCAGGACTAACGACGACAAACAACGTGCGGTGAAGGCTGCGCTCGCACACCCTCGGGCCGCGTCGCTCAGTGACACCGAAATCGCGCGCCACTGCGGGGTCAGCATTCCGACCGTGTCGGGGTGGCGAGAGAAGTTGGGGCTATCCCTAAAAACTTTAGGGATGGACACCCGCACTGTCACGCGCAACGGCAAAACGTATCAGCAGAAGGTCGAGAACACCGCAGCGCGCCGGCCCCGAACGAAGCGCAGCGAACAAGCCGAAGCCGCCGCACCGGCGTCCGATCCCGGTGCGGATACAACTACCGGTCCAGGCAACCCGCGTGAAGGTCCATCAGCATCGAGCCGGGCCACCCGATCCCAAAGGATAGACCATCTGGCGCGGTTGACCCTGACGTTCATCGAAAGCACCAAGCATTTCGCCCACCTCGTCGGTTGGCTTGGTGAAATGGCCGGCGAATTCGAAGAGGCGGAGACGCTGCTGGCGAACATCATCAGCGCCATCGCCACAACCAGCGCGGAAATCGAGCGGAAGGCGCTTGCAGCCGATCCGCTGAACGCTTCCCGCCTCGAGATTCAGGAGAAGAGATCGTGAACGCATCATTACAAGTCCTTTCCGCCGCACTGGACGAACTGACCGACGGTCAGATCGTGCTCCGTGGTGTCATCGATCCCGGTTCGCTCGGCAGTCTGCAGAAGCCAACCTACCAGCGTGAAACGCTGCGAAAAGACAAGATCCAGGAACTTGTGGAGGCCCTCCGTTCCGGCTCGGGCCGCGTACCCGATGTCGAACTCGCCGTCCGCGGCCAACGCTACGGATGCACCGACTTACACGGGACGTACACGATCAGCGGCGACGTGTACATCATTGACGGTCTCCAGCGCATCAGCGCAGCGAAACAGCTGGCTTACGACGGCGGCCGCCCGCTCGTCGGCGCCATGGTCCATTTCGGAACCACTGAGGAATGGGAGCGGGAACGGTTCGACATCCTCAACATGCGGAGAACGCGGCTGTCTCCCAACGTGCTTCTCAAAAACCGCGCGGCACAGTGTTCCGCGTTGGAATTGCTCTGCGGGCTCTGCCAGACGAAGTCGTTTGCTCTGTACCAGCGGGTCTGCTGGTCGCAGTATATGCGCCGCGAGGAGTTGTTGACGGCGCTTACTTATCTCAAATCCGTCATGCGGCTCCACTCGAAGTTTGGGGCCGGCCGGTATGTTGCGGTCGCGGGCCTTTGCCAGGCGCTGCCACCAATGATGGCCAGCGTGGGCAACCGTACCATGATCGAAAACGTCAAGACGTTCTTCGAGTTTCTCGACAGCACCTGGGGCATTCGCGACATCCTCTACAAGGACCGCGCCACACACCTGAAGAGCGGCTTTCTCTTCGCCCTCGCCGATGTGATCTCTGCGTATCCGGTGTTCTGGTCGGGTAAGAGCCTTCAAATCGACCGGGACATGCAGAAGAAGATCGGCCAGTTCGGGCTGCACGACCCCAATGTCCGGGCGATGGCATGCAGCGGATCGAGCCTTGGCCTCCTGAGCAGGTTGATTGTGGATCACATCAATTCCGGCCGGCGGACTCGCCGTCTGGTTGCACCCGATCCCTATCAGGGTGGTGCCCGGAGGGAGGTGTAAAGGACCGCCTATGACCGCGCCCGCCATGCAATCGACGTATTCGATGTGGTCGCTGTTCCGGAACTGCCGCAAGGCGGTGGACTGGCGCTACCAGCAGCAGCTTGTTCCGCTGAAGCGCGACCATAACCTGCACTTCGGTTCTCTGATTCACCAGTGCCTGGAGGCGTGGCATATGCGCCGCGATCTGGCCGAGGTGATGGATCTCATCGGGCGGTTGTGCCCCAACCGCCTGCAGGATGAGGACCAGCGCCGGGATTGGCATCTCGCCACGGCGTTGATGACGGCCTACGCGACGCGCTATGCGGCCGATGAATTTGAAGTCGTCGCTCTGGAGCGAAACTTCGAAGGGCCCATCGTCAATCCGGCGACTGGGGCGGCCTCCCGCAGCTTCGTGCTCGCCGGCAAGGTGGACGGCATCGTCCGCATCGGCGGCGAGCATTTCATCCTGGAGCACAAGACCGCCTCGCAGGTCGACGGCGATTACCTGGAGAAGCTCTGGACCGACTTTCAGATCACCATCTACGCCCACTACATCGAGCAGACGATGGGCATCCCTATCACCGGCATCCTCTACAACGTCCTGGTGAAGGCGAAGCTGCAACAGAGTAAGGGCGAGACGGAAGAGGAGTTCCAGGAGCGGCGCGCCGAGCTGCTTGCGAAATCGAAGACCGGCAAGACTACGGCGAAGCGGAGACTGCCGGAGTCCGATGAGGAGTTTCAGCAGCGCCTCGCCGAGAAGTACGCCGACCCCGCGATGTTCCACCGCGAGATGTTATACCTCTCGCGGGACCGCTTTGAGGTCCTGCGCGCGGAGTTGTGGGAACTCACCCAGGCCTATCTCGACGCCCGTCGCCGCGGTGTCTTCTACCAGAACACCGCCTTCTGCTTCAACTACCAGCGGCCATGCGCCTATTTCGCGCTCTGCCGCTCCAACGGCAATCCCAACGTGATCGAGAACTTCTACCAGCGCGTTGCGCCCAATGAGGAGCTGCGCATGCTGCCCGGCGATGCGCCGGAATCGGCTTTTTGAAAAGGAGACCTATGCTGCCCACCGCCAAAACGCAACCCAAACCGAACCTGGCCGACCTCACGGTGCTCGTGTACGGCCAGACGAAGATCGGAAAGTCCACCTTCTGCGCAGAGGGCCAGGACGCGCTCTTCCTGGCCACCGAGCCGGGGTTGAACTCGCTCAGTCTAATCCATACCCCGATTCAGTCCTGGGACGATTTGCTGAACGCCTGCGCCGAGATCACCGAAGGCAAGCACCCGTTCAAGACGGTCATCGTCGACACGATCGACAACGCCTACAAGTTCTGCACGGACTACATCGTCAAGAAGTACAAGATCGAGCACGAGTCGGACCTGGGCTACGGCAAGGGTTACGCGCTCGTCAACAACGAATTCCAGCGCGTGCTCACCAAACTGGCATTCCTGCCCTACGGCCTCTTTCTCATCTCGCATGCCAAGGAGATCGAGGTGGACACCCGCACGGGCAAGTACATGCGCGTCGTGCCCACACTGCCCGATAAGGCCCGCAAGATCGTCCTCGGCATGGTGGACCAGGTGCTCTTCTGCGATCTCGAACTGGAGACCGCCGAAGATGGCACCAAGAGCGTGCACCGCGTGATTCGCACCAAGCCGAGCCTGTACTACGAAGCTGGCGACCGCACCGGACGGCTGCCCGAAACCATCGAGCTGGATTTCCGGAAGTTCCTCGATGCCTTCAACAGCGCGGGAGGGCCGCCGAAGGCGGCCGCGGCTTCCAGGACTCAGACACCGAAGCAAACCACCGAAAGGAAACAGGACCATGAGTAAACACGCGATTGATCTGACCCAGTTCGATGAAGACTACCGGAGCGAGCAGCCCGAGGACCGCGGCGACTTCGAAAGCGTGCCGGACGGCAAGTACCAGGTTGCCGTGGAGAAGGTCGAGTTGACCGAGGCGCAGAGCACCGGCAATCCGATGCTGAAGTGGACGCTCCGTGTGATCGCTCCGAAGTTCGTCAACCGGCTGATGTGGCGCAACAGCGTCATCACCCACAACACGCTGAAGTACGTGAAGACCGACCTCCACCTCTGCGGCCTCGACCTGGAGAAGCTGTCGGATCTGCCGAAGCAACTGAAGAAGCTGCTCGACGTGAAGCTCGAAGTCACCAAGAAGACCAAGGGCGACAACGAGAACATCTTCTTCAACCGCCGTATCGAAACCGGGCGTACCTCCGGCAACTTCCGCCAGGAGGCGGGAGACGCGCTTGTCCCGTTCTAATCGGGCACCGGCGACGATCGTCATCGACACGCGCGAGCAGGAGCCGTACTCGTTCGATCCCCGGTTGGCGGCCGCCGTGCGGCGGGCGCTGCCAGCCGGGGATTACTCCGTCGAGGGTCTGGAGGAACGGATCGCGGTGGAGCGGAAGACGCTCGACGATTTCGTATCCACAGTGATCCGCGCGCGACCACGGTTTCGCGAAGAACTCCGCAGGCTGGCTGGATACCGGGCGGCCTGCGTTGTAGTCGAGGCCGGCGTGGCGGACGTGCTGCTCCAGCGCTATCGCGGTGAAGCGCATCCGAACGCGGTGATCGGCAGTGCGCTGTCGATCATCCTCGATTTCGGCGTCCCGGTGTTCTTCTGCGGAAACCGCCAGGCGGCCTGCCAGTTTGTCCAGGCGTACCTTCTTGCCGCGCATGCGAGGTGGGGAGTATGACAGCGGAACGAGCCAGTATTCGCGGCGTCGTCGAGACGGTGTTCTATTCGGGGCCCACGTTCAGCGCCGGGCGTCTCCGCCGCGCGGACGGTGTCATTGTGAAGTTCGCGGGCAAGGTGTACGTCCGGGAGAATGACGCCGTCCGGATGGAGGGACACTGGACTAACCATCCGAAGTACGGTCGCCAGTTCGAGGCCGAGTCCATGGGCCACGACCTGGAGATGGACCCGGACGGGCTCGCCAACTTCCTGGCCAACCATCCGGACGTTAAGGGCATTGGGCCGGCAAAGGCCCGCTTGATCGCCGACGAGTTTGGGCGCGACTTCGACGCGGCGATTCGCAGCCGTCCCGAGGCGGTGGCGAGGATCGCCAAGGTGCCCGTGGAGACCGCGCTTGACCTACAGCGTACATGGATTGCCAACAGCGACTTCAACGCCGCGATGGCCTACCTCTCCGCGTTCGGCTTGACGCATCACCAGGTGACCACGCTGGTCGGCAAGTTCGGCAGTCAGGTGGTGCCGATGCTGGAGAGCGACCCGTACGTGCTGATGCGGGAGATCCCCGGCTTCGGCTTCAAGAAGGTGGACAAGATTGCGCGCAAGATGGGCACGCCGAAGGATCTGCCGTCCCGCCTTCAAGCCGGACTTCACTACTGCGTGCTCGCGGCTCTCGACGACGGCGATTGCTGGGTTGAATACGAGGATCTGCTCGACCGGGCCAATACGCTGCTGGTTCTGGATACGCTGGACAGCCGCGACGTGATCGAGCGGCACCTCGAAGCGATGATCGCCGAGGGGCGTCTCGTCTCCCATGCATTCGAGCGGCTGGTGGTGGCCGATCCCGAGATCCACCGGATGGAGCACGAGCTCGCGATGATCCTGAAGGGCGGCGGTGGGGCCAATCCGCATCCTGTCCGTGATGTGGACGGACTGCTCGACGCCGAGGGCCCCGAGCTCAACCCGGAACAGAGGGCAGCCGTAAGGAACGGCTTTACCTTCTCCATCTCACTGATGACCGGCGGGGCGGGCAGCGGTAAGACGTATGCGGTCTCCACAATCGCCAGCGCCGCCGCGCACCTCGAGCTGAATCTGGTTCTGGCGGCTCCGACGGGGAAGGCCGCCAAGCGGCTGGAACAGGTGGTGGGACACGAGGCCAGCACCATTCACCGGCTGCTCGGTTTCAATGGCCATACGTATTCGCGCGGTCCGGAGAATCCTGTCGAAGCGGACATCCTGGTGGTCGACGAGGTCAGCATGGTGGACGTACCACTGGCCTGGCGGCTGTTCCAGGCGGTGGATCTGAAGCGGACAGCCGTCGTTCTGGTCGGGGACCACAACCAGTTGCCCCCGGTCGGCCCCGGTAATCTCCTGCGCGATCTCGTGAAGTCACGAGCGGTTCCGACGACGGTCCTCACGCAGATCATCCGCCAGGCGGGCGTGCTGAAGGCGAATTCGACGGCGATCCTGTCGGGCGAGGTTCGGCCGACGTGCGAGTCGAAGGACGGCGCACGTCGGCCGTGGTACGTGATCGACAAGTTCACCGACGCCGGCGACGTGCGGCGCATGCTGATGCTCCTGTTTGAGGAGGTGCTTCAGGAGCGGCTCGGTTACGAGCTGGTCCGCGACGTCCAAGTCCTCACTCCAACGCACAAGGGCCCACTCGGGACGGTCGAGTTGAACATCGAATTGCAGCGCGTCCTGCAGGGAAAACTCTTCGGGTTCGAGGTGCCAGATGTCGAGCCGGGCCACCGGCCCCGCTTTTACCGGGGCGACAAGGTCATCCAGACCAAGAACGACTACGACCTGGGTGTGATGAACGGCGCGATGGGGGTCGTGCTCGGCGCTGAAGCCAATGGCGCTCTCACGATAGATTTCGATGGCCGTGCAGTGGAGATCGGGGCCGGCAGCGATGCGCTCGGTAACGTCCAACTCGCCTACGCGACTTCGATCCACAAGCAGCAGGGATCGGAATTCCCATGCGCGGTGGTGATCGCGCACAAATCGCATTCCTTCATGCACCACCGGAATCTGCTGTACACGGCGGTAACGCGCGCCAGCGACTCCGTGATCCTGCTGGGCGACCGTTGGGGCATCGAAAACTGCGCCTCCAAACGGCAAGTGGATCGCCGCAACACCTTTCTCTCGTTCCTGCTCCATTCGGAGGCGCACGGGTGACGGCTCCTCCGGTAGATGTCCACAGCTACTACCGGGAGATCACCGACGTCGACATCGGTGAGATCGCACGCGATCTCTTGGGCAGCCGCATCAACCAGGAGTCGCGGCAGACGCTGTTCTGCGACTGCCCGAACCACGCGAGCCAATCCCACCGTTCGCTGCACGTGTGGCTCGACAAGCAGGGCTGGTATTGCCATGCCTGCGGCGTTGGTGGCGACGTGCTGCAGTTGGTTGAGTTCGTGCGACACGGCGCCGTTACGAGGGGGCAGTCGGGATCCATGCCCGAATCCCACCGCCAGGCACGGGACTTCCTGGCGGCGCGCGTACGGCTGCCGCCCTTGTCGACAGCCATTCCGGGCAGCACGGAGCAGGCCGAGGAAGCCCATCAGCTCACGCTTCGTGTCCGGGAAGCACTCACTGCGCTCGCCGAACTGTACCATGAGCGGCTCACCGGCAATTCTGAGGTGCTCGGCTGGTTCCGATCGAAATACGGGATCAGCGAAGAGACAATCGGCCGGCTCAAGATCGGTTACGCCGACAACGCGGGCACCAGCCCGGCACGCGCGTTGATGGAAGGCGCCTGCGCATTCACCCCGCGCGAGCTGACCGCCGCTTCGGCGTTTCGGCCGACCGCCCAGGACGGTGTCGTACCCTTCTTCGACAACCGGATCGTGTTCCCGTACTGGAGCCGCGGCCACGTGGTCTTCATGATCGGGCGTCGCACACCTTGGACGCCTGAGGTGGATTGGGAGAAATCGAAGTACAAGAAGTTGGCGGTGCGCAACGACCGCGATCACCGTCACGTTGCGGCGTGCATCCGCAACGATGTTCTCTACAACGAGGACGTGCTGTTGACGCGTCCGGATCGCGTGATCATCACCGAAGGCGTCACCGATTGCATTTCCCTAATGGAGCATGGATTCCCGGTGGTGTCGCCAGTGACGGTGCAGATCCGAGAGGCGGATTGGGAACGGTTGCTGCCGAAACTCGCCGGCGTGAAGAGCGTCTTCATCTGCCAGGACAATGAAGTCTCCGAGGCCGGGATGCAGGGCGCCTTGAAATCGGCGCGCGTGCTGGCAAAGCATGGGATTACGACCCGAGTCGCCGTTCTCCCTCTCGGGGAGAAGCAGGTAGCGGCTCGCGAGAAGCTGGCCGGTCTGGGGGCTGGCATTAAGGCTTCCGACGAGCTGCTCGCCGAGGCCAAGATTGACGTCAATGAGTTCTTCGCCTCGGGCAAAACGGCCACGGACTTCGAAGCGATTCTTAACATGGCCGCGACCCCGCTCGAGCTGGCCATCGGAAGGCTTGATGGTGGCACGCCAGAAGGGCAATTGGAGCATCTTCTCGGTCCGGTCCTGCAAGAGGTCGGACAGATGGGGCCCATCGAGCGGGAACGCCATCTTCGGCTGATCCAGGCCCGCTGTGGGAAGTCCAGGTTGCCGGTCAGTGTACTGCGGCAACAGATGAAAGTCGTGGTGCTGGACGGCAAGACGCGGAGCAGGCATTCTCGCTCGCGAGAAGGTGCGCCGGAAGGCGGTGCCAGCGCCAGCCCGGCGTTTCCGAAGATCCAGATCAACGATCGCCAGTTACGGGAGATCGTGTCTGACGCCTGGTCCGCGATCCACCGTGCCAATGAGCATGGATGCGGGATCTATCCGCACACCCCTTTTCTCTTCCACCGGGCCGGGTGTCTCGTGCGCCTGGTCATCGGCGAGTTCGGCCCGGAAATCGACGAGATGGATGAGGACGCCGTCTTCGGCTTGCTCGCGCGCACGGCTGACTGGCACCGGGAGACCGAGGACGCCGACGTTGAGACATCACCTCCGAGAGATGCCGCGCGCGACATGTTGGCATACCCGGACCTGCACCTGCCGATGTTGGAAGGCGTCATCAGCACGCCAGTGTTCGGCCGCCAAGGAGCGTTAATTATGACCGATGGCTACCATCCGGACGACAGGCTGTGGCTGACGTCCGATTCCAGCCTCAATTTGGAAGCTCTCCCAGACGAACCGACGGCAGAGGACACTGCCGCGGCGCGCACACTGATCATCGACGATCTCCTGGTGGACTTCCCTTTCGTGGATGAATCCGATCGCGCGCATGCAATTGCGGCCGTGCTCCTGCCGTTCGTTCGGCGCATGATCGACGGGCCTTCCCCGATGCATTTGATCGAAGCGCCCACCATGGGCTCCGGCAAAGGCCTGCTTGCCAACCTGATTTCCATCGTCGCCACTGGCACCGCCTGCGAGGCTCGCACGCTGCCCGAGAACGAGGACGAGCTTCGGAAGATGCTCACCGCGGAGTTGATGAAAGGGCGCCCTATCATCCTCCTCGACAACGCCAACGACCGTAAGCAACTGCACTCGTCGTCACTCGCGTCTGTGCTCACGTCCGTACGCTGGACCGACCGGAAACTCGGCGAGTCGATCATGGCCTCAGTTCCCAACCACGCCGTTTGGCTAATGACGGCCAACAATCCAAACCTGCATCTGGAACTCACACGCCGCTGCATTCGCGTGCGGATTGATCCGCGCGTGGATCGCCCCTGGAAACGCACCTCGTTCAAGCATCCCGAAATCACCACGTGGGCGAAGGAGAGTCGATCCGCGTTGGTCCGGGCGATCCTGACCATGATTCGCGCGTGGATGGTGGCGGGCAAGCCTCTGGACCCGGCTCGGCTGGGTTCGTTCGAGCGTTGGTCGAGCGTCATCGGCGGCATTCTCCAAGTCGCCGGCGTTCGTGGCTTCCTGGCGAACCTCGACCAACTCTACGAAGCCGCCGACATCGAGGGTCAGGCGTGGCGGGAGTTCACGGCGGCCTGGTGGCAGACATTCAAGGGTGAACCGAAGAAGGTCAGCGAATTGAACCAGTTCTGTGAAGAGCGCGAACTCATGCTGCGCCTGCGCGGGGACGGCTCCGCTCGGTCGCAACAGATCCGGTTGGGCAACGCCCTTGGCAACTGCCGCGATCGTTCCTTCGACGGCCTGCGCGTGGAGCGACTCGGCGGCTCTACGAAGCATAAAGGCGTGGCCATGTACGCGCTCGCTCCTGTGGACTCCGAGAATTGGGGATGTTGGGGATCTTGTGGGGATGTTGCTTTCAAACATCCCCACGGGTCAAGTGCTGATGAGTCAGAGGATTACGGACTACTTGGGGATGTTGGGGATGTTGAGGGGGTTCCTCCGCGTGTAGAGAGAAATTCCTCTCAGTCGCCGGAAGACACGCAGAGAGATTCACGCGCGCACGCGTGTATTGAGGAGGGAGAAAACATCCCCAAGATCCCCAACATCCCCAAATTGTCTGTAAGTGATAGAAACGAAAACGTGGGCGACATGGGGATGTTGGATGGCAACATCCCCACAACATCCCCAACCGGCTCGGACATCCCCAAGACGGCAAGTTCGGTACGGGTGGATCTGGCCGATTTCACGGAAATACCCCGCCGGGGGCGGCCATGAGCGCGCCGGCAGCACCTCTTCTTTCCGGAGCGCCGGAACGCCGCGAACTGTTCGTCTCCACCGCGCTGGATACATGGCTCACGGAGCATAGTGCGGCGTTTGCCCGCGATGTCCAGGTGGACGACATCGCTTACCGGCGTCTCGATCCCGAATACTACGCGTGGCTGCGGTCCAGGATGATGTTGGCGAAAGCGGCCGCCAGCAACGGCCAGCTCGGGCTCGATGCGTTTGACGACCTGCGCCATCGGTACAACGCGATCCATCAGTGGGCGGTCGAGCGTTTCGGTGAACAGATACTGGTGGCCGCCGTCCGAAGCCTCAACGCTCGCGAGTATGTCCCGCCAGCCGTCGAACCCGATCTGCCGCGCCATCCAATCGCGCCGGCCATCACGGATCGCAACATCGTGCCGGTGTCCCCCGAGGCAGCCGCGCTTGTTGATGCTGTTCTTGATCGCGCCGTTGCCTTGGGCTGGACGCGGGAAAGCCTATACCGAACGCGGGGATCGCTTCGATTCCCGCTTGGGCCCGACTACGGTCTGGTGTGCTACCTGAAGGCAGGCGACCGCATTGGCGACGTGACGGCGCACTCCATCGAGATCATCCTGCCCACCAACATCAGGCAGCGATTCTACAACCCGAACGTGGACCAGCCATGGATCAAACGCGTCGGTCACGAAAAAGGTTGATTCATGACCGGACGTTTTCCGATCGTTTCGCGTATATTTACGGTGAAGGCGCTGTTCGACAGGCGAGCGCAAGGCGCACCCTCCGAAAGTTCTCCTCCCAATAAAACACACGAGGGCCGGGACTCTCGATAATCTCCTTCCCGCATCTTTCGCAGGACGCGTGTGCCTCTCGATGCAGAATCAAATCCCGCTCTACAACGCCGCTGGTGAACTGATTGACCGTATCAGCGAGCAAAGGCTGAACCGGTTGCAGGCGCTCGGAAGAATCGCCCGAGTCATCCGCCATCGGAAGGGTCACATCAACCGCGCTGTGCAGTTCCCTGTGCCGGGCGAAGGAAGGCCTATGCGCGCGGCTGATTACCTCGGCAAGCACTACTCCATGAAGCAGCGGTTGAGCGATGGGCATACGTGTTGGAGACTGCGGGCGCTGGGCGACAGGCCGTCTGAAACCGATCTGGCGCCCGTGGCGGTTCGCCCGGTGTTCATGCAGGTCGTCCTCGACTGTCTGGCACACGAACCAAGGCCGGAGCGAGCCCATCCCTAAGAATTTTAGGGATGCGATAGCAACCCGGGGGCTTCTTACGCGCTTCGCACGGGGCGCGGTTAGGCGCGCCCGAGGCTACAGGTGGGCCGTCCAGCCAACCGGGAGCCAGACGCCGCAACACGGGCCAACGGGGCGCGAACGGGTGGCAACCGACGCCAATCAGGCACTCTGGTTCAAATCCTGGGTCCTCCCCGGCCACTTTCGGCGGCGGGTGGAATGGTCCCCGAACGACTTTAGTTTGTTGCACTTATTCAGGTGGTCACAGCAAGTGGTCGGGCCGGGTGGTCACTCCGTTGCGATCAGTGCGATGCATAGGAAGGCCAGTGTACTGAGCTCATAAATTATGGGACTGGATTCCGAGGCTGGCCTTGCGGAAATGGACGCCGTGTTCGAGGATTGGAACGCCCAATCCGACGTCCGCGCCTGGCGCGAGGCTGTTATTGCCGACTTGGACGCTGCGTTCGCGGAGCAGTCTCGCGTCTTCATCAAGGGTCTCTGGGAGGACGCCGCTCGCACCTGGCTCGAAGGTATCCCGGAGGCCACGTGCAATACCTGTGGAGAGCTCAGGTCGACACTTACTGACTATCATTTCTTCCGTTACAACGGAAAGCGGCTCAGGAGAAACACGTGCAAATCTTGCGTCGCGCTCCAGAGGCAACGCGGCCTGGGCTGGCGCGATAAGGAAATCAGATCGCTCCGCAGGCGGTTGGCCGAAATCGAGAAGCCCAGCGTCACATGTATCCGTTGCAACCAGAAGAAGCCGCGGACTGCCTTTACGCCGAAGGATCGGGCTTGCCTGCAATGCAAGGTTGAGATTCTTGAATCGTCGAACAAGTCCCTCCGGGAACGGCTTCTCTGTCAACCCGGCGGCCCTCGCGTTGACGTTCGACGTCGGCAGGCCCGCGGGGAATACGCCGGCAAACGCCTCCAACATGCGATCAACCAGTCGGACGGGACATTGACCGTCGAGTTCCTGGGTCGAATGTTCGGCGAGGCTGAGGGTAGACCGTGCCCCTATTGCGGGGAATACATGAACCGGCGCACGAAGTCCCTCGATCACATGGTTCCGCTGAGCAAGGGTGGACTGCACGGAACGGTCAACGTGATCATCTGCTGCAATCGATGTAACTCCGCAAAGCGTGATCGGGACTTTGGTGATTGGGTCTCCCGGCTGCAGGAACCCTACGCATCGGTGATGATCGCCGAATACGAACAGCGGTACGGCTCGAAACCAAGCCAGTCGCTACTCGCGCTCGAGTACGGTGCTGTTTCGGGCCCACTCGGGATTCAATGATGAATCTTGCCAAGCCACGCCTGGCCGGCGGCATCCGGCGTTACTGGCCGCAGGCCTCCCCATTATCTACGGCAGCGTCTGCTCGGGCATCGAGGCGATGACGGTCGCCTGGGAGTCGTTGGCTTTCCGGCCTGCCTGGTTGGCCGAAATCAATCCGATTGGCAATTCGATGGCGGTGCCGGTGATGCGGTGGATCGGTCGACGAATTCAGATGGCGGACGGCATCCGTGGTTGACTCCCGTATCGCGCCCGCGATGGCGCGGCACATCGAGCTTTGGCCTATCGACCGGTTGGTGCCCTTCGCGCAGAACGCGCGGACTCACTCGCCGGAACAGGTAGCGCAGATCGCCGCATCCATCGTCGAGTTTGGCTTCGTGAATCCGATCCTCGTCGATTCCGCGGACGGAGTCGTTGCCGGCCATGGCCGTCTCCTGGCCGCCCGCAAACTGGGCCTCGCGGAGGTGCCGGTGGTAGTGCTGGGCCATCTCACCGAGATTCAACGACGGGCGTACATCATCGCGGATAACCAACTTGCGCTCAATGCCGGGTGGAATGATGAGCTGCTGCGGGTTGCCTTGGAATCGCTCAACGCGGATGGGTTCAATCTGTCGCTGGTGGGGTTCTCCGACGACGAACTCGCCGCGATACTGCCCGCCGGCGAACCGGAAACCGTTGCCGCCGCCGTCGAGGAAGCAGCGATTCCAGAACCTCCCACGCAGCCGGTTACCATGCCCGGGGATGTGTGGTTGATCGGACGCCACCGTCTGATCTGTGGCGACTGCCGGGACGCCGCCGTCGTCGGGAAGTTGATGGCGGGTGCCAGTGCGAACGTGGCGATCACGTCGCCGCCGTATGCCACCCAGCGCGAGTACGATCCGTCAAGTGGGTTCAAGCCAGTGCCGCCCGAGGAGTATGTGGAGTGGTACCGCTCGGTGGCGGCTAGCGTCGAGTCGGTGCTGGCGCCGGACGGATCCTACTTCTTGAACATCAAGGCGCATGCCGACGAAGGTGAGCGGAACCTCTATGTGATGGACCTGGTGCTGGCGCACCGGCGAGTGTGGGGTTGGCGGTTCGTGGATGAGTTCTGCTGGCGCAAGACCGACAACGGCGTGCCGGGCGGGTGGGGAAACCGGTTCAAAAACGCCTTCGAACCGATTTACCACTTCTGCCGCCAGCAGCAGATCAAGTTCCGGCCGAAGGCGGTCGGGCACGAGTCCGAGGACTGCTTTGACTACTCGCCCAACAATCCGAAATCAACATCGGGTAGCGGACTCCTCGGTACCGGCGCGCGGGGTGCGGCCGCGGCACAGTCCGGCGCGGACGACGCCGATGGCCGGTTCACCGGCATCGCCCGCCCGAGCAACGTAATCGAAGTCAAGTCGGAAAGCAGCCAGGGATCGCACTCCGCTCCATTCCCGCGCGCACTGGTGGAGTTTTTCGTGAAAGCGTTCACGGACGCCGGCGACATTGTCTTCGATCCGTTCATGGGATCGGGTACGACGATGGCCGCGGCCCACGTACTGGGTCGGACCGGTTACGGCTGCGAGATCTCGCCGGCCTACTGCGACGTGATCCTGCGGCGCATTGCGAGCCTCGCCGGCGAAGGAGCCGTCCTCGCGGAAACAGGGCAGCCGATTTCGCAGGTCGCCGCCGCGCGCGGCGTGCCCCAGGAGCAAGTCGACAATCCCAGGCTTCTTGATTCACGCCGGATTCAGCACAACGGTCCGGCACCCTTCTACGGGGGCCGTCAGGCTTCCTGAGAATCAGCAGTTGCAACTCATTCAATCGACAAGGAGAAAACCAGTATGCCCGAAGTAGCCACTCCGAACCAGGGCGAACGCGAGTTCGAAACCGGGACGGACGAGTCTTTCAAAAACGCCAACGCCACCGGCGGCGCCGCCCACAACGAGAACCAGCGGGTGACGTACGCCAACATCAAGCGCACCTATGACGTGTACCAGGATCTGGACGTCCAGGCCGCGCGCCAGTCGCTGATCGAGACCACGCGGCTGAACCAGATCGCTTCGCAGGCTCTGCAGAACGCGGTCGAGACCGCCAACATGGTCGGCAAGCAGGCCATCCGGCACGCCGATGTCGCGGCCGACGCCCTGTGGACCGACGAACTCAATCCGGTGTCGCGTGGCGCCGGATCCAACCTCACCGCGGGCGCCGTTCCCGCCAACCGCGCCACCGATGTGAGCGCCGCCGGCGTGGGCGTGGATGCCCAGGCCGTGGCCGCCGCCGTTGCCAAACAGGTGGATGCCACGATCACCCCGGTGCTGGCCACGCTGCAGCAGATCGTGCAGGCGCTGACCACGGCGACCACCGCGATCGCCAACACCGTCAACCAGGCGCAGCCCAAGACGGCGTAGCCCTCCCCTCCGAACCGGGGCGGTCCCCAGGCCGCCCCACTCTTCAATGGAGACACGAACCCGATGAATACTCTGCTGATCATCCTCAAGATCTTCCCCCTGGTTCTGGCAGCCGTCCAGGCCGTCGAGCAGGCGATTCCACTGCCCGGCCAGGGGAACAAGAAGCTGGAACTCGTGCTCGACGTGCTCAAGTCCGCCTATGACGGGAGCACGGACCTGGCGAAGCAATTCAGCTGGGACAAACTCGTCGCGGTGGTCGTGCCGATGATCGCGAAGATCGTCGATTTGCACAACGCGCTGGGACTGTTCCAGAAACCCGCTCAACCCAACAACGCATGACGAACCTGCAGGTAGTGACGTGGCCGGTCGAGAAGTTGATTCCATACGCCCGGAATGCGCGCACGCATAGTGCGGAGCAGGTCGCCCAAGTCGCGGCATCGATCGCCGAATTTGGGTGGACAAATCCGATTCTGGCCGGCGCGGATGGAATCGTTATCGCCGGCCACGCGCGCCTGCTGGCTGCTCGTAAACTGGGCATGACCGAAGTCCCGGTCATCGTCCTCGATCACCTGACCGAATCTCAGCGCCGCGCGCTGGTGCT
>JAMCQI010000073.1:0-1313 GCA_023381515.1 Chloroflexota bacterium | reverse complement strand
GCGTTTCTATTCTTCAACTCCTCCGCGTGGAGATGGCCGCGCTCGAAGAGGACGGTTTCAACCTCGAAGTGGTCGGATTTACCGATGAAGAGATTGAAGATCTGCTTCGGGAGCCGGAGGAAGTACACACCGGTAACACGGACGATGATGCGGTGCCGGAGACTCCGGAGACCGCGATTACGGTTCCCGGTGACGTCTGGATCCTCGGGGAGCACCGCTTGCTGTGCGGCGATGCCACGCAGATGGCCGACGTGGAAAAGGTCCTCGCCGGAGGCCTGGCGGACATGGTTTTCTGCGATCCGCCGTACAACGTGAACTACGGCGCGACGATGAAGGACAAGCTCCGCGGCAACAAGCGGAAGATTGCCAACGACGACCTCGGCCAGGACTTCGAACAGTTCCTGCAGGACGCCTGCGTGAATATACTCGCAGTGACCAAGGGCGCCATCTATGTCTGCATGTCGTCCTCCGAACTGCACACGCTGCAGAAGGCGTTTCGAGACTCGGGCGGCCACTGGTCCACATTCGTCATCTGGGCGAAGAACACCTTCACGATGGGGCGATCGGATTATCAACGCCAGTACGAACCGATCCTGTACGGCTGGAAGGAAGGCACGGATCACTTCTGGTGCGGCGCCCGCGATCAGGGCGATGTTTGGTTCGTGAAGAAGCCGGCGGTGAACGATCTCCATCCGACGATGAAGCCGGTCGAGTTGGTGGAGCGCGCCATCCGCAACAGCAGCAAGGGCCGCGACACGGTGCTCGATCCATTTGGCGGTTCCGGCACCACGATCATCGCCTGCGAGAAGGCCGGGCGACAGGCGCGCGTGATCGAACTCGAGCCGAAGTACTGCGACGTGATTGTTGCCCGATGGCAGGAATTCACCGGCAAGCAGGCCCGGCTCGAACAGAGTCAGACACAACGGGAGGATCAATGCCAACCCCAGGAATCGTAGTGGCCGCGATGGCGGTCGGCCTCCTGGTGATCGGAGCTCAGAAGGCCGTCCACGGCGTGAGGAAGGCAGGTCACCAGATCGGATGCCTCGCGAAGACGGGCCACAAATGCGTGCCGAAGGTACAGCCGGCGCCGACAACGAGGCAGTAGCACCGGACATCGAGCGGGCGATGGCGCGGTGCCGCTCCGAGATTGCCGAGATAGAGCGCCTCCTGCGGAGCGGACATCCGGACGTTGAAGGCTTGTGTCTGGGCCTGTCGGACTGGTCGGCTGAACTCCGCATCCTTAAGAGGGAACGTGAACGATCATCTATTCCAAATCCTGATCCCGGCAACCGGCCTGATCTCCGGCCTCATCG
>JAMCQI010000070.1 GCA_023381515.1 Chloroflexota bacterium | reverse complement strand
CCCGCGATCTCCCGCGGGATCGATGATCCCGCGATCTCCCGCGGGATCGATGATCCCGCGATCTCCCGCGGGATCGATGATCCCGCGATCTCCCGCGGGATCGATGATCCCGCGATCTCCCGCGGGACCATAGCGGGGCGGGCGCAATCTCAGCCTCGGGTGAGATTGCTTCGCTCCCTACGGTCGCTCGCAATGACGAGTTGCCCCCGATCTGAACCGCACTCGGTGCCGGGTAACGGGTGACGCGAGCAAGCCAAAATCGAAACGGTCAAAATGAGTGGGACATCGCTCTCCATTTCGAGTATACTACCGTCAAAGGATGAGGAATATGCCCGGACGAGACACAAACCCCATGCCCGATATTGCCTTCCGACTGATGAGCGTCATCATGGCGTTGGAAGACCTGCTCTTTCCCCATATTGACCAGCGCGTCGCCACCTTTGGAATCCGCAAAGGAATGACCATCGTCGATTACGCCTGTGGTCCGGGCAGGTACTCCACCCGGTTCTCCAAACTTGTCGGCGCGGACGGCCGCGTCTACGCCGTCGACATCCACCCCCTCGCCCTCGCCACCGTCCGGCGCAAAATGGACAAGCAGCACCTCCTCAACATCGTTCCCGTACTCGCTCAAGGTTATGACAGCGGACTCCCCGCCCACATCGCCGACATGGTCTGCGCGCTCGACGTGTTCTTTGGAATAAAAGATCCCTCCGTTTTCCTGCGAGAGATCCGCAGGATCACAGGGCCGGAGGGCGTCCTGATTATTGACGACGGTCACCAATCGCGTGCCGCCACCCTACGAAAAATCAAGGCCGCCGGCGGCTGGACCATCGCGCATGAAACCGCCGACCATCTCACCTGCACACCGGTGCAAGATACCAACTCCTGAGTTGCCGTGGGAAACCCAAAATCATGAACGGAACGCGTTACGGGACGCGTCACGGGACGCGTAACGCGGCGTTTACGCCCTCCGTGCCTTTAAAACCAGGAGGAACCATTTCAATCGCCTACGCTCCGTGCTATACTCGACTCTAGAGAAGTCCCAGAGTTGGTCAAATGGCCAGAGCGGGTAAAGCGAATAGGCGGGCTTTTCGACGCATCTTTGACACCCACAAGTACTAATGTTACAATGAAATCACACGAGCCTCGCCGCCGGCGGATACCATGAACACCGAAACGCGTCAGACCATCCATTTCGGTATCAACTTTGTCTTCTCGCCAATCCCCTCCATGGACCGGCAGAGCAATTTGCGCTTCCAACAAGCCCTCTTAGCCGCTGGCCTCGACTTTTCCCAGAACCAAATTCACGAACGAGAGCTGATGGTTTTGCGCGAAGGATCACCTCGGCTCGAGGCGAAAGTCGCTCTTTTGCCGTCGGCTCCCCTGGCGCAGCTCTTGATCGTCTCCCCGGACTCGCGGACTGACCTTAACTTGTTCGTCAAAGATGTCCAGGCCGTGCTCGACGCGTTCAACGCCACCTGGCAGGCGCCGAACCGGCAGCTGGTCTCGAGCGACGTCACCCTTCGAGACCTCTACGAAGCAACCGGAGAACATGCCTTTAAGGAATTGTGGGAGACGCGTCTCGGACAAGCCCCGGACTCTTTGTCCAGGCTCGGCCACCCTGTCATTGGCGGTGGGCTGCGCTTTGTCATGCCCGCACAAGCCAATGAGCCCAACTCGGCTCAGGTAGAAGTCAAGATCGAATCCTTTCTCCAGAATCCCAAAAAAATCTTCGTCGAGACCCAGTTCACCTGGGCAACGCCCAGTTCCCCCGGAGCCCCTTTCGAAGCCGAGCGGCGCCTGAAAGAAGTCGACCGTTACGTCGAAGACCAGGTCGAAGCCTTTATCGTGGGAGGCAAATAGCACTCTGCTCGTCTTTCCCCTTGCTCCTTCCCTCCGCTCTCTGCCTTCGTCCGCCTTCATCCTTCACCGTTCGCGCGTTGCTTTCCTGATTTTGTTCCTCCGCGCTCCCGTGATAAAATGACTGAATGCGACACTTTCTGATCCTCTTGCTTGGATGGTGGCTCGTCGTCGCACTCGCCGCTTGCAGCACCCCCTCCCAACCGGACGCTCCACCTGCTACACCCGAGGTCTTGAACACCCCCGCCGCGATCCAGCCCACCGCGCCGCCCGCGCCTTCTCCCACCCGGCCCATTGCACTCAGTTACCCAACATCCGTCAGTTACTACGTCGATAGTTACGTCGTCCGCGCAGGCGACACCCTCGGCCAGATCGCCACTCGGTTCAACGTCGACCTCCAGGAGCTCATGCGGCTCAATGGACTCAAGAACTCTAATTCGATCCGGATCGGCCAGACTCTCAAAATCCCCACCCAGAGCCTCCGTGAAGCGCCGGCCACGTTTCTACTGCCCGACAGCGAGGTCGTCTACAGTCCGGCCTACCTTTCCTTCGACGTAACTGCCTTTGCGAACCAAAAAGGGGGATACCTGGTCTCCTATCGGGAAAAAGTCGAGGGTGACTTGCTGACCGGTCCCCAGATCATTCAACTCATTGCCGAGCGTTACAGCGTCGGACCCCGTGTCCTGTTGGCCCTCTTGGAATTCCAGGGTGGCTGGGTCACGAACAAGTCGGTGACCCGCACGCAACAGGAGTACTCGATGGGATTGGCCGATCCTGCGAAAGCGACGCTGTTCTATCAGGCGAGTTGGGCTGCCAATCAGTTGAATGAAGGGTACTATGGGAAAATTACCGGGCGGCTGCCCGCCTTGCAGTTCAAGGATCGGACGCGTGCGCGCCTCGCCGCGGCCGTGAATCCCGGGACGGCTGCCATACAAAACGTCCTAGCTCTGAATGCGACTTGGGACACGTGGCTCGATCAGATCGGCCCCACGGGGTTCATCGCGACCTATCGCCGTCTCTTCGGCGACCCGACTCCGATTGACCCACTCGTTCCTCCCGACCTCGAGCAGCCGCACCTGCGGCTGCCGTGGAAGAATGGTGCAAGCTGGTATTTCACGGGCGGACCGCACAGTCCGTGGGGAGATTACGGGGCATGGGGAGCGATTGACTTGACGCCGAGAGACACGGCGGGGGCAGGCTGTGTCGTCTCTGAAGACTGGGCCATTGCGGCCGCGCCCGGCCGGGTGATTCGCGCAGAGCACGGGCGGGTGATCGTCTCACTCAGCAACAGCAACTTTCAGGGCAGCGGATGGAGCTTGCTCTATATGCATATGGCATCGGCTGGGCGTGTCGCGGAAGGCACCCGGGTGGACGCGGGTGACCCGATTGGACACCCCTCCTGCGAGGGTGGTGTCGCCAACGCCAGCCATCTGCATTTTGCCCGTCTGTACAATGGCCAATGGATCGATCCCGTCATGGTTCCCTTCATCCTGTCCGGCTGGCAGATCATTCCCTCAAAGCAAGAGTATGATGGCACGATGCAGCGCGGCTCCGAATCCCACGAAGCTTTGAACACGCGGAACGATTATAAGAATCTTGTCGTTGCCGACGAGCCACAATAAAAAATCCTCACCAAACACAAACCTCCCGCCGGCTCCTCGCCGACGAGAGGTTCTACACAAGTATCTCTTCTACGCCACCTGGGGCCGCCCTCCGGCGTCCACGTAGGGGGACGCTCGGCGCGTTAGCGCGTAACCTGGACAATTTCAATCGCCCGCTCCTCTATTCCACCAAATGATTACACACCGCGTAATGCGTCAGTTCCGCATTGGTCGACATCCGCATCTTTTCGAGGAGGCGCACCCGGTACGTGCTCACCGTCTTGGCGCTTAGGGACAACTCCAGCGCAATCTGCTTGACCGTTTTGCCCGACGCAATCATCCTCAGCACCTGGTACTCGCGGTCCGACAGCATCTCGTAAAGCGGCGCTTCCGTACGCGTGCTCAGATCAAAGGCCAATTTCTCTGCGAGGGACGGGCTTACGTACCGCCCTCCCTCCGTGATTCGGTCAATCGCCTTGGCGAGTTCGTCCGGTGCGCTCTCCTTCGTCATATACCCCGACGCGCCCATCTTGAGAGCGCGCACCGCATACTGATCTTCCGGGTACATGCTCAACACCAGAATGCGCACATCCGGGTGTTCGTGCACCAGTTCCCGAAGCACATCCAGCCCGTCCCGGCCCGGCATACTGATGTCCAGCAGAATAATGTCCCACTGCTGCTGCCGCGCAAGGTCCAACACCTCTTGTCCATTCTGAGCCTCGCCAAAGTCAACTTGATCTGACTGTCCGCATTCGTCGGCGACGAGTTGTTTCAACCCCATACGAAGGACAGCATGGTCATCGGCGATGAGTACTCGAAGCATGGTTGTTTGTCTCCTGTTCCTGGATGGGCAAAACTTCGAGCTTTTCCCTTCGTGCAAGACCCGCGATCACGTTGAACGAAACCAGGAATCGGTAAAGGATAAAATCAACCTGCCGGTAACGGAATGAACGATGTCTAACCGCGGTGTTAGAACAGTGTACGAGGTGTGCTGCAATCGTGGCAAGATGGCCGGTGGTTGTACAGCGCTCATTTTAAGGCAATTGCGCCAATTGTCAAAATTTTGGCATGTGTGAAAGATCGCACCTATCCTCACGCACCCTGCGGTTGGCCCCGCCGCCTCTCGTGCACACAACAACGCCCATGGACGGCTTTCGAATCCACGGGCGCCTGATACACACACACAAGTTTCAGGTTTCAAGGCCAAGTTTCATGTTCCGTATCTGCGTTCACCTCTTCCGAACCTGGAACCTTTATTCTGAACCATGCCATTATCTAACTACTAACTGATTCCCTCCCATCTGCTTCGCGACATACAACGCCTCGTCCGCCCGGTTGATTAGCGTCATCAGGTCCAGCGTGTCTTCCGTCGCCATCGTCACCCCCAGGCTCACGGTCACGTAAACGGGACCCCTTTCCGTTTCCACGGGCGACTCGGCCATGGCTTCGCGCAGGCGCTCGGCCACACGGTACAGCGTCGGCATATCGGTTTCCGGGAGCAGCACCACGAACTCTTCTCCACCGTAGCGAGCAATGACGTCAATGTGCCGGATGTTCTTCCGGCAGCGTTGGGCCGTCGTGTAAATGACCATATCGCCGACCGCGTGGCCGTACGTGTCGTTGACCTGCTTGAAATGGTCCAGGTCCATCAAGATCGCCGACAGCGGATGCTTGAAGCGCTTGGCTCGCTCGATTTCGCGCTGTCCCAAGTCCGCGAGCCCGCGCCGGTTGTACAATCCGGTCAGGTGGTCCGTAATCGCCTGCCGCTGCACCTCGGCATGGACCTGGGCATTGCGAATTGCCACCCCGGCCGTTGCCGCGAAAGCCGCGAGCAAACGCAGATCCGACGGGGCAAACACATCCTGCTCGGAGCTCTCGAGCAACAGCACGCCCAGTACCTGCTCACCCAACAAGAGGGGAGCGACAAGGCAAGAGGCAATCTCTTGCAGTTCCCGGATATCTCCTTGGTAGGCGAGGTTCGGGTCCGACTGTGTATCTTCAACGAGTATGGGTGAGCGCTCACGGACCGCTCGGACGATATAACCGGGGACCTGCATCGGAACGAGGGGGGCCACGCGTGCGTCCGTGTGCCCCTTCACCGCCCGCACCTGCAGCTTGCCGCTCGTCTCGTCCACCAAAAACAAAATACCCCCTTCGGCAGTCGGGACAGCACGCAGGGCTGCCGTGAGGGCAAGGTCAAGCAGAACGTCGAGTTCGAGCGTGCTGAGCAGGGTTACGGTCGCCGCATGCAGGGTATTCAATTCACGCACCTGATCGGGGCGGGCGTGGTACAGGCGTAAATGCGACCTTGGACGAGCGGGCATCACAAGTACTTGACTTTGTTATCCTTCCTTAGAGCTTCGACCAGATGCTTGACCTCTTGGGCGCGATCTTTGGGGCAGATGAGGAGCGCATCGTCGGTGTCGACCACGATCATATCGGACAAGCCGACGGTCGCGATCAGGCGCCCTGAACTATACAACAAGGACGAGCCGGTGTCAACGCCCACATGTTCTCCTACGACCACGTTCGCCCTTGGGTCTGCGGGAAGTAAATCCAGGAGCGTCGCCCAATTGCCCACGTCGCTCCAGCCCACATCGATTGGCAGAACGGTGATGCGCTGCGATTTCTCCATGATCCCGATGTCGATCGTCTCGGTCGCGATACCTCCCCACACGCGCCGCAGATTCGCGTCATACTCTCCAGTCCCCATCTCTCCACCAATGTTCAACAATTGTTCCCTCAGCCGCGGCTGGTATAATCCAAATTCTTCCCACAGCGTCGAAAGCCGCCAGGCAAATATCCCGCTGTTCCAATAGTATTCGCCGCTCGCCAGGAGCTTGTGCGCCTGCGTCAAGTCCGGTTTTTCAAGAAATTGCGCGACGCGGTACACCGGCTGCTCGCCCAAAGTGGCGACGAGTTCGCCCCGCCGGATATACCCATAGCCCGTTTCGGGAGTTGCCGGCTGGATCCCGAGCGTGACGAGATACCCTTCGGAGGCCATACTGGCCGCGTTCAGAACCGCCGCGCGAAACCCGTCCGCCCGCGCGATGTAATGGTCGGCGTGCAGCGAAATCATGACCGCGTGCGAGTCGATCTTGCCGATGTGCAGCGCTCCCAGCCCGATCGCCGGCGCCGTCCCATGCCCTTCCGGTTCGCCGATGATATTCTGCGGTGGAAGATCGGGCAGTTGTTCCCGCGCGGGTCCGACGTAACCTTCATTCGTGATTACAAAAATGTGATTCGCGGGGACAACCGGGCGAATCCGGTCGCACGTCTCCTGCAGCATGGTCCGCTTGGAAAAGATTGGCAGCAATTGCTTGGGACGCTCGCGTCGGCTCCGCGGCCACAATCGCGTCCCCGTACCTCCCGCTAACACCACTGCGAATAAATGAGATGGCCCATCCATTCTGGCTTTATCCTTTGCGCGCCGCGCACACTCCGCTCCCCGTGTCCGTAAACGTCTTGCCCGGCTCCGGCAGGAACTGCCAATCATAGCCCTTGGGATGCAGCGTCAGCTTGAGCACGCCGAACGTATTGTCGTTAAAGACCTCGCTGTTCGGCTGGAGTTGTTTCAGATGCGTGTGATTCTTTCCACCGGTCCCTACCACAAACTCGCGTATCCCGTTCGGGTCCGCCGCCCCGTTCGGGTCTTGCGGTGCAAAGCGTTCATAGTCGTGATCGTGGCCGTTCAACACCAACGCCGTACCGTAATCGTACAGGTCCTGCCAGATCGGCTGCATTGCCGCGTCGGCGCCATGCCCCCCCGAGGAAAAGAGCGGGTGATGCCAATACGCCAGCGTGCACTTGCCCGCATTCGCCGCCAAATCGGATCGCAGCCACTGCTCCTGGGGAGAACCTGTGCTGCAGCCGCCTACCCGCGAGCAATTGCTGTTGACCACGACAATATGCCAGGTGCCGAGATCGTAGCTATAGTAACCCTTTTGAGAGACTCCGGCCGTGGAGGCAAAGTATTGAAAATAGGGGGTCGCCCCAGGCGTGAGATACTCGTGATTCCCGACCGCGGGATAAGTGATATCCTTCAAGCGCCCCCACGTCTGATCGTATGACGTGCCGTACTTGGCGCCGGCGCCGTTCTCGTATTGATTGTCGCCGAGGTTAAACACCGCGGTCAGATTCCCACTCTCCTTCAACGAAAGCAAGAGGTCCGAGGTCGCCTTTTCGTGGCAGTTGTTCTTGCCCCCGTTTCCGTTGTTGTAATTCGGGTCGCTCGGGTCACAGGCGATGTCACCCGCGCCTGCGAGAACCGGGTCCTGGCCCGGCAGGAGGTTTGGCAGCGGCAGGCTGAGCTTGGGCGGCACGAGCGAAGGCAGCGGGAAGGCAGACGGAGCGGGTGTCTCTGTCAGCGTCGGCGCCGCCTGAGCCGGGGGCGACGTTGTCTGCCCAGATGGCGCCGCGGCCCCCGCCGTTGCCTGCGCGGACGCCCCCACGCCAGGCGGTCCTCCCTCACCGTTTGTGTGCAGGGCGTCCAGGTATGCCCCATAGCCCGAAGCGGTTGCCCAATCCTGTGCCGATTCGACCGCGGTTCCTTCGCCCCATTCGTTAAAGGTCGTAATCAACTGGAAAGACGCGTTCGAGGCAACCATGTTTCGTACGCTCGCATACCAGCGGGCGAGATCGCGGGGCAGTCGCTCTTTCTGCCCGGCCAGCCAAAAGCCGGGACTGATCGAATAACTGAAACCGGACTGGTGAGATTCGGCCACCGCGGGCGCATATTGGTGCCAACTATCCGGCTGGCTGGGGCATTGGCGGTAATTCGGAAAGACCTTGAGGACGATATAGGCATTGACCGTGTTGCCTTGGCTCCAGCGGCTTGACATGTCGCAGTTGTCCGTAGGGTCCCCATAGACGAACACGACAAAACGGCCGTCGATCTTGAAATAGCTCGGATCGCCGGCATAATGGTCCCGGATGTACGTCAGGTCAGAGGTGATTTGGCTAGGGCTTGGATTGCCCTGCCCTTCGGCCTCATAGTAGATCGTCCACTGAAAGTTCGTGCCCTCCGCGGCCTTCAAGAGGATGGGCATCCGCTGGTCCGTCGGCGTGTTCGGTCCCCACCATGAAGCAATTCCGACGTCGATGTTGCCGTACTGCATCGCGGCAATCTGTTCCCGGACAACCGCCGGATCGGAGCTGTTATAGTAGCCAAGCGTCGGATGGTAATTCGTAAAGGGCTGGATGCCCTTTTGGTTCCAAGCCTCCGGGAACCAGCCGTAATAGAACGCGGCCCGAATCGGCTGGCCTGGCGCAGCGGGGCGCGTCACGCTCGCGGCCGGAGACGGGGGTGTACTCGGCGAGATGGTTATGTTCGTGAGCGCTGTATCCGCAGGCGCCGCGGCGGTCGGCGCCTGCGCCAGCGCCGGAGCTGCGGGGACAATCGAGGCACGACTCAGCAAATAGCCGAGGGTCGCGGCCTCGTTCCAGATCTGGCCCACGGTAATAAGAATCAGCGCCACGAGTGTGATGGCAATGCCCGCGAGAATGCGGTTCTTGATCCGCCTCATCGATTACTTCACCCAGACCGGGTCCGTATCGTTGTACGGACTATTGCTGATGTTGTGCATATCGCTTCCATCGGAATTCATCACCCAGATCTGGAAATGCCCCGTATCCCGGTTCGACATGAACACAATGCTCTTCCCGTCCGGCGACCACGAAGGATGCTGGTTATAGACCAGTCCGGTGCTAAAGGTCACTTGCCGTGCGGTGCGCGTCGCAATGTCGTACACAAAGATTTCCGTCATCCCCGTCTGAGTGCTCACATACGCAATTTTCGACCCATCCGGCGACCAGGCGGGGGCGTACGTCAGGCCCCTGGTGATATTCGAGACCGGCGTCTTGGTTCCGTACTGCGGATCGTAGATCCAGATCTGCAAGAGACCCGCCGAATCGGGCGCCTGGATTGCGACGAGGCTTCGGTTCGGCGAGTAGGGCTCGCGTGCCATGGCCTGGTTGTAGAGGTCCGGCCCGCTGAGCGCCTGCAAGAGCGCACCTTGCGCGTTCATCTGCAGCGGCATCTTGTTCCCAAAATGGTCCGAGTAGAACAGGATGGTGCCACGCACGTTCGCGGGAATCGGCGTCTCCATCAGTTGGTCCGGTCCCGGAATCGCGGTCGGCGTCGCAAACGGCGTCAGCGTGTCGAGCGGAATATAGAGCGACGTCGGCGTCGGAAAGGCCGTGGCCCAATTCGACGGCGTCGGCGTGTAGGTCCCGGTCGTCTCTGCGATCGCGGTGGCTAGCGCCGCGGCCGCGGTGGGAGTCTCCGGATTCGCCGGCGTCGGTCTTGGTGTGATCAGGAAATACGGCGTCGCCGTCGCATAGTTGCGCGGAAATGGCGTCGGCGTCCCATAACGTTGGTTGTGCGCCGCTTGCGTCTGCGCCTCCGCCGCGGCGGTAATGATGTTCATCGGGGTGGGCGTGTTCGTCACCGACACGAATTTGCCGGGGACCGCTACGATACGCAGGACCGGATGCGCTCCCGCATTCAAATCGATGCCGCCATTGTCCCAGACGAACAGACTGTCGCGCTGGTTTGTCGTTCCGTCGACGCGGAACGTGACGATCCCACTTCCGTCGATTGCTTGGACCAGGAGAGGCAATTGGTCCGGTTGAAAGATGAATTGATTGACGATGCCGACGCCCAAGTCCTCCGGCTTGAGTTGTTTTCCGATATCGGCCGCTGTCGCCGCCTTGCTCAAATCCGCCGGGGAGCGATTCACCCAGTTTGGGATCAAGTCCGGCTTGAGCAACCGGAGGTTCCACGTCCCAGCGGCGCTCAACTTGTCCCGCTGCAGACCCGTCAGTTCCACGTCGGCGTAAAGGATCTTGGTCCCCGGCGCCAGCGTCGATAGATCAAAGTACAAAACCGCTTGGTACTGATCTCCCTTCAGGACGCCGACGTTCAGATTGCGGTCCCCCCAGTGCGGGAGCGATTCGCCCGTTCTCACCCATCCTGAGAGAGTAGGGTTGGCGATAAACGTAAATGTCTGCGCGCCTGCGGCGGGCGTCGCCACCGGCTGCGGCGTTCGCACTATGGGCGCGGGCGCGAAGGGTGGTAGAACGGTGAGCGGCGGGAGCGGCGTCAGGGTTGGTCGAGGTGTAATTGTGGGTAAGGCAGTGGAAGACTTGGCCGTCGCGGCCGGCGCACTGAAAAAGCCTGGGGCAAACAGAATGAACGCCACAAAGGCCAACACCGCCGCAAGGACCCAAAGAAAGGTTTCCAATGAAGGCATCCGCGAAGGAGCACGTTTCATCACAACTCCTGGTCAGCTTTTTCTGGACATAACCAACGCGAAGAATTCTCGACAAGAATCTAACCACGCGCTTTAGTTTTTGCACCTCACGGACGCGCTCACATAACCGCGTCGCAACATGCTGGTTCAGAATAGCAAACTGGCCGCTTCAAAAGCGTTCCCCGCGCGTTACCCATCTGTAAACCCGTCTCTTTTGCATCGGCAATTGGCCTGCCTTCGAGTCAAGCTCAAATTGAGCAACCTCTTTCATTTTTGCTTCCCCGAAATTCGGTCGGATTCCTTTTGAAACGCTTTTGAAATGGCTGCTCTGCTAAAGTGGTGCTTATCAACGGGAGACGCTTCTGGGCCGGGTTATCCTCAGAGGTGTCTGTTCCGTCAGAATCACTATACGATGGAGCAATGGCTGCATGGATACGAGTCTAGGCGTTGTGTCTGCGGAAACACGGGAAGAAAACATTGCCGCGTTGCCGTCGGCCTCGCAAAAGCAAGCCGCAGAAAACTCTTTGGTGTTGACAGAGCCGCGGGTCCCAGATCTCGCGATCTCCAGCAGGGTCGCGGAGGTGCCCCTTTTGCTGCAGCCGCCGCTCCTGAGCATCATCGTTCCGACCAAAAACGAGGCGGGCAATATCCATCTATTGCTCAGCCGTTTGGAAGCAGCCACTCGGGGGATACCCACCGAGGTCATTTTCGTAGATGACAGCACGGACAATACCGCGGAGATCATTGGGGAAACCTGTGGCCTATTTCCCCTGCGGACACAGGTAATTATTCGCCCGCCCGAGCGGAGGAATGACGGCCTGGGCGGTGCTGTGCTGGAAGGATTGCGCGCGGCGTCCGGATCGTGGGTCTGTGTAATGGACGGTGATCTTCAGCACCCGCCGGAACTAATTCCTCAGCTCTTGGCGGAGGCAGACACGACGCAAGCAGATGTGGTCATTGCCAGCCGCCGGAATAAAATCAGCCGGAACAAGGGCCTCAATCCCCTGCGGACCTTTGTCTCGCGCACGCTGGATATCATGGCCCGTGCGATGTTTCCCGCGCATTTGCGCAAGGTCCAGGATCCGTTGACCGGATTTTTCCTGGTGCGGCGGCAGGCAATTGACGTCGACCGGCTGCGTCCGCAAGGGTTTAAAATCCTGCTCGAGATTCTGGTGCGCTTTCCCGGCCTGAAGGTCGGACAAATCCCCTTTGAGTTTGGCGCTCGCCACGCCGGCAAGAGCAAAGCTTCTGCTAAGGAAGTGTACAAATACCTCTCTCTCCTAATGCGCTTGCGCTTTGGCGACGAGTACCAGGGGGTTGTCAAATTCGGCCTCGTCGGCGCCACCGGCATTATCGTCAACTCCGTGACACTGTTTGCCCTGACCGATCGGCTGGGTGTTTACTATCTGGTCTCGGCAGCTTTCGCGAGCGTGGCTTCCTCGACATGGAATTTTATGTTCACCGAGTATTGGGTCTTTCGTCACCGACAGGAGCGCCACGGCATTGGGAGGCGTTTCGTCCTCTTCTTTGTCCTGAACAATGCCGCGCTGATTCTGCGCGAGCCAATCATCGCCGTGCTAACCGACAGGCTTGGCATCTACTATCTCATTTCGAACCTTGTCTCTTTGATCCTGCTGGTGCTCGCACGCTACGCGGTTTCCGATACCCTGATCTGGGCGAGGCAGAAGCCCGGTCGGCGAGTGGCGCCCAGGCGTCTGAGCTCGGGCACGAAACCTGCCGTTTGAGGACGGCGCTTGGCTGTGCCTCCAGCTTGCCGGCGGTTGCAGCGATTCAACCTTCCCCGCGGTTGCAAGTTTGTCTCGAAAAGGAAAGGAGCTGAGCCATGCAATGGTCTCACCATTATGACATCCACGACATTATCACGATAAGTTCACAAGCAGAGCTGCCCGAACTGGCACGTTTTCGCACAGTTACACCACTCCGCCGACCGACGATCCGCGTTTGCATGGGGGTCGCGGACCACAGCCGACGCCAGTGGCGGACGCTGAACTCGCGAGGGTTTTCCCGCCTCGCTTATGACGAGATCGCGGCGGGAGCAGGCCTCCATCGTTTCCAGTATGACGAACGGCTCGGCTCACTCGGGTTCAAGGCGGAGATCACGATGGGCGACCCCATTGACGTCGTCGCATCTCCGGTCCTCAAGTACTCTCCCCATGTTCTATATACCAACCTGGTCGAGCCGATTCTGCGCTGGACCTTTGTCCGCAAGGGCTGGGCACTCGTTCATGGAGCTACCGTCAGTTTTGGCGATCGCGCCTATATGATTACGGCCAAGACCGATACGGGCAAGACGACCACTTTGCTCCTCATGCTGAACAAGCAGCGGCGCGGGACGGATTCCGCCGCCTTTATCTCGGACGATCTCACTCTTGTGGCGCCCGACGGTACCGTCCTGACCTATCCCAAGCCCATGACCATCAGCCAGCATACGCTCCATGCGGTGAATTCCGAGACTCTTCCCTGGGGCTTGCGAATGGTATTGCCTTTCCAGAGCCGCATCCATTCGCGGGAGGGCCGCAAGTTCGCCCTGGCTTTGGCCCAGACCAAGCTGCCGATGGCCACCATCAACACGCTCGTCCAGTTCGTCGTCCCCCCGCCCAAATACCACGTCACCCAGTTGGTCCCAAACGCCAAACTCGGACATCGGGCCAAGCTGGCGGGCCTGTTTGTCATCGAACGCGGCGGCGAGGGTGAAATCCGGCTGGATAATAAAGAGGCGCTCGAGACCTTGCTGAGTAACTGTGACGATGCCTACGGCTTTCCGCCCTACCACACCATCAAGGAATTTCTCTACAAGCGGGAGGATACGGACTTGCGCCAGGTCGAGCGCAGCATTGTGACCCAGGCCTTTGCGGAACTCCCCGCAACGCTCGTCCGCAGCACTACCTCTGACTGGTGGCGTCGCATACCAAACCTGGTCAACGAGGGTGTCGCCCAGTACTTTGCCCCGCGGCCGCAGCCGGCTTTGGCGCTCGGCGCGGTGCACAGCTAGGAGTCGGCTGACCAGTCCAACTTTTCACCGCAGAGGCGCAGGTAGCAGAGGAGATTACAATCGCCGACATTGCTTGGCGACGACTTGAGGAACGGAGGCCCGGCAATCAAGTGCCGGGCCAGTTTATTCGGATTCATTTTGCCCGCTTCACGGCTTCCTCGAGCAACCCCCCTCACACAGCAATCCCCCGTGGTCATGTGTCCACCGTTTACATACAGGTAACGCGCGAGGAACGCTTTTGAAGCGGCCTGTCTGCTATGCTCGACTTGCGATTTGGGCTATTTTCCCCGGGACTGGCGCTCCTGATCCTGGGTTTGGAGATGGGATCGAGAATGTGGAATCCGGGGCGTTCACTAGGACGCTTGACCAAAACAACGCAGACATTCGTCGGGGTCGAATCGTCGGTTCAGGCTGGCCCGTCGATAAGCAGTGCATTCGTTCAGTCTTCCCTGGCCGAAAGGCTCATGAACTGGGTTTTTTTGGCCGTCGTTATGGCTCAGGGGGCCTTTCTTCGCCTGTGGCAAATCAACAGTCTCGGTTTTAACACGGATGAAGCGGTCTACGCGGGGACCGCGGCCGCTATCGTTCAAGATCCGAACCTGACGCCCTACTTTCCCATCTTTCGTGCGCACCCCTTGCTCGCTCAATTCGTTCTCGCCCTGGTCTACCAATTTGGGGTGAGCGACATTGCCGCACGCCTGGTGGCCGTGGCGTTCGGCCTACTCACGATCTTCCTCGGCTACAAAGCTGGCAAGCTCCTCTATGGAGAGCGCGCCGGGATGCTGACCGCGCTCTTTCTCGCGCTCATGCCTTATCTCGTCGTCGTCAATCGACAGTTCCTCCTCGACGGGCCTATGGCGGCCATGGCGACACTGACCCTTTACCTGATTGCGCGCTACGGGCTCACCCAACGCCCGATTTGGCTCTACGCGGCCGGGGCCGGCCTCGGCCTCACTTTTCTCGCCAAAGAGACCGGCATTGTGATGGTGGGCGCCATCTATGCGTTTCTTGCCCTCACCCCCGAGATTCGAGTGCGCATCCGCGATGTCATCATTTCCTTTGTCATCATGGCCGTCGTCATTGCTCCTTTTCCGCTCTCTTTGGCGCTCGCCGGCTCTGGCAGCACCGGACAGAACTTTCTCGTCTGGCAGCTCTTTCGCCGCCCCAACCACGAATGGTCCTTTTATCTCATGAACTTGCCGATGCCGCTCAACCCCCTGGTGATCCTGACTGCGCTCG
The DNA here is from genome assembly GCA_023381515.1 of Chloroflexota bacterium. Next base: position 52,839 of record JAMCQI010000070.1, on the reverse strand, counting down.
CCGGTTTGTGGCTGCTGCGGCAAGAGGGGACCTGGCGAGAGAAACTCTTACTCTTGTGGATTGCCGTGCCACTCGCTTTCTTCCAGTTGTGGCCGGTCAAGGGCTTTCAGTATCCGCTTCCCATTACGGCGCCGTTGGCGATTCTCGCCGGACGCACCCTCGCCCGTTGGAACTGGTATGAGGGTCTCTATTTGTTCAGACGGCATCTCAATATGACGTGGGTTCGGCCCCTCGCCATCGCCGTCATTACCGTCGTGCTTTTGCTTTCGAGCTGGTCCCAGGTGCAAGCCTCCGTCACCAATACTTTCACCGCCGGAACGGGCGGCATTCCCGGAGGGCGCGAGGCCGGCACCTGGATTCTGGAGAATACACCCGTCGGGGCCACCTTCATGACCTTGGGGCCTTCAATGGCCAACCTCATCGAATTCTACGGCCATCACAAGGCCTATGGCCTTTCGGTGAGTTCCAATCCGCTGCATCGCAATCCGACCTATGAGCCGATTCTGAATCCCGATGCCCAGCTGCGCAGTGGAAACCTCCAGTATATCGTTTGGGACTCGTTCTCGGCATCCCGCTCGCAGTTCTTTGCCAAGACCTTGCTCAACTATGTGAACAAGTATCACGGTCGTGTGGTCCACACCGAACAGATCGAGACGACTACACCGGATGGCAAGAAAACGGACAAGCCGATTATCATCATCTATGAGGTACATCCATGAGACCGCTCCCCCGTCTCCGTGCAACTTGGGGATTGCTTCGGGTTCGTCCATCCAAACCCCGATGGTCGAACCTTCGCAATGACGGGCGACGAACTTTCGCAATGACAGCGCTGCTTTCGATCGGTCTGGCCCTGTTGACGGGTGCCGGGGCGGCGCATGCCCAAGGGCCTCAAGCGGATCCGCCCACGCGGACGCCCATCAAACATTTCATCACGCTCCTGCAAGAGAACCACACCTTCGACAATTACTTTGGCACCTATCCGGGTGCCGAGGGCATCCCCGCCAATGTCTGTATGCCAGTCGATCCCTTGTCGGCGTCGGACAAGCAGTGCGTCAAGCCGTTTCATCTCGGCGACCAGCCCATCACCGAGTTGGGCGAAAGCCGCCCCATCGCGCAGGCCCAGTTCGACAATGGCAAGATGGATGGATTCGTCTCTGCCTTGATGCAGCGGAACGTGGACGGGCGCATCGCGATGGGGTATTACGATGGTTCGGATATTTCTTACTACTGGAATCTTGCCGATAACTTTGTTCTCTTCGACCGCTGGTTCAGCTCGGCGATGGACGGCAGTTTCGCCAACCATGCCTATTGGGTCGCCGCCCAGCCCTTGCAACCGAGCGCCCAAGGGCCGGGCTATGCCGACATGACGACGATCTTTGACCGGCTGGACGAAAAAGGGATCTCCTGGAAATTCTATGTTCAGAACTATGATCCCACGATCAACTATCGCACGGTCAATCAACTCTTTCAGAATGGCGCCCAGAACGCGAACCGGGAGTCTCAGGTCATCTGGGTGCCCCTCTTGAATATGGATCGCTTCCTGGACGACCCCAAGCTGATGAGCCACATCGTCGACCTGAGTCAATACTATCAAGACCTCAACGACGGCACCCTGCCGGCCGTCTCCTATATCGTTCCCTCCGGTGCGAGCGAACATCCGCCGGGAAGAATCCAATCGGGCGAAAAGTTCGTCAAGCAGCTCTTGCAGGAGCTTGAGCGCAGCAGTTCGTGGGACAGTTCGGCCTTTATGCTCGCCTACGACGATTGGGGCGGCTGGTACGATCACGTGCCGCCACCGCAGGTGGATGCTTACGGTTACGGGTTCCGGGTCCCTTGCCTGCTGATCAGCCCATACGCGCGCAAGCACTTGATCGACAGCACTCAGCTCGACTATACCTCGATGCTCAAGTTCATCGAGGAGAATTGGGGGCTGCAGCCGATCACGAGTCGCGATGCCCAAGCCAACAACTTTTTGGAGGCCTTTGACTTTGCCCAGCCGCCGCGTGCCCCCGAGTTTGTCTCTTCGGTGCGCGGGGCACCCGAACCGCGCGTGCCCAACATTTTCCTCATTTATGCCTTTTATGGGACGGCGCTCTTGCTCGCCGTCGGCGTGATCGGATGGGCACTCGTGCACCGGCGGCGCCTTCCGCCGATCGACGCCGAATTTTCACGAGGGGGGCCCTGGGTATGATCGGGCGCCGAATGGGGCGTGCGTGGCTGGCCGTAGTGCTCACGCTCTTTTCTCTGCTCGCGTTCGCCCCTGCGGCGAGCGCTTCCGGACCGGGGGAGCCGAGCCTCATCACTTTCCTGCAACCGACGGGGCCTGTGCGCAAAGACAGGCAGTTCACGGTCGTCATTCGCCTGACGACCGTGCCGGGCACACCCATCGCAGGTGTGGGGATTCAGTTGTCCCTCAATGGAGACAATCCCCGACAAGGGCAGACGGATGAGAACGGCATGGCCAGCTACTTGATCCACAGCCTGTCTCCCGGGGTCTACCGCTTGACGGCCATTTTCAATGGAACCCCCGGCCATCAGCCGGTCCAGATTACTCAGGGCTTGGACGTCGCCGGCACTGGCGAGTCCCACCTGACCTTGGATCCCCTGGGGCCCATACCGCTGGGAAAGAGTGCCTCCATTACGGCCCACTTGGCCGACGGTGCTGGAAGCCCGATGGCAGGCGAAGCGCTCGACCTCTCCGTTAATGGACAAGCCCAAGCCACTGCCACCACCGACGAAACTGGGACGGCCTCCCTACCTTTACCGCGCGGCTTGGGCAGCGGCAGCTATGCTGTGGTCGTTACCTTCAAGGGCTCGCAGCTGGATGCTCCGGCCAGCGCCACTATGGAGATAGAGATCAGGCCGCTGGAAATCGAGGTGCAAACCGTGCCGGCGCTATCGGGCGTGCGCTTTACGGCCAACGGGCAGACCTTTGTATCCGACAAGGACGGCAGAGCGCGTCTTGCAGTCACGGCCCCTGGTGTCTACCATATCGACCTCCTTCCCTACACCTCGAATCAAAACGACATGCGGATCAGCTTCGCGCGCTGGAGTGATAATGTCTTCACTTCCTACCACGATGTGACCATCCCATCCGATGGAGTTCCTCTCGAAGTCGGATTCAATATCAGTTACAGGGCCGGATGGAGCTTTGTGGACCTCGAGTCCCATCGCGTGGACCCCAAACGGGTGACGGATATCACCATCAAGGGGAGCGATGGCGCGACCTACACCTATCCGAGTGACCAGATGCAGTGGCTGCCCGCGCTGCGGGTCGAGAATCGACTCACGGGGCTTGAGGAAAGCCCGCTCCAGTATTCCGTCATGGGGGTCACGATCAATGGGACCAACGTCGTGAGCCAGATGCAGCAGCGCTTTTACGTGCATCCCAATGACATTTGGCAAATTCAGCTCCTCCTTTTTACGGCCCATTTCGAATCTCGGGATATGATTTTTGGTTTCCCCATCGGATCGAGCCTGCGGCTCCAGTTTCCGGACAATTCCGTTCAGATCATTCCACTCGATTCGCACGGCCAGGCGAATGTGGTGTCACTCGCACGCGGTTTGTACAAGGTCAATGTCCAAACCGTCCCCGGGATTTCTCCTCAAGCCCCGCTTCAAATGTCGCGTGATCAAGATGTCGTCTTGCTCATCATCAGCTATCTGGATATCGGTCTCGGGCTTCTCACGGCGCTTTTCCTGGGCCCCGGCTTGCTCTTGATCGGTCAGCCGCGCCTGCGCCGCTGGCTCTGGAATGGGATGACGGTCGCGCTGCCGCGCCGTTACGCGGCAGCACGCGCCGGAGTTGGAATCCCGAACCAAAGGCGCGGCAGAGTGGAGGAGAGCGATCGATCATGAGGTCAAGACGATTCCTTGGATGGGTCCGGGAGAAGAGACGCGGCCTGGCTGTGGGAGCGGCGGCGCTGTTTGTCCTCGCGCTCGGCCTGATCACATCCGGTCCGCCGGCCGTCGCCGGTCGAAGCAGCCTGCCCAAGGATCCCACGCCGCTCCTCGCCTACTATTACATCTGGTTCGACCCTACTTCCTGGGACCGCGCCAAAATGGATTATCCTCTCCTCGGTCGCTATTCGAGCGACGATGTCAACGTGATGCGCCAGCACATTCAATGGGCCAAGGAGGCCGGGATCAATGGATTCATCGTCAGTTGGAAGAGCACGGATGCGCTGGACGCACGGCTGGCGAAGCTGGTGCAGGTCGCCGCGGCGGAGAATTTCAAATTGGCGATCATCTATGAAGGACTGGATTTCAATCGCAATCCGCTTCCCGCGGACAAGGTGGCCGCCGACCTCGATTACTTTATCCAACACTATGGCACCAATCCCGTGTTCGACCTGTACGGCAAGCCCCTTGTGATCTGGTCGGGGACATGGAAGTTCTCCCGCGCGGACGTGCAAAAGGTCACAACCCCACGACGGTCCAGTCTCTTGATCCTGGCGTCAGAAAAGAATGTCAAGGGATATGAACGACTGGCGGATCTCGTGGATGGGGACGCCTACTATTGGTCCTCCGTCAATCCGGATACCTTTACCGGTTACGCGAGCAAGCTCAACGCGATGGCAGATGCAATCCACAGCCACCAGGGCTTGTGGATCGCGCCCGCGGCGCCCGGGTTCGACGCCCGGCTCGTCGGCGGCACGTCCGTGCTTGACCGGCAGAATGGCACCGTGCTCCGGCAAGAGATGAATACGGCGATGCAATCATCTCCGGATGCCATCGGGCTTATCAGTTGGAACGAGTTTAGCGAGAATTCCTACGTCGAGCCGAGCCAGAAATATGGCGACCTCTATCTCAGGGTGCTCGCCGATATCCGAAACACTCCTCCGCCGGTGATCCCCAGCTTTGATTCGAGCGATCCCGGCCCGATCGGCCCTGCTGGGACCAACCCCTGGCCGCTCGCCCAGGCCGCCGCGCTGGGCCTGATCGCTCTTGTCCTGGGAGTGAGTCTCGTCGCGCTCGTCCGTCGTCGGACGGCCAACACGGAATCCAAGTTGCCCAATGTAAGGTCGTCGAACCCGTGAAGTTTTATCTCGCTAAATCCATACGGCTCATCCTGCCGCTGCTCGTCATCGTGCTCGCCGTCGTTCTCGTCCTCCTCCAGGGGGTGGAGCGGGTGGCGGCTTCGGCTTGCCGTGTGAGCGGGCCCGCTTCCCATGCATATGCCGTTACGCTCTGTATCGCGAATCCCCGGGGCAGTGCCACGCTGACCGGCGCCAGTCCGGTGGCGGCTTCGCTGGACGTGACCGGTACCAATCCGGGCATTGCACAGATCACCTACTCTCTCGACGGCCAGTATCTGCTCACCAGCCACTCCCAACCGTATACGTTCGTTCTCCCGACCGATCACTTTGCCGATGGCGCGCACACTTTGCAGGCTCTGGCCGTGATGGCCGATGGCTTTGCCCTCCAGCCGGTGCAGGTCCAGGTCGTTTTCAAGAACGGCCTCGCCCATACGCCTGAGGCGCCGGCTTTCAAGCCCAGCACGGGTCTCCCTCCATCCCCCGGCAAGCCGTTTCTTGTCGCCGCGACTGGCGATGGAGCCACCGGCCAGGCGACCGAGAGCGAGGTGGCCGATCTTGTCGGCGCGTGGAACCCCAACTTGTTCCTGTATCTGGGAGACGTCTACGCGGGCGGCAGCGCCGTCGAGTTCTACAACTGGTATGCGCCGTCGTCTTTCTTCGGGCGCTTCCGGGCAATTACCGACCCCACCGTTGGGGATCAAGAGCACGCGAGCCCGCAGAGCCCGACCGGCTATTTCGATTATTGGGGCAACCCGCCGCACTATTACAGCGTCGACGTGGCCGGGTGGCACTTGATTAGTCTGGACTCGACGGCTCAATTCAATGAGACCGATGCCGGGTCCGCGCAGTATCAATGGCTCGCCAAGAATTTGGAAGCGAACAAGGCACTATGCACGATTGCCTACTTTCATGATCCTGTGTTCGACCTTGGGAGTGGAACGGATGCTGACCGGCTGAAGGGGTTGTGGACCTTGCTCGCTCAGCACGGTGTGGATTTGGTCCTTACGGGGGGTAACCATAATTACCAGCGGTGGGTTCCTCTCGATCAGGCCGGCAATCCGAGCCAATACGGCACGACCGAGTTGGTCGTCGGGACCGGGGGAAGTAGCGTGCAAGCTTTTGCCCGGTCGGACAGCCGGTTGGCGGCCGGTTTTGATGCAGCGCCCAAGGCGTATGGCGCTCTTCGCCTACAGCTAAATCCGCACGGGGCCGCTTTCGAGTACGTCGACGTGCAGGATCAAGTGCTGGATTCCGGCGTCGTCGCGTGCAGCCACGCGCCCGAAGACACGACGCCTCCGAGCGTGCCGACCGGCCTCACCGCCACAGCGGTCAGCGGGAACGAGGTGGACCTGACGTGGAATGAATCCACCGATGATACCGGAGTGGCGGGCTATACGATCTACCGCGATGGGAAGGCCATCGCGACCGTCAATGGCACGACCTTGACTTACAAGGACATGAACGCCGTCTCTCGAACTCGCTACCAATATACAGTGGACGCTTTTGACGAAGCGGAAAATCACTCGGACATGTCCGCGCCTGCTTCGTTGACAACGCCAGGCGCCCTCACGCTCACGTTTGCGCCGGCGGCTGACGCTTATGTGAGCGAGGCCCATCCAAATGAGAATTACGGAACGGCGCAAGTGCTGCGGGCGGATGCCTCGCCCACGGTGCGCAGTTACCTGAGGTTCGACGTAGAAGGCTTGACCGGGGCGGTGACGCAAGCCACCTTGCGCATTTATGCGGAAAGCGATTCGGCCGGAGGTTACACGGTCGCCGCGGTTGCGGGGAGCGCCTGGGACGAGCGCACCATTACATATGAAAATGCCCCCGGGCTAACGGCGCCCGGACCCGAGTCCTCCGGCCCTTTCAAGGCGAATAATTGGACGACGGTGGACGTCACGCCTCTCGTCAAAGGGAACGGCCCGGTATCTCTCGCCATCGTCGCCGCGAGCAATACGGCGATTCGTCTTGCGAGCCGCGAGTCCGGGATGGCGGCTCCCCAATTGATTGTCCAAAGCGGAGCCGGGGCGGCTGCTTCGGGACCCTTGACGCAGAGTGGAACTCCGCCGGCGGCGCCCGAGACGGCAACGGCGTTACCGACGGCAACGGCGCTGCCGATGCCAACGGCGACGGCAACGCCCACCGGCACTCTCTATTCCTTGATCCCCGTCGCCGATGCTTATGTGAGCTCTGATAATCCGCTCGTGAACCGTGGCTCAGCCAAGGTTTTGCGGGTCGATCTTTCGCCCGAGGTCCATAGTTATTTGCGGTTCAATGTCGTGGGCCTGCAAGCGCCCGTGGTGCACGCGACGCTCCGCGTCTATGCGAACAGCAACAGCAAGACCGGTTTTGAGGTCCATGCCGTGACGGATGTGCAGTGGTCAGAAAAGGCCATCAATTTTATCAATGCACCCCCCTATGCCCCGGCGATCGCCGCTGCCTCCGGTCCCTTGACGGCAGACGCGTGGACGGACGTGGATGTGACCTCGCTCGTCACAGGGAATGGGGCATACAGCCTGGCGCTCGTCGGGGTCGGGCCGACGGCGCTGAGCCTCGCCAGCCGCGAAACGGGTCCTCACTCCCCTCAGCTCATTATCGAGACCCATCCATAGAACGGAGCTATGCAAGTTGATGCTCAACAGCCTACACTCCAAGCGCCTCCTTTTCGCCCTGTTTCTTGTCGGCGGCGTTGGCCTCGCATTGATGACGCCCCGGTCGCCCAGATCCGCCCAGGCCTCCGGGCCGGCTTGCAGTACGAGCAGCCCCACGACGGCGGCCTACACGGCCACGCTTTGTATTACGAGCCCGAAGGATGGCGCGACCCTCAGCGGCACGCCGACGGTCGCGTTCTCCCTCTCGTTCATGGGGACCTCGCCCAAGGTATCGCGGATCAGTACGACACTGAATAGCCAATATTTGCTGACCTACTTTAGCACGGCGCCCTATCAATTCACTTTGCCGACCAATCACTTTGTAGACGGCACCTATACTCTGCAGGCGACGGCCAAGATGAATGACGGCTTTACGACCTCGCCGGTTCAGGTCAGCGTCACCTTCCTCAATGGAATCATATCGCCGCCGGTGAATACAAATACGTTTGTCCCCTCCCCCGGTACGGCGCCCCAGCCGGGTCAGCCATTTGTGGCCGCCGCCGTTGGCGACGGGGCCGGCGGAGAGAGCAACGAGACCAATGTGGTCAACCTCCTCAGCTCGTGGAATCCGAATCTCTTTCTTTATCTGGGCGATGTCTACGATGAGGGGACCTGGTCCGAGTTCTATAACTATTACGGTCCGTCCAATTTCTTCGGCAAGTTCGCTTCCATTACCGACCCCACGGTTGGAAATCACGAATACCTGACCGGGTCGGCGAGTGGCTATTCCTTTTACTGGAACAATGTCCCGAACTATTACAGCTTTAACGCCGGCGGCTGGCACTGGATCAGTCTTAACTCGAACGCTCAGTTTGTCCCAACCTCCACCGGTTCGCCGCAATATCAATGGCTGCAGAATGACCTTGCCGCCAACAGCAAAGCCTGCACGGTCGTCTATTATCATCATCCGGTTTACAATGTAGGACCGGAGGGATCCGCGACCCAGATGAACGCGATTTGGTCCCTTCTCGCACAGAATGGGGTGAGCGTGGTGCTGAACGGCCACGACCATGACTATCAGCGCTGGGTGCCGCTGGATGGATCCGGAAATCCCAGTCCCAATGGGATCACCGAATTCGTCGTCGGAGGGGGCGGCCACTCCTTGCAGCAGTTTATCACGACCGACAGCCGGCTGGCGGTCGGCTATGACGCGACCTCGTCGACCATTGTCTATGGCGCCTTACGGTTGGAACTCTCCGGCGGCACCCTGGCCTACAAGTATATCAATACGTCGGGCAGCACTCTGGACAGCGGGACCATCAATTGTGCCAAAAATCCTCCGCCTTCGCCTTCGCCCTCTCCCTCGCCGCCGGCTACGCCTTCGCCGACGCCGCAGCCAACTCCAATTGTCGGCGATTCAAATTACAAGATCTATTTGCCGCTCGTGATTCGCTAAGTCGAGCAGGTCAGGGACTGGCCCTGTAGAGTGTCTAGTCGCCCCACCTGCAGCGAATTCGACCTCGCGGGCTTGGCGGGGATCGCGGGATTGGTGATCTACCAGGGTCTGGCGGAACGGGGTCTGCACGAAAACGAAGGGTGAAAGATGGCCCGCCCCTGACTCGAGCTGTGATTAGAACTTGCAGCGCCTGTGAGGCGTGGCCGGGGTTTGCGTCTTTCCGATTGGCAGCGCCACCCGGTCTATTGGGCGCAGCGAAACCCGAGGTGACCGTAGGAAAGGCCCGGGTCCGCCCGATCCCGGTTGGCCGTGCGGGCCTCGGCCAACTCATTGTCCCACGAGCCGCCACGCAGCGCCTTGTAGGATCCCAAAGCTGGTCCCTGGGGATTGCGCGTCGGCGACTGGGCATAGTAACCGGGAGCATACCAATCGGCAACCCACTCCCACACGTTGCCCGCCATGTCCATGGCGCCGTACGGACTCGCCCCGGAAGGAAAGCTCCCAACGGCCGTCCTGCCGCCCGGGAGCGAGTTGGAAAACGACACATTCAATCTCGTCGCCTCCCCCTCGTTGCCCCACGGATAGATGCGCCCATCCGTCCCGCGCGCCGCCTTCTCCCACTCCGCCTCGGTCGGCAGTCGCTTGTCCACCCATTGGCAGTAGGCCTCGGCGTCATACCACGACACAAAAGTGACGGGATAGTTATCCAACGCGGGAGTGTCGTAATAGGCGCCGCGCGTGCGTGTGGAGGAAGAGGAGTTGCTGGGGGCATGACACTGACCCGCATCCACACACTGCTGGTACAGCGCGTTCGTCACTTCGTACTGGTCGATCTGAAAGGCATCTAGAAAGACCGTGTGCAGGGGCTCTTCATCGCCGTCCGCCAGTGCATCGCCACGGCTGCCCATTTTGAAATCTCCAGAGGGGACCGGCACCATAGGGGGCGGAGTGGGAACAGCCCGCGGGGGCGCGGTCGGCGTGTCAGGGCCGGCCACCTGGGCGATGAGAGCATTCGTTCCGACCTGGGGGACCGCCCGGACGAATAAGACGATGAAAAGCAGCACACTCAATCCTAACGCGGCCGCAACTCGCCAGGACTTGACCACGGTTCTTTACTCCACTGTGCGCGGCCCGTTCTTGAAGCAGATTGGATCCATGCCGCCCGCACCTTTTGGGATAACCGGTATCATGATTTGTACCGGTTAGTCCATTATAGTGGGTGCCTTGCGGCATGTCAAATGCAGAAGACATTTTCCGGTTGTGATTTTGGCTTTAGACCCTGCTTGTCCACCTATGGCATCTAGTCCAATCGCTCTTCCTCCCACCACGGCAGCTTTTTCTCAAATCCGATTAGTTTCAGGCCGGTAATCGCGGCGGTATTCAAATCCAGCGCGCGCAGGTCTTCTTCTCCCAAGTCCTGAATGGAATCGTGACCGGAAAGCATGGTCAGGATTTTGATTTCTTCTGCCGTGGCATGGATAAAGTTGCTCAGGCGGCGCGCGCCCTCTTCGGGGTCCAGCCGCGCGCGCAGGCGAGGGTCCTGAGCCGTAATGCCATAGACACAGGTGCCCTTGTGACACGCCATGCAGGCGCGGCAGCCCAGAGCGATCTCTGCCGCGCTCGCGAATCCGACCGCATCCGCGCCCATGGCAAGTGCCTTGAAAGCGTCGAGACCTCCGCGCAGTCCGCCGAGAGCAATCAGTTTGACCTTCCGATGCAACCCCAATTCCTTGAGCGCGCGGACCGCGGGAGGAATGCAGGCAATCGTGGGGATGCCGACTCCTTGCGTCACGATATCCGGCGAGGCGCCCGTGCCGCCGGCCGCGCCGTCGATCGAAATGGCATCCACGCCCGCGAGCGCGGCCGCGCGGACGTCCGCATAGGGCCGGCTCGGCCCGAGCTTCATCAAGATCGGCACTTGATAGCCGGTCACATCACGCAGGAATCGCACCATGTTCGTCATATCGTCGAGCGACTGCACGTCATAGTAGCGGCAAGGAGAGAGGGCATCACTTCCGACCGGGATCCCCCGCACCCGGGCCACATCCTCGGTCACTTTTTTCCCGAGGAGATGGCCGCCCATGCCCGGCTTGGCCCCCTGGCCGATTTTGACTTCGACGGCGTCGCCGGCACGCACATAATCCGCGCTCACCCCCCACCGCCCGGTGGACCATTGGATGACCAGATAGCCGCCCGGCTCCCACCGCTTGTCTTGGCGCTCTGGGTCCGCGTAGCCGTTCGCGAAATCATTCTCGCCTTGCACGAGCCCGCCCTCGCCCGTATTGGTCGCGATGCCCATCTGGGCCGCGCAGATAGCCAATGCCAATTTGGCCTCCCGGGAGAGCGCGCCGAAGGACATGGCCGGAAAGACGATGGGCAATTTCAAGTGCATCGGATGCTCACAGGTGTCCTCGCCGATCGTCACGTCCATCTGGCATTCTTCGCGGTACTTGTCCCGCGGCGCGGGGGAGGCAAGCTGAGAGGGCACGACGACGATCGAATCGAAATGCGGGAGAGGGCCCATGGTCCCAAAGCCACGCAGGATATATTGACCGGTCAGCGCTTTGTAGTGAATCTCCTCGACCACCGGAAAGGTCCACAGGGCCCGAGTGATAGATTCGGGCTCGGCGCTGTTGATCCGGATGGCGTTGCCCGGGCAGAATTCGGCGCAGATCCGGCAGCCGACACAGGCGTTGAAATTCTGAACGGAGACCTGTCCCTCTTCGTCGATCGCGTAGACCGAGTAGGGACACACCTCGACGCAGGTTGCGCACTTGCCCGGCATGTGCGCGTTGATGCAGGCATTCTTCATGACGCTGACGCAGAACGCTCCAATCACCGGCATGCTTCACCTCATTGGTATGGTTCGCTTGTCGACCCGGCCTGGGGCCGGCGATCAGTCGTAGAAGGGTTTGGTCGACTTGGCGACGATTTTTCGAAAACGGGTCACGTCCGCCCGGATATCGTACTCTTCGAAATAGCGGCGCAGTTTCTGAAGATCCTCTTTGGTCATCTCATCCAGGCGCGTATTGTGGCCCAGGGACTGGCACTCGCCGCCAAGATACAAATTTCCGCGGATCAAGTAATTGCCAAAGTTCAAGCCGGCGTTCCCGACGACGATAAAATCCCCCGCCAGATGATAGGTGCCCGCCTCGTCGCCGACGTGGCCGGCGATGAGGATGGTGGCGCCCTTGTTCATGGTGGCGGTGAAATCACCGGCGCTGCCGTGAACGACGAGGGTGCCGCCGTAGGGATAGAGACCGGCGCCATAGCCGGCGGTCCCTTCGACGACGACGAGGCCGCGGGTCATGTTATCCGCGACGTAGTTGCGCACATGGCCGTGCACGCGGATCGTCGCGCCGTCGTTGAGGACGCCGAGATAGTCGCCGGCGTCTCCGATAATCGTGTATTCCCCTTCCTTGAGCCCCGCACACAGCCCGTGCAGGTGCGCGGCATTCCGAATCTCTACGGACTCGCTCGAGGCGAGGCGCCGGAGCGCGGCACTCACCTGCGGCAAGTCGAGGTCTTTAGCATCCAGAGCAGTCGCCACAGCCAGCATTGCCGTCATCCTCCTTTTTTAGGGTGGACCGAGTTGTTCCATAAAGCAGGTCGAGCTCGCGACGCACCTGGGCGCGCTGTCGCGGGTCCCTGACCGCATCGAGCATCAGAATACGGAGCCGATCAAAAGCTTGCGCGCGTTCCCGCCGGCCCTTTTCGGCGCTCGCCCGCGCGAGGGCCGCGCCATCTACCGCGTCCTCGGTTTCCAGTAATTTCATCTGTAGAGCATTCTGCACAGCGGCCACGCCGGCGGGTGTGCGGGCGACGACGGTGGCCGCGCCTTCCGGGGCGCCGACGCATCCAACCGCCACGTCCGCGCTCTCGCCGAGATAGTCATCGCAGCGGGCACACCCCGCACGCAGCGACTTGTCCGCCTCGGCGAGGTCCATCTCGCGCGTCGTGCTGTCCCACAAGTCGACGCGCAAACTGTTACGGCGTGGGAGCGCGGTGATACTGCGAACACTCGCCAGTGGGACATTCAAACCAGTCTCCACGAGTTCGCGAATCGAATGGGGCGGATAGACGCCAGTGCAGAAAAGGGCGACGTTGAGGCGAATCGCCTTTTGATAGGGCGCGAGGCGCTCGAGTTTCGAGTCGTGAAGACGGCGGAGCGCCTGGCTGCCGCAAGGGGTCGAGACGACGGCCAGACGAGTGAGACCGAAATCGAAGACGGCCCGGTTGAGCATCTCGAGGAGAGGCGTCCAGATTTGCTGGAATCCGACCGCCTGCGCGATTTCGCCGGCACCGCTTACGACGCGGGCCTGTGTCGTGCCGGTCTGATCGGCATCCATCATGAGGGCGCCGTCGATCATCCCGCTGCCGCGGGCGGCCACAAGCAGATTGCGGACGATATCGTTCGGTTCACCGCCCGGGAGAGTTCCGACCGCGCGCGCCGCCACGGTGGTCAGCGGCTGCAAGCGGGCGGCCGGTTCCAGACGCGGGCAGACAGCCTCGCAGAATTTCTGGCAAAAGGAGCAGGTGTCGAGGTCGAATTTGGAGAGCCCAATGTTCTTGGCGATGTGGCGGAGACGCGGATGGTCCTCTCCGTCCCACTCCAGGACCTGTTTCGAGCATGCGGCAACGCAGAGGCCGCAGCCGGCACAGCGGTCCTGGGTCCAGACTTGGTCTAATAATCGCGTCATGGATGTTTCTCCGTTGAGAATGTGACAGGTGACAAAAGTAAAGCGTAAAACGGAAAACGTATAGCTTGATGCGTGAGACGTGATGCGTGAATGGCGATTAGGTCATTTGATTCGTAGAACGTGAACAGTAAAACGTGAGACGTGATGTGCGCTTGGGCATATCCTACCTTCTAGGCGTGCGCCTCCGCGACGGCTCGTACCCATGCTTCCGGATCATCGCCCATCATTCGGGCGACAGCCAGGCGCTCCGGAGGGATGCCGTGCGCGGCGAGCTCGGCGCGCAAATCCTCGATGCGCTTTTCCGCCAAGACGTTGCCGCTCGCGAAATGGCACTCGTCGGGCGGGCAAAGAGCGAGGACCACGCGGGCGGCGCCGTTCAGCAGTGCATAAAGCACGTGCGTGGGAGCGAGCCGCGCCGAACACGGCAGCTCGACGACGCGCACTTGCGGCGAACACGTCATCCGGCGCGCCCCCGCGAGCTCCATCGCGGCAAATCCACTCCACCGGCAAGCAAAGACAAGAGTGCGCGCGCGACCGTCCTCTCGTTCCGGCAAAGCGGCCCGGACCTCGGCCAGGATCTGCGGATCGCTGCATTCGGGCAAGTCGACCGCGTGGGTGGGACAGGCGACGGCGCAGTTTCCACAGGCGAGGCAGAGCCAGGGATCGACAGCGGCAAGAGGCAGTCTCTCGTCGCCGTGCCCATCGCCAAGGGGCGAAGACGGATAGTGCAGGTGAATCGCGCCATACGCGCAGGCTTGCACGCATTGGGCACAGCCCGTGCAAATCCGCGGGTTTATTTCCGCTGCGCGCGCGGGCCGCCTCCATTCCCGCTGCTGCACCCAGCGGAGCGCCTGCGCGGCCGCGGTCAATCCTTGCAGAATAGCCGTATCGACGTCGACGGGGGCGTGCGCGGAGCCGCAGATGAAAATCCCGCGCGGGGCTTCCTCCTCGGGCCGTACGCGCGTGTGGGGCTCGAGGAAGAAGCCGTCCTGGTCACGGTCCAAATTCAAGACATGCGCGAGCGCCCCGGCATCCGCGCGCGGGACGAGGGGGACCGCGAGCACCAGGCGCTCATACGGGAGCTCTTGCGACGCGCCGGAGGGAGAGAATCATAAGGTGACAGAGTCGTCCCCGATTTGCGGGGGATACGCGGGCGAGTAACGGACGAATTCGATCCCGAGGCGGCGGGCATCACGTACCTGCTCGGCGTTGTGTTCATTCCCGAGCAGGTAGAGATCGCGATAGAGAATCGTGATCCTGGTATCTGGATGGGCGCGCTTGAATTGGGCCGCCTGGCGGAGCGCGGCGAGGCAGCAAACCTTGGAGCAGTAGCGGATGTGGTTGTCGCGTGAACCGGCGCAGAGGATGAAAATGATGGAAGTTGGAGGTTGCCCCGCAAAGAGCGCGGGGTCTCCGCTTCGCTCCGAGATGTTGGATAGTTGGGTAGTTGAGTAGTTGGATAGCTCGATCGTTGAGTAGTCACGTGGTCTTCTAGTCAAGTCGTCGGACGGTCTAGTGGTTGGAGACCGGGAGTCTGTTTCGGCGGCAGGGCTGGAAATGTGGGTAGTGAGCTCGCGTTCGAACTCGGAGAGGGTGACGACGCGGCGAGCGTCGTGACGGTAGAGGCCGGCGGCGGAATATTCTTGCGCGCCGGTCGCGACGACGATGGCGCCGACGTGCGCAGTAATGGGTGACTCCTGCAATGAACGGGCGATCGTCACGACATAGTCGCCGACCGAGCCGTGGACGGCGGCGACGTGCGAGTTGAGGTGCAGCTGGATATTGGGATGATCGAGTACAGCGTCCAGGGTGGAGGAGAGGGCGGCGAGAGATGGGTCACTCTGCTCCTTCTCCTGCCAAGGATGAGGTTGCGCCCGTACAAGACACGGGTTCGGGTTCGCCGATTCAACAGAATGCGGACGAAGCCACGCAATGACACTTGGCCTCTCGGTAGTGGAGGGGGAGATTGCTTCGTCGTAAAGGACACTCCTCGCAATGACGGGAGCAATGACGGGAGCAGAGAGTTGGCCGCCGAGGTGAGGCTCCTTTTCGACGAGCAGAGTGTGAATGCCGCGCTCGGCGAGGGAGCGGGCGGCGGTGAGACCGGCGATTCCACCGCCGATCACGAGGACGCCGGGTTGGATCGCGGTCACAACATCTCCGACCGGGCGAGCGTTCTCCGCGCGGGCAATCCCCATTTCGACGAGGTCGAGGGCGCGCGCGGTGGCGGCATCCTTGTCGCCCGCGTGCGCCCAGGCGCAGCCCTCGCGCCAATCGACGAGTGTCCAGCGATTGCGGGGCAGCCCAGCTTCGAGACACGCTTGCTCGAGACGCTTGCCTTGGAACCGGGCAGGGCAGGCCGCAATGATAACCGGGTCAAGGCCATGCTCACGAATCGACTCGCGCAGAGCTTGCCGCCCGTCCGGCAGGCAGATGTGCTCCGCGGTCTGGATCATCCGGTGGGCGCCCGGGCGCTCAAGAAGGGCACTGGCTACCGACTCGATATCGATATCCGCACAGAGCTTGTCATCGCAGGTGCACAGCAAGACACCGGTTTGGGTCATAGCGGCTGCACCTCTTCTCTCAAGAGGGCTTCAGCATCCGCAAACTCTGCCCCCAGGCTCTGCTCCCCGCAGAGCCGGCAGGTGCGCGCGTCGTGGGCCGAGTGCGGCGGAGGCGTAATGTCCGCGAGCTTGATTGCGCCGGTGGGACAGATCAGGACACAGGTCGCGCAGCCGATGCAGGCCGCAGAAGCAATTTCGAACGGGGCCGCGACGTGCTTTTTCAGGCCGCGCTGGGCGAGGCTGATGGCATGGGCACCGACGAGCTCGTCGCACGCGCGGACGCAGAGACCGCAAAGGATGCAGTCGTCGGGAGGAAGCGTAGATCGAGTGCGTTCGACTCCCATCGCGCGGGCAACCTCCCGGACCAGAGGCAGGTGGCCGCCGCTCCCCATAAGGAGTTCGGCGGTGACGCGGCGCGAGGTCTGCACTCGGGGAGAATGGGTGTGGACGACCACGCCCTCTTCGCACGGCTGGGCGCAGGCCGCGACCAACTTGGGGCCGCGTGGGGTAGACAGCTCGACGACGCACAGGCGGCAGGCCGCATAGGGTTCCAAAGCCTCGTGATAGCAAAGAGTCGGGATGGCGATGCCGTGCGCGCGGGCCGCCTCGAGAAGGGTGGTGCCGGGGAGCACGCTAACGGAATGGTTGTCGATAGTTAGTTTCATAGTTGGATAGTTGAGTAGTTCGATAGGCGGCCGTTGCCGGTGAGAACGCGGACGGCGTTGAATTTGCACAGCTCCTTGCAGACGCCGCATTTGGCGCACAGTTCGGCGTGGATGACGTGTGGTTTCCGTTTTTCGCCGGCGATGGCGTTCGAGGCGCAATTGCGCAGGCAGACGAGGCAGCCGGTACATGCGGCGGGATCGATTTCGTAGCGGATCAAGCCTTTGCAGACGTGCGCACGGCAGATGTGGCTCTCGACATGCTCGACATACTCGTCGTGAAAATAGCGGAGCGTTGTCAGGATCGGATTGGGGGCGGTCTGGCCGAGGCCGCAGAGAGAGGAGGACTTGACCTGCTCAGCAAGCTCTGCCGGGTATTCAATATCGCCCGGTTGAGCCTTGCCTTCGGCGATGCGCGTCAGGACGTCGAGGATGGCCTTGGTGCCGAGCCGGCAAGGGACGCATTTGCCGCACGATTCTTCCTGGACAAAGTTCATAAAATAGCGGGCGAAATCGACCATGCAGGTATCTTCGTCGGTCACGACCATGCCGCCCGATCCCATGATCGCGCCGAGAGACGTGAGCGACTCGTAATCGATGGATGTATCCAGGTGCTTGGCCGGGATGCAGCCGCCGGAGGGTCCGCCGATCTGGGCCGCCTTGAAGGCCTTGCCGTTCGGGATGCCGCCGCCGATGCCAAAGATCAACTCGCGGAGCGTAATCCCCATCGGCACTTCGACGAGCCCCGTGTTGCGCACCTTGCCGACGAGCGAAAAGATCATCGTCCCCTTGGATTTCTCCGTCCCGATCGCCGCGTAGGCCTCGGGGCCCTTGTCGAGAATAATGGGAACGGAAGCCCAGGTCTTGACGTTGTTGATGACCGTCGGCTGGCCCCACAGTCCGCGCTCGGCGGGAAAGGGGGGACGCGGGCGCGGGTCGCCCGCGCGTCCCTCGATGCTCGCCATGAGCGCAGTCTCCTCGCCGCAGACAAAGGCCCCTGCGCCGAGGCGTATTTCGACGTCGAAGGAAAGGTTGGAGCCGAGGATATGCTGGCTGAGGAGGCCGAGCGCGCGAGCTTGCGTCAAGGCGACCCGCAGGTGGTCGATGGCCAGGGGGTATTCGGCGCGGATGTACACATAGCCGTGAGTCGCGCCGAGGGCATAGCCGCCGATGATCATCCCTTCCAAGATCCGGTGGGGGTTTCCCTCGACGAGTGCGCGGTCCATAAAGGCGCCGGGGTCGCCTTCGTCGGCATTGCAGATGAGGAACCCGGTCCCGGATTTTTGCATGGCGCGGCGGGCCGTCTGCCATTTGAGTCCTGTGGAAAAGCCGGCGCCCCCGCGGCCGCGCAGGCCGGAGCGGAGGACGGCCTCGACTATTTGATCCGGAGACAGATCGAGGGCGTGGACGAGAGAGCCGTAGCCGCCGGCGGCGATGTATTCGTCGATTTCGCAGGGATCGACCAACCCGTTCTGATTTAGGAGGAGACGGGCCTGTTTGGTGTAAAAGGGGATATCACGTTCGTAGGGGATCTTTTGGCCGGTGGCCGGGTCGGTGTACAAGAGGCGGTCGACGAGGCGGTGCCCGAGGACGGTTTCGAAGACGATTTCGGCCATGTCCTCCGGCCGGACACGGGCATAAAAAATCCCCTCGGGTTGAATTACCACGATGGGGCCCTGTTCGCAAAAACCGGGACAGCCGGTCACACGTATGGACAAACGGTCACGGCCGTCGATCGCGGCATTGACTGCCGCCGCATTTGCCGCCGCAATCAACCGGTCGGCACCGCTCGCCTGGCAGCCGGTACCACCGCAAATATTGAGGCAGGGGCGGGAAGGGTCGTGGGCTGCGCGCTGACGTGCCCGGTACTCGTCCAGCTGCGCGGGGCTCTGGAGCCTGGAGTTCATTTCTCCTCCCGAGCCCGCGCGAGGTCCTTGAGGAGGCGGTCCACCTTGGCGATGTCCGTTTGACCGGTGTAAGCGCCGTCGGTCACGACAATCGGGCCGAGGGCACAGGCTCCGAGGCAATTGACGGTTTCCAGGGTCACGTTGCGGTCCTGGGTGGTTTGGCCGGCATGGACCCGGAGGCGAGTCTCGAGACGGTTGAGGATCTGGGGGGAGCCGCGGACATGGCACGCGGTGCCCATGCAGACACGGACGAGGTGGGCGCCGCGGGGCTGGAGGCTAAAGGCATTGTAAAAAGTGGCCACACTGTAGATCTGACTGAGGGGAATGCTCAGGGTCTCGCCGAGGAGGACAAGAGCGTTGCGCGGAAGATAGTGATAGCGCTCCTGGATCGCGCTGAGAAGCGCAATCAGCGCGGTGGAATCGCCGACGGCATGGTCGCCGATGACGAGTCCGGCATCGCGGGCGGACACGTCCATAACTTTCAGCCTCCCTTGAGGATGGCGGTCCCGCGTTCTTTGCGGGATCTGCGACCCGCAGATTACGGGGGATCTACGACCCGCAGAATACGCGGGATCGATGACACCGCTCCTTCGACTGCGCCCCGCGGAACTGCGCGGGGCTCCGCTCAGGATGCGCAAGGCGGGTGATGCGCGGGACTCGACTTAGGCCGCGGGATCGATTGGGCGCGCGAAAAGTTCAGACAGAAAAAGCAGGCCCCTCTCAGACTGGCCGTCTGAAACAGGCCTGCTTGACCTGGAAAAAGCTGTGTCAGCAGTCGTTCGCGTTTCGGTCCGCCGGCAGCGCCTGCGGAGAAACGGAACGTCTTTTCCTTTCCTGCGGGAAGGAAAAGCGTATGCTGGGCGGAACGTCATTGTCGGGCCCGGATGGCTTGCTGGCGTGCATCCCGCTCTCCGGCGGCCCCAAGAAGGGCGACCGGACAGGCGCACTCGGCGTCTTCGCCGATGCACTGAAATTATACCCCGAGGGGGAATCAGTGTCAATCTACTTAATTTTTCAAATTTCCTCTTGACAAAGCAGAACCTTTGTGCTTTCCTGAGCTTGTTTATCTTGATTGCTGCTCCGTCAAGGCAAGTGCCTGTCACAGTTCATGAGTGTGGAGGGGGTGCAGGAGCGGTTAACAAATGAAGGCGGAAGGCAGTAGGAAGAAGCCACGAGGGAGGGGGCCGAGAGAGGCGGGGGCTGGAAACCCGAAAGGTCGTATCTGGAACCTCTCGGATCGGTTCCAGCTCTTGACATCGAGCCTCGCGAGGCGTATAACCACGTTATAGAGGTTATACCTACAACAGGAGGTATCCCATGGGGGAAGTCAAGGAATACCAGCGGCGGCTGACCTACAAGGGTGGAGTGGTGATCCCCGTAGAGGTACGGCGCTTCCTAGGGGTCAAGCCCCGAGGTGAAGTGCGGTTCCGGATCACGGGGAAGAAGGTGGAACTTTTGCCGCCGACGATGACGCTGGAGGAGACCTTTGCATCGGTCAAGCCCAAGAACAGGCCAGTGAATTTCAAACGACTGCGTGACGCGGCAGTCGAGGAGCAGGTGGAGAGATAAATCGGCAAGATGAGACATTAGCCTATGCGATTCGTCGACACGAACGTTTTCCTCCGTCATCTCACAGGGGATGATCCGAAGAAGGCCCGGGCTTGCTTCGAACTGTTCCAAAGAGCCCAACGAAAAGAGGTCACTCTGACGACCTCCGAAGCGGTGATCGCCGAGATTGTGTATGTTCTTTCCTCCAAGCAAGTGTATGCTCTAACCCGGGAAGAGATCCGAGCCCGCCTCTACCCCTTGCTGTCGCTCCCAGGCCTGAGACTGACCCATCGGAAAGCGTACCTACGGGCACTCGATCTCTACGTCTCATACCCTTTGGACTTTGAGGATGCCATTCTTGCGGCCCAAATGGAACGCCAGAAGGTCAGAGAGGTGTACAGTTACGACCGAGAATTCGACCGGGTTCCCTCAATCGAACGGTTGGAACCTTGAGCACTCGAATTGGACCGGCTCCGGACATGTGTTATACTTACCTAACCGATGAGTCAGACGGACCCGAAACGCCTTACCCCGATGCTGGCCCAATACAAGGGCATCAAGGCACGTTTCCCCGACGCCGTCGTCCTCTTTCGCCTCGGCGATTTCTACGAGACCTTTGACGCCGACGCGAAAATCGCCGCGCGCGAACTCGACCTCGTCCTGACTTCCCGCTCGTTCGCCAAAGGTGTCCGTCTGCCGATGGCCGGCGTCCCCTACCACCACGTCCAGTCCTATATTGCCCGCTTGATCGAAAAAGGGTACAAGGTCGCGCTCGTCGAGCAGCTGGAGGACCCGAAAAAGGTCAAGCATCTCGTCAAGCGTGATGTCGTGCGCATCATTACGCCCGGCACGGTCGTCGAGGATGCGCTGCTGCACGCCGAAGCGGGCAATTACCTCGCGGCCATCGTGCGCTCGGGCCTGGGCTACGGGCTCGCGCTCGCGGATATCTCGACAGGCGAGTTCGCGACCACCCAGATCGACGGAGCGGAGGCGCAGGCCAAGCTCTTGGACGAGCTGCAGCGCGTTCAGGCGAGCGAATACGTCCTGCCGCAGAGCCTCGCGGCGGATACGGAGCTGGGGACGAAGCTCTCGGCCGTGCGGCCCGCGCGCATCTCGCCCATCGAGGATGCGGCTTGCGGCGAGGCGGCCGCGCGGGAGGAATTGATCGGGCATTTTCACGTCGCCGCGCTCGACGCGTTCGGCTGTGAGGGACTGCCGCTCGCAATCCAGGCGGCG
This sequence comes from Chloroflexota bacterium, assembly GCA_023381515.1. The sequence continues at coordinate 31,133 of JAMCQI010000070.1, read as the reverse complement.
GGCGCGATCCTCTATTATTTAAAGAGTAATCAGCCGAACGGCGGTGTGCGCGGCGGGGCGGCACACGAGCAGCGGCCGTTCGACAAGCTGTGGGGAGAAGCGGCGCGGCAGGACGATAACACCCTCACACATCTGAATCACCTGTGGACCTACTCCCTCGCCGATTACATGACGCTCGACGCGGCGACGCGCCGCAACCTCGAATTGATCACCCCCATCCATTCGCCGCCGTCCGATCTGGACAATTTCGCGCAAAGGGGGACGGCGGCGACTCGCAGCCTCTTTGGCGTGCTCAATTACACGGCGACGGCGATGGGCGCGCGGCTCTTGAAGCGGTGGCTCTCACAGCCGCTCCTTGACCTCGCGCAGATTGAGGCGCGCTTGGACGCGGTGCAGGAACTCGTCCGCGATTCCTTTCTGCGCGCGGACCTGCTCCAACTCTTGGATGGCGTCTATGACGTCGAGCGGCTGGTCGGGCGGATCGGTTTCGGGAACGCGAATGCGCGCGACCTGATGGAACTCAAGCAGGTGCTCGGACGCCTGCCGCGGACCAAGGCGCGGCTCGGGGCGACGCACTCGGCCCGGTTGCAGGAGCTGGGCGGCCAGCTGGAAGATTTGTCCGAGGTGGAGGAGTTGATCGGGCGCGCGATCCGGGAGGACCCGCCGATCTTTGTGCGGGAGGGCGGGCTCATCCGCTCGGGCTATGACGCCACGTTGGACGAATTGCGGACGCGAGTGACGCAGGGCAAGGGGTGGCTGAGCGAGCTGGAGGAAAAAGAGCGCGTGCGGACCGGCATCAAGAGCCTGCGGGTCCGTTATAACGAGGTCTTTGGATTCTTTATCGAGGTGCCGCGCAGCGCGGGGCATCTCATTCCCAAGCAGTACGAGCGGCGGGCGACGATCTCGCACGCCGAACGGTATGTGACGCCCGAATTAAAAGCACAAGAGGCGCAGATCCTCGCGGCGGAAGACCGGGTCAAGGACCTGGAGTATGATCTGTTTGTGCAGGTGCGGCGCCAGGTCGCCCGGCATGCCGATCGGCTGCTGACCGCGGCGCGCATCCTCGCCCAGGTCGACGCGCTCTGTTCGTTCGCTCAGGCCGCGGCCAGAATGAACTATTGCATGCCGCATGTGGACGACGGCGACACGATCGAAATCCGCGAGGGGCGGCACCCGGTCGTCGAACGCTTTCTCCAGGAGGGCGAGAATTTCGTTCCGAACGACGTGCATCTCGACGGCGAGGCCCGCGTCATTATCCTGACCGGCCCGAACATGTCGGGCAAGAGCGTGTTTGTGCGGCAGGTTGCCTTGATCGTGCTGATGGCGCAAGTGGGGAGCTTTGTGCCGGCGAGGGAGGCGCACATCGGGCTGGCGGATCGCATTTTCACGCGGGTGGGCGCGAGCGACGACATTGCTCAGGGACGCTCGACCTTTCTCGTCGAGATGAGCGAAACGAGTCATATTCTGCGGCATGCGACGCCGCGCAGCCTGATCGTCCTCGACGAGGTGGGACGCGGCACCTCGACCTACGACGGCATCTCGCTTGCATGGGCGATCGCCGAAGAGATCCACAATGTGATCGGCGCCAAGACGCTTTTTGCGACCCATTATCACGAGCTCACCCAGCTAGAGTCTTCCACCGCCATTGTCGAGTACGGCGGGGCGGTGCGGAATTACACGATGGCGGTGAAGGAACTGCCCGCTGCCCCCCGCATCCTGGGCGGAGTCCCGCGGATTTCGCGGAACGCAGTCGAAGGACCAGTGGGAGGCGGCGTCGTCTTTTTGCGGCAGGTGATTCCGGGCCGCGCGGAAAAGAGCTTTGGGATTCATGTGGCGCGTCTCGCGGGGCTGCCTGCGCGTGTGATCGATAGAGCGGAAGAGGTATTGCATGGACTGGAAGGCAGTCGAGGCAATGACCCAACGAGCCAATTGCCCAATGAGCCAAGAGGCAGTGAGGCAAGTGGGAGCGAGGGAGCGGAGGGGCAGCCCCGCAAAGACCGCGGGGCCTCCGAAGGCGGCAGAGGAGCGGGGGAGAGGCCCGATGCTTCACCCGAGGAGAGCGGGTTGGTGGGTAGCGAGCGGGGGGTCGTGAGAGAGGAGCAGGCGCGCTACAGGGCGCGGGCCGAGCTGTGGCGGCAGATTCTGCGGCAGGTGGCCGAGACCGATATCGCGAATATGACGCCGATCCAGGCGCTGAATTTGTTGAACGAGATGCAGGTGAGGATCAGACAGCTGGATAGTCGGCTCGTCGGGTAGAGAGGCGTCTGGAATAAGAATCGTGAGCGAACAGCGCATCCATGTTCTTGACAAGCGGGTCGCCGAGCGGATCGCGGCGGGCGAGGTGGTCGAGCGTCCGGCGTCGGTCGTCAAGGAATTGATCGAGAATTCGATCGACGCGGGCGCCACGGCGATTTCGGTCGAAATCCGCGAGGGCGGCCTGTCTCTGGTCCGCGTGAGCGATAACGGCGCGGGCATGCCGCGGGCGGATGCCGAGCTCGCGGTCGAACGCTTTGCGACGAGCAAGATCGAGTCGGCGGACGACCTCTTTCGGATTCGGACGCTCGGTTTTCGCGGCGAGGCCCTTCCTTCGATCGCGAGTGTCGCGCAAGTGGAGATACTGACCCGTGCCCGCGCCGAATTGGAGGGGACGCGGCTGCATCTCGCGGATGGGCAGAAACGGGTCGAAATCGCGGGCGCACCCGTCGGCACGCAGGTCGCCGTCCGCCACCTCTTTTACAACGCGCCGGCGCGACGGAAATTTCTAAAGGCGCCTCTGCGCGAAAGCGAGCTCGTCCAAAAGACGGTCATGCAGTATGCGCTCGCCTTTCCCACGATTGCTTTTCGCCTCCTGATCGACGGGCGCGAGAGTCTCGTCGCGCCCGCGGCGACCTGGCTGGAACGGATCGCGGCGGTGTGGGGGCGCGACGTCGCGAGCGAGATGCTCGAAATCCATTACACGAGCGTCGATTTGAGCGTGCGCGGCTTTGCCTCGCGGCCTTCGCTCGCGCGGGCGAGTCGCGACTGGCAAGCGTTTTTCGTCAACGAGCGCCCGATTCGGTCGGGGCTGCTCGCCGTCACGCTCGAACGGCCGTATATGGGGCGTTTGCCGCCGAACCGCCATCCGCTCGCCGTGATCCAGATCGACCTGGATCCACAGATGGTGGATGTGAATGTTCATCCGCGCAAAGCGGAGGTGCGGCTGTATCAAGAGCGCGCGGTCTACGGAGCAGTCGCCCAGGCGGTCGAAGACGCGCTCCGAGATTTTCCGCAGTCGGGCCAGACGAGCACGTCCGAATGGCCGTTTGGGAATGTCTCAGAGGGAGCAGGGGAGGCGGGGGTGCTGCTTCCGCCGGGTGAGCTTACGCCGATGGGGGTCGTCCGCGAGCCGGGGCGCGTCTATCAGATTGAGTTGACCGGCTGGCGCGCGGTGGCGCAAGTGCACAACACCTACGTTCTCGCGGCGAGCCCGGACGGGATGGTGATTGTGGATCAGCACGCCGCGCAAGAGCAAGTGTTTTACGAGATGCTGACGGCGCATGGTAAGGATGAAGAGGGCAGCAGAGAAGCAGAGGAGCAGCTCCGCAAAGACCGCGGGGTCTTTGAAGGGAGCGGAGGTGCAGGGGGGCAGGGAGGCGGCGGAGAGAAGGCAGAAAGCGGAGGAGCGGGGGAGAGGAAGGAAACGGGCGGGACGCAGGTGCAGTTGATGGCGAGAGAGGCGGAGTTGGTGAGCGCGCACCTGGAGGAGTACCGATCGCTCGGGATCGAGATAGAGCCGTTCGGAGAGAACTCGTTCCGCATCCACGCGCTCCCCGCATTCGTCAACCTGCCCGCCGCGGAACTGATGGCCATTCTATTGCAGGAGCATGGGCGCCATCACACGCTGCAAGGGGATGCGCTGCGCGACAAGCTTGCGGCGAAAGCGGCATGCGTGAGCGCCGTGAAGGCGGGCGATGTGCTGTCGCCGGAAGAGCAGCAAGCGCTGTTGGAGGATTTGATGCGGCCGTATGCGCCCGCGACGTGCCCCCACGGCCGCCCTGTCTTTATAAGGTTGAGTTGGGAGGAACTGGAGCGCCGGTTCCTGAGAAGATAGTTCCGTGGGGGAGATGTGTGGGCATTTCTTTTTGCTCCGTTGCTAGTAGCATACTCAAAATTTCCAATTAAAATAGTAAAGCGTCCATCTTCCCAAGGTGAAGATGGACGCTCACAAATTCAGATCTATAGCAACGACACTGGGTCCGGATGCGCCTGCCGGTTAATGAGGGGCCACGTTCGGCGAATTCGCCGAGCCGGGCGCCGGCTGCTCCCAGGAAACGGAGGCGTGAGCGGTCAGATCCTTGGCGGTCCCCTTTTGGACGCGATAGGTAATCGGGCCAAAGGTTTGGCCGGACGGGAGGGCGCCGATGTTGAAATAAACGATGCTGCCGTCGAAGCGACCGGGGTTGTTCCCGTCGATGATTTGAGAGTCGAGGTATCCGGCGCCGGCCGGAATGGTCCCTCTCACGTCAATGTTCGAGATATCCGAGCTCCCAAAGTTGCGGAGGGTGATCGTGTAGATAACCTGGTCGCCGCTGTCCGTCGCTTGCATACCGACGGCTAGCGGAGGCCACAGTTGGGTTTTGTCGAGCCAGTGAATGTTGAGGGGACTGGCGTTGCCGGAGAGCATGCTTAGCGTGGGATCGGTGTAGCTGGTAGTCACCTGGGTGACATAATTTAGTGAGGCGGCCGTGGTGGAGCCTGAGCTGTGGCATTGACTGCAGGCACTCATCGGATTGAACGTGTGGCTGCCGCCGGGCATATGGCAAGTGACGCACGGGATGCCTTGATGGACGCCCATGAGCGTGCGATCATCACCTGTGCCGACGCTGTTGTCGCCCAGGGGAGGAGTGCCGGGCTCGAACAGGTTGCTCTCGGCGCGCTCGGTCGCGTGACATGTGTAGCACAAGCGGTTCGCGCGGGTGTCGGCGATGGGGATCGCTTGATCGCCGTTCATGACCGGGGCAATGGGCAGCGGGTCAATGTACTTTTGTGCAAAGGCATCGTAGACGTAGAGATTGGTGATTTGGGGCGGCGCCACACTGCGGTAAAAAGTGGACTCGTCGCCAAAGTCCATTCCGGGCAAGAGGCCCGGGAGGCTCGCGGTGTGAGACTGGTGGCACGCGAGGCAGGGAATCGAAGGGGTGTCCCCCGCATTCGCATACTGGCCCACCAGCTTCCACGGACCCTTTTGGTCAATCGGCTGGACGATGTCGGAGATCTTGACGGTGCCGAGTTCAGGGCTGTGGCACTTGACGCAGGTCTGGTCGAGCAACTCACTCGAGTTATGGGACGCGTTCAACAGCTGCGCCGAGAGGGTCATCGCGTGTCCGCTCTGGGACCATTCCTGCCATTCGCGTGGATGACACGTTTGGCATGCTTTCGACGACCAATCGTCGAGTGAGACCGCGGTGCTCTTGCCTGCCGTAGGCGCCGCTGTGACGATTCCCATCATGAGAATCGCGGCGAGGACTGTCATGAATAGCAGCGGCAAGGGAAGTACGCCGCGCCATTTGGGTCTGAACATGTTTTTCCTCCCTTGATTGTGCCGGGCGGCGAGCCGCGAGGGAAGCGATTCGCGCCGCCCTTTTGGTCAGCGCGTGCTCACGGATCCGCCGACTCGCTCCGGCCAGGATCGTTCTTGATCGCCTGCAAGAGATCATCGATTTCGCGCGCAATTCTCTGCTCACCCCGGACTACGCGGATCGTGTTGTCGGCGAGATTGAATCCAACGCTTTTGGCACCCTGTGACTCTTTGAGAATCCGCATGACACTGCATGCTTCTATTGTCCAGGCGGGTGCGTTCAGGAAATTCCCCGGCCGCGCTCTCTTCATTATCCGTCTGATGATGCGGTTTTCATACACCCCTTTGGACGATTTTGGAAACGAAAACCGGACTAGCTCTCGCTAGTCCGGTTGGACTAGTCACATTCTCTGGGATCACTCTGGCGGACGAGGGTCTTGATGGGGGGATGGAGCGAGGCCCTGCCGGACGGCGTACACGGCGGCCTGGATGCGGTTTTGGAGATGGAGTTTTTCGAGGATCCGCCGCACGTGCGCCCGGACGGTGTCTTCCGCGACGGACAAAGCTGCGGCGATTTCCTTGTTCTTCAAGCCTTGCGCGAGCAGTTCCAACACCTGGGCCTCGCGCGCGGTGAGGGCATTTTCGCCTTCCCCCGGGAGAGAGCCTTTTGGCGGCTCCTGAAACTCCTTGAGGATTTTGGCGGCGAGCACTCTCGTGATGGGCGCCTCGCCCCGCCGGATCCCTTCCAACATTTCATAGAGTTGGGCCGGCTGGATGTTCTTGAGGAGGTAGCCATCGGCACCCGCCTTAATCGCCGCGAAGAGATCCCGGTCGGCGTCGGACACCGTGAGGACGACGATCTTGACCTGGGGAATTTCGGCCTTGATGATTCGAGTCGCCTCGAGGCCGCTGCACCTCGGCATGGCCAGGTCCATCAAGATGACATCGGGCGCCTCCGCGCGTGCCGCCTCGATCGCCTCCAACCCATCGGCGGCTTCGCGCACCACTTGCAGGCCGGGGCGCAAAGCGAGCACGGCGGCAACGCCTTTGCGAAAGAGAAGATGATCGTCGGCGAGTACAATCCGCAACGTCCCCATCGTCGTTCTCCTTACGTCTGGCTCGACCGGGGTACCCGGACAACAATCCGCGTGCCGCGCCCCGGTTGTGAATAGAGCTCCAACGTCCCACCGATCTCTTTCGTACGCTCGCGCATGATTTGCAGTCCGAACGCCTGACCATCGTTCCCGGCGACGGCGGATGGGTCGAAGCCGCGTCCGTCGTCCTGGATTGATATTCGCACGCGACCGTCCTCCTGGTCCACGCGCACGGTCACACGATTCGCGCGGGCATGCTTGCGGATATTGGTCAGGGCCTCCTGAATGATGCGAACGACCTGAACGGTCACCTCTTCGGAAAACTCGACCGGCACCTTGCCATCCGCGAGGAGCCGGGCCTGTATTCCAAAATGCGCCTGGTATTCGGCCAGATATTCCTGCAGGACGGCGGAGAATCCTGTCCGGAAGGGGATGGCGGTGCGGAGACTGAAAATCGCCTCGCGTACGTCGGTGTACGCTCCCTGGATGACGCGGGCCAGTTCGCACAAACTCCTTTGAGCATCAGGAATTTGGCCGCGTGACAGCTGCTCGGCGGTGAGGGCCGTCTTTAAATTCATATAGCCCAAGGCCTGCGACAGGTCGTCGTGCATTTCGCGCGCCAGACGGTCGCGCTCTTCGAGGACGGCGAGATGACGCACCTGCTCGTAGAGCCGCGCGTTCTCCATGGCAACCACCACCTGGGCGGCGAGGCGGGACAGGAGCCGGACGTCCGATGGAGAGAAGCGGCGGGGTTCGCGTGTCATCACGCCCACCATTCCGAGAACCCGTTCGCCGCGTCGCAGCGGCACGCCCAACAAGGAGGCAATCCCCTCGGCGGCAGTCAATCCTGCCGCGCGCGCGAAGGGCAAATCCGACGCGAGGTCCTGCTCAGATTCCAGTTGCAGACTCTCTCTCGAATCCGTCGGGAGAGGAATGCTCATCCCTTTGAGGACGGGGGTCCGTGTGCCGCTGCAGGCCTGGACGGATACTTGCTTCTGCTCTTGATCGACGAGCCCCACCCAGCCGACGTCGGCGGTGAGCACTTGACGGGCGCCGTCCGCGACAGCATCCAGTACGTGGGACAGCTCCAGGGAGGCCGAGACCTGGGTCCCGACCTGATAGAGTCCAGCCAATTCTCGATTGCGCTCGGCGGCTTCGGCACGCGCGACCTGCAACTGCTGCTGCATCCGGTTAAACGCCCCTGCCAGTTCGCCTAATTCGTCATTCCCTTGCGCGTGCACGGGATGGTCCAAGTTGCCGCGCCCCACTTCTGTGATGCCTCGGGAGAGCTCGGCGATGGGGCGCGTCACAAACCGGCGCGAGGCCAAAACCAAAAGTCCCACCATCAAGACGAAGGTGGCGAGGCCGGAGAGAATAATGCGGTCGAGGCTGGCGGTCACTTGATCGTCCAACTGGGCAAGCGGCGCTTCCACCATCGAGACCCCCAGGACGCGTACCTTGGGGTCGTGGCATTTCGCACATTCAGGCTGGTTATGAATCGGGCTGACCGTCAACAAGACAGAGCGGCCGGCTTGAGCAGAAATAACGGTATGGACGGCGGGGGGAGCCGCGCTTGTGTGACAGTCCCGGCAGGGCGATGCCTCGAGGCTGAGCGCCTGTCCGACATCGCTCGGGTTCGAACTCGCCCGGACCACACCCTGCGGGTCGAGAATCCGGATTCGTCGCACAATGCCTTCGCCGACCATGGCCTGGATGATCTGGTTGGACAGGTTCCCGTTGTCCATCATCGAGTGTTCCAGGCTGATGGCGATCAGATCGCTGGCGCGACTCGACGTACTTTTGGCGAGGTCGATGAGCTGTTGTCGTTGGAGGGACTGGACTAGCAAGGAGGAGGTGACGACGCCGATCAGCGAAACGCCGACGGCAATAACGAGCAACTTGAAGCCGAGGGTAGTCTTGAAATGAGTTAACCCGGACCCGTGCTGAGCCAATCGCCGAAGGACAAGTGCTTGCAGACGACCCATCTCGAGCCATCACTTTCTCCTTTCATTATATTGCAGCGCCTGGGACAAGTCAAAAGGACAACCGGAAAGGGTGTAGTCCAGTTTCGGGGCGAATCGACACAGACGAGCGTCAATGCGAGGAGCCGCGAAGCGGCGGCGTCCCGTGGAGTGCCATCCCGCAGACCCCGCGGGATCGATGATCCCGCGATCTCCCGCGGGACCATAGCGGGGCGGGCGCAATCTCGGCCTCGGGTGAGATTGCTTCGCTCCCTACGGTCGCTCGCAATGACGAGTTGCCCCGATCTGAACCGCACTCGGCAGGCATGGCTGTTGTCGGAGGGGCGAAATGGCGCGATAATGGAGGCCGCAGATTATCAGGCTATATTTGATAGAAAGGATCGACCGTGAACCGCCACTCTCTCTTTACCATTTCGACGATTGCGATCATTCTCGCCGCGTTCGCGCTTTTGAGCGCGCCCGCGCACGCGGCAGATGCCATTACGGTGACGTCGAGTACCTTTACGAATAATTTCCCGACCCAGCTGGTGTTTCAGCTAGAGGCGCAAAGCAACGCCAAGATTACGCAGGCGGCGCTGCTCGTCCAGGTTGTGCAGTGTGTGAGCAGTCGCTACATTCCCACGTTTTCGCCGGATACGAAAATCTCGGCGACGTACAAATGGGACCTGGGGCAGAATTATCTGCCGCCGGGAACGGTAGGCCAATACTGGTGGGTGCTCCAGGACGGTGCGGGGAATCAACTGGAGACGCCCAAGCAGTCGTTTACCGTGGAGGATCCGAACCATACCTGGCAAAAGTTGTCCAACAACCAACTGGCCTTGTATTGGTATTCGGGCGGACAGGACTTTGGCCAGGCGCTTTTCAATCGTGGAGTGCAGGCGATCAGCTTTTTGCAGCAGAACATTGGCGTGACACTCGATCAACAAGTCCGGATGCACATTTACGCGAGCCATGGGGATTTGATGAAGGCGCTCTCCGTGGGAGCGCAGGAATGGACGGGCGGGCAGGATTTTCCGGAATACAGCGTGGTCCTCATCGGCGTCCCGACGTCGGAGCTGGATTGGGGGTTGGGCGCGACGGCGCACGAGTTGACACACCAAGTCGTGCATCACGCGATCCAGAACGGGTGCAGCTCGCTGGGCAGTCTTTCGCTGCCGCCGTTGATGGACGAGGGGCTGGCGGTCTATAATCAGGACCCGGGAAAGCCGGACCCGCAATTTACGGGACCGTTGAGCCAGGCGATCGCGAGCAACACGTTGATTCCGCTGCATCAACTCTTGAGCGAATTCCCGGCGGACCCGAATGCGGCGAATCTCTCGTACGGCGAAAGCTGGAGTTTTGTCGATTTCTTGATGCGACATTACGGCCAGGCGAAGATGGGCGATTTCTTGAAGGCGGTCAAGGCGGGCGGGACGATCGACGACCTCTTTATGAAGGTCTATGGGCTGAACCTGACCGGGCTGGAACAAGAGTGGCGGAAGGATATTGGCGCGCAAGCGCTCGTGGTTCCGACGGTGAACTCATCGACGCCGACCCCCTTCCCAACCTATGGTCTCTCGACAGCGGATACCCCGGTCCCGAACAGCGGGGCGGCGACCGCGACCGCGCCTGCGGTCGCGGTGAATGCGACGCCGGCGCCGCCAGCGGCGGGCGCGCCGAGTTCACCAGCGAGTCCGGTTTCGAATCTATGCGGAGGGGTGTTCGGTTTTATTGCGCTGGGGATTTTTGGCGCGGCGTGGTGGCAAAGAAAGGGAAGGCGGAGGCTGAGTGATTAGGTGATTGGATGATTCAGTTGGCTGGATATCGCGGGTGGACAGCCGACCCCGCAGGGGGATATGCGCCACCTGGATCCAGTGCGAGGCGACTAGATCCTCCGAAAGGCGGAATGTCTTTCGGAGGGTTATTTTTGCTTTAGAGTGACCGGCTGCTTGGAGCGTAGTCTCGATCCCATCGTCCTACGAGAGGAGACCGGGCGGACACCCTTGTAGGACGGAGGCGGACAAGGGGGCAAGACGGAGTCCTACTCATAAATCAGACGTGCACGGATAGTCTCGCCTATACTCGCATGGGATAATACGCGCAGTTCTCACCACATCCAACGGACGGCGCTGCCTGGACGGAACTAGGGCAGCGCCTTTCCTATCCTCCGGTCCAGATTGCAGATTGCGGCCCGCGAGCGGTTGGCCACAGATGAATCTGGAATAGAAAGGAAGAAACGTGAATGGGATTTGGACGCCTGAACTATACAGCACGGTGACGATCGTTTTTATTTTGACCGTCATGGCGCGATCCATCCTCTCCGCGACGTGGACCACGATCCGCTTTCGTCGCGACCTCCGCTCTCGCCGCTAAGCAAGCTGCCCGTCATCCTCATCAACGAGACATCCCCGAAACAAGGGATGCAAAACCCACCCGAAGGAAGGGAAATGAAGAGACTCTATGGCGTTCTTGTCTGCGCGCTGCTGGTTGGCGCGCTGGCCAGTTGGTCGGCTCCTACGTTCGCAAAGAGCGTTTCGCCGGTGTCGCCAGTGAACATCAGTATGCGGGTCACGAAACAGACCCATTCGCTCTACCTGCCGCTCATCGCCAGCGGCTCAGCCCAAGGCGGCAATCCTCCCTCCAAGCCGACTCCCACACCCATCCCCAATCCCGGGGGCGTGCCAAACTTTTCTCATGTCTATACGATCCTGTTGGAGAACCAGGAATATGGGAACATTGTCGGCGGTTCAAGCGCTCCGTATCTCAACAGCTTGATTGCCCAGTACGGGCTCTCGACCAATTTCACTGGGATCACCCATCCTTCCGAACCAAACTATATCGCCCTCTTTGCCGGCTCGACCCAGGGGACCACCTCGGATGGCATCTACAATCTCTCGGCGAAGAACGTCGCCGATCAAATGGAAGCCAAGGGCAAGACCTGGAAGATGTTCGCGCAGAATGTCCCCCTCAACTGCTTCACAGGTGCAACTTTCACGGGCGGCGAGGACGGCTCGGGCACCTATGCTCGCAAGCACGAACCGGCCATCAGCTTTACGGATATCAGCGGCTCGCCCTCCCGTTGTGCCAACATTACCGATTTCACTCACTTTGACCCGGCAGCGGCGAATTACGAATTCATCACCCCCAACCTCTGCAATGACATGCACAATTGCTCCATCGCCATGGGCGACAGTTTCCTCAAGGGTTTTGTGCCCAAGATCTTGGGCAGTGCCGCCTGGCAGCAGGGAGGGGTGCTCTTTATCACTTGGGACGAAGGGTTAACGAACATCGGCGGCGGCGGGCACATCGCGACGCTGGTGATTTCGAAACAGGTGCCGGCCGGGTTCAAGTCCGCCACGGCGCACAATCACTATTCGATCCTCAAGACGATCGAGGATGCGTGGGGCTTGGGCTGCCTGGCGAATACATGCTCGGCGAATAATATGGCGGAATTCTTTCACTAAAGAAGGAGAAAGGGGGGCTAGCCCAAAGGGGCAGGGGAGCTCGTAGCCCCAGGGGAAGGAGGCGCCTTTATCTTACAGCAAGCGCACTTGTCCGCGTGACATCTTGTTCCACGGATAGCCTGCGAGCGGCTCGGAGCAGACGAGCGTCCGCCCCTCTTGCTGTAAATAGTTGAGGCCAAAATAGGCGGCGTTCTCGACATCGCCATAGTCGCAGAGAAGCCCAAAAGTGTCCTCGCGCACGACGCCGATATTCATCCCGACCACGCGGCGGGAGCGCGAGCGAATAACGCGGTCCAGACCCTGCAGTGCCTCGGCAGGGTCTTTCCTTTCCAGCTCTTGTCGCAGCCAGGCAAAAATCTTTTGCGCGCCGATCTCGCCTTCCAATCCCTGCGGCAGACGGACGCCGCGAATCATCCCGTTAAAGACAAAGCAGAGCGAGTCCTGCACATACGGCTGGTTGTAGGCGAGAATCCCTTTTTGATCGGGGAAGCCGGCGCTGCGTGCGTGCGCGACGAGGAGGCGTGTCGGAGGCACCGCGGCAAACGCTTGGGCGTCTTCCCAGATGGGCTGCAAGGATTTGTAGAGCTTCCACTCGCCCTCTTGCCTCCACGCCACGCCCCAGCCGTCGCCCTGCCAATCGCCGTCCGGCGCGCGGCTATTCCGGCACATGCCCGCAAATGCGGCCAGCAGTTCCTGGGGCTCTAATTCCTGGTCACTTTTCGCAAGCAAGAAACGGCACATGTAGAATCCATTTCAGATTTAGGATTTCAGATTTCAGATTTTCTTCCCTCATCAATGGTCTGACCTTTGCAATTCCTCCAGGGTTATCCGGGCGCCGACGGCGGCGCGGGCACGGTGACTGATGCGGTTCTTTTCTTCGCTCGGCAGCTCGGCCATGGTCAGCCCCGACTGCGGAAAGAGAAAGAGAGGGTCATAGCCAAAACCGTTCGTGCCGCGCGGGGCATTCGTGATAACTCCCTCGCAGGTCCCGTTCGACTCCCACACCTCGCCGCCCGGCGAGGCGATGGCGATCGCGCAGCGAAAGCGAGCCGTCCGCCGATCGGGCGTCACCCCCTTTAGCTTTTCGAGCAGGTAGGCGTTTCGCTCGGCGTCCGTCTTGTTCTCTCCCGCGTACCGGCGCGAATAGACGCCCGGGTCGCCGCCAAGCGCATCCACCTCGAGACCCGAATCGTCGGCGAGCGTCAAGAGTCCGCTCTCGCGTGCGTAGGTGAGCGCTTTGAGCCGTGCATTCTCGGCAAAAGTGGCCCCGTTCTCCTCGACGTCCTCGTGTATCCCCGCGTCGTCCAAGGTGACGAGGTCGAGCGGCAGCCCGCCGAACAGTTCTTGATATTCGCGCAGCTTGCCGCGGTTATGGGTCGCTATGAGCAGTCGCATTATGTGCTCATCACCTTTGTAATTCTTGACGTTCTCATCCAATCGCGTTAGAATGCCCAAAACCATTCCGTGAGGCCCTGGTGGAAATAATCGTCGTAGTCGTCCTACTCATCCTCATTCTTATCGTCGCAGGTTGGGTCGCCTCGATGGAGCTCCGGTATCAGAGGCTCGCCCGGTCGTTTCGTCTCCTGATGACCGGACGACGGGGCGCCGACCTGGAGGCGGTGCTGCTCAATTACGTGTCGCGTATGGAGCGAATCGAACGAGACACCCGGGCCATGCAAGAGCGGGCGAATGAATTGGATGGGCGGTGGCCTTTTCTCGTCCAGCACGTGGGCGTCGTGCGGTTCAATCCATTTGCGGACAAGGGCGGGGATCAGAGCTTTGTGGTCGCCGTGTTGAACGACCATGCCGACGGTGTGGTGCTCACCGGCTTGCATTCGCGGAATGATTCGAGAGTCTATGCCAAGCCCGTCGTCGCGGGCCAGTCCACCTATACCCTGACGGGCGAAGAAAAGGAAGCCATCGCCCGCGCCATGGCACCGGCAGTCCAAGGATGAAGGATGAAGAAAAAGCGAACATTCATACTTCATCCCCGCTGAGGGTCGCGGGGTCTGCGACCTTCCGCCTTCATCCTTTACGTCGCTGCCAGCTTGATGGTATTTGAGCCGGGCGGGCGAGAATGCCAAAGCGAAAGGCAGCCGGTGAATCCAAAGCTCGCCGCATAGAGCAGGAGAAATGGGGCCGTCCAGAAAAACTTGTTCTGCAAGGCGAGGACGACTCCGAACAACGCGTAGGCTGCGAGCCCCAGTTCCCCCAGCGCCTCCCAGCCGAACGGTAACGTGTACCGTTTGCTATTCCACGAATCCCCACTCGCCGCGACGCTGAATTTCGGCGTCCGTCGAAAAGTATTCCTCTGCCGTGTGAACGCCCCCAGAACGGCGAACGTATTATTCAGCGCGAGCCCGGTCCCCAATAGGATCAAAAAGATGATATAGCGAAAGCGAGTTCCCCAATCTGGATACAGCGCCCGCTGAGAGAGAATAAAGACCGTGAGCGGGCCGAACATGGCCAGACTAAAATAGGCCATGAACTCGGGGAACCGGGCCTGCTCCGCCATCAGCGGAATCAGAGTGAGCAAGAGCACGAGCATCAGGGGGTGCACCAGGTAGGCGGAGAGGTGCAGTATCCCCTGGATGCGTTTCAGAATGGGCAGATTTGGCTTGGTCACCAAGACGGGGCCGATCTTCACAAGGCATTGGATAGAGCCTTTGGCCCAGCGAAACTGTTGGCGCTTCAAGGCGTGGATTTGCGGAGGGATTTCCGCGGGGGAAACCACATCCGGCAAGAACATGAACCTCCAACCGCGGATCTGAGCGCGGTAGCTCAAATCCAGATCTTCGCTCAATGTGTCTCCCTGCCATCCGCCGCACTCTTCAATGCACCGGCGCCGCCACACCCCGGCCGTCCCGTTGAAATTCATGAACAGCCCGTTGCGCGAACGCGCCGTTTGCTCAACGACAAAGTGGCTGTCGAGCGCGATGCCCTGCGCGCGCGTCAGCGCCGAGTAATCGGCGTTCAGATGCCCCCAGCGCGTCTGGACGAGGCCAAGATTGGAGCGCGTGGAAAAGTAGGGGATCGTCTTCTTCAGGAAATAAGCCGGCGGAACAAAGTCGGCGTCAAAAATGGCAATGTACTCCCCCCGGGCGCTCGCCAGCCCCGCGGCCAGCGCCCCCGCCTTGTAGCCTGACCGGTCGGGTCTTTTAATCAGCGCTATGTCAATCCCGCGGGATTTGTAAAGTTCAATCCGCTTCTGGGCAATCGCGGTCGTCTCGTCGTCGGAATCGTCCAACACCTGAATTTGAAGGCGCTCGCGAGGCCAGTCCATGGATGCGGCGGCGTCAATCAGGCGCTCGACGACGTACATTTCATCGTAGATGGGGAGTTGGACTGTGACGGTTGGAAAGTCGGCGAGGGAAGGAAGGACTGGCGTGTCGGCGCGTTTGCGCCAGTAGAGCCAAGCGGTAAACAACGTGTTGAAACCATAAAGAGCCAAGCCGACTGCGGCGAGGCTATAGAGTACGAGCATCAAGAGCAACGGCGATCCTCCAAGCTGTTCCGTAGGCACCGACTTGCGAGTATACCACCCTTCGCAGTTTTGGACAAGCATGTCTGTGGTATATAATGTCGATGTGCTTACGACTCTAATCGTAACGACCAAGAACGAAGCGCTCTCGCTTCCGCATCTCCTCGATTCCATCGCCGCGCAGACGCGGATGCCCGACGAAATCGTGATCGTCGACGGGGGATCGACCGATACGACGCTTGAGATTCTCCAAGCGTTCACCCAGCGCCTGCCGCTCAGGATTATGTCGCGACCCGGTGCGAATATCTCTCAGGGGCGCAACATGGCGATTCAGGCCGCCGCCGGCGAAATCGTCTGCTCGACGGATGCCGGCGTGCGGTTGGACTCGTGCTGGCTCGAGAAGATCGCGGCGCCACTGGAGAAGGGCCGGGCCGACGTGGTCTCGGGCTTTTTTATCCCCGATCCCTGCTCGGTTTTCGAGACGGCGCTCGCCGCGACCACCTTGCCGGCTCTCCAAGACATCCGACCCGAGAGATTCCTCCCGTCGAGCCGCTCGATTGCTTTTCGCAAAGAGGCGTGGGCGCAGGTCAAGGGATATCCCGAATGGTTAGATTATTGCGAGGATTTGATTTTTGATTTCGCGCTCCACGCCGCGAATTTCCGGTTTGAATTTGTGCCGCAGGCGATCGTGCATTTTCGCCCGCGCTCACATCTCCGAGCTTTTTTCAAGCAGTATTACTTGTATGCCCGCGGGGACGGCAAAGCGAACCTCTGGTTCAAACGCCACATCATCCGTTATGCCACTTATCTCCTCGCGCTGCCTCTTCTGATTGTGTTGACGTTCGTTTTTCCACTGGCTGCGTTCGCGTTGTGGATCGTGGCCGCCCTGGTCATGTTCTACACTCCCTACAAGCGGCTCCTCTCGATGTGGCGCCTGCTCAGCCTCGCGGACCGTTTGCGCGCCCTCGCCTGGGTCCCCATCGTCCGTGTCACCGGGGATCTCGCCAAGATGCTTGGCTATCCGGTTGGGGTGGCGTGGCGGATGAGACGCGGCGCCGAGCGGGTCTGATTTCCCCGGCCACGCTTTCCCGGACTTGCTGTCGTCAAACAGTGTATCGAAGTAGAGGACACGAGCCGGATGCTCAGGGAGCTGGCGCGATCGGCCGAAATCGATCCCGCGCGTGTGGTCGTCGGGATTCCTGCTACGGCAGCCGCCGTAGCGGCGTTCACAGACGCGGCAAGTCACAGCAGTGAATTTTCCGGGTGGGTGATGGATCATCGTTGACACCTGCACGAGGCTGCCGTACAATGATGGCGAGACAAGGCCTTCGCCGTCTTGCCCAGGAGGGTGTGGGACTATGAGCACCGCGTATCTATACTCGCCCGTTTTTCTCGAACACGAGGAGGAAGGCCACCCCGAATCGCCCGAGCGGTTGCAGGAAATGCTCCGCGTCCTCGATAAAGAAGGATTGCTTGCCCGCCTAACCGCCCTCGAGCCCATTTCCGCGACCGATGCCCAGCTCGAAAAGGTGCATACGCCCGAGCACGTCGCGCGCGTCAAGGACATTGTGGCGCGCGGAGGCGGCCACCTCGATCCCGACACGTACACGAACCGCCGCTCGCTGGATGCTGCCCGCCTTGCCGCGGGCGCGCTCATTCGCGGCGTCGACGCGGTGATGGCAGGGGAGGTTGAGAATGCCTTTGCGCTGGTACGCCCCCCCGGCCACCACGCCACCCGCAGTCGCGCGATGGGTTTCTGCCTCTTTAACAATGTCGCCGTGGGCGCCGCCCACGCACTCGACGCGCATCAGCTGGAGCGAGTGCTCATCGCGGACTATGACGTGCATCACGGCAACGGCACCCAGGACATTTTCTACCGCACGTCTCGCGTACTCTATTTTTCCACCCACCAGTACCCCTACTATCCGGGCACCGGCGATTGGCGTGATATCGGGGACGGCGAGGGGTTGGGCTATACCGTCAATGCTCCGCTCCCACCGCGTGTCGGCGACGAAGGGTACGAGCGCATTTTTGACGACCTGCTCTATCCGGTCGCGGAGCGCTACCGGCCGCAGCTCGTGCTCGTCTCCGTGGGGTTTGACGCGCACTGGCGCGACCCGCTTGCGATGGAGGACCTTTCGATCACGGGGTATGCGGCTCTCGCGCGCACGCTCGTCGAACTCGCGCGCGAGCAGTGCGAAGGGCGGATCGTCTTTGCGCTCGAAGGGGGCTATGACACGGAGGCGGCCGCGTATGGCACCGCGGCGACGTTCCGTGCCCTGCTCGGCGACGAGGAGATTCCCGACCCGCTCGGGCCGCCGCGTCACGCGAGCACCGACATCGGCGACTATGTCGAGCAGCTGAGGGCGTTGCACCGGCTGGTCTAGCGAGGGCCAGTACGCACGGCAGAGGCGCTGAGGGTAACGAGAGCCATGCATTTCCTCGCTATGGTTTCCCGTGGCAATTTCGCTTGGAAATCTAAAGTGTCGACCTCCGGGTTAGAAATGTAAAGTAGGGGAAGCAGTTCGCCTTCGCCATCTTCGGAGAGAAAGGCCGTTGGACGCGTATCCAACGGCCTTTTTCGCGTGGATTTGGAGAGCCCAGGCGAGTCACCGAGAGCCGTTCGCGGGTTAGTTGCTCTATCCACTATTGACCAGTCAACTAATTGTGCGTATAATTGTCCCATATAGGTTGCCAAGGGCTACGATTCGATTCGGGGGAGGATGAACCGGATGGGTACGAGCACAGATGAGACTGGAAAAGCGACGACTGAGGAGAAGGAGTTCGAAAAGGAGATTCTAGTGCAGATTCGCCTGACGGTCTTTGTGATCCAGTCCGCCATTAGGCGATATGCCGGGATGTCCCGGGCGCGCGGGATTTTGTTTCACATGATGAGACTTGACCGAGAGGTGAGCCAGGCGGCGATCCAACAACGGCTCGGAATAGATCGCTCCGCGGTCACGCGGATCGTCAAGCAGATGGAGGCGGACGGACTGGTCACTCGCCGTCCGGACCCGTCCGACAATCGCTTTACGCTCGTCCAGCTGACGGAGGGCGGATGCGCGCTGCAGAAGGAAATCAGCGCCAAGCTCCAAAGGGCAGATACCACGCTGCTCCAGGGGGTGAGCCGGGCGGATATGCTGTGCACCGTGCGAACTCTGACGCGCATCCGAGAGAATGCAGAGCGGCTGGCAACCAACGGAGCGGGCATGTCCATGCCCCCTTCAAAAACCAAATCGCGCTGAACAGAAATTCCCCTTGAGGAGGGAAAACCCATGCAGGACGTGAATGATAGGAATCGCCGGACGATTGAAGAGTTTCGAGCGAACAAGGGCAGGGTCGGCGGCGTGTGGGAAGGCCGCCCCTTACTGTTGCTCACGACGATCGGTGCCAGGAGCGGTCAACCCCGCACGAACCCAGTGATGTACCTGCGCGAGGGCGACCATCTGTATATCTTCGCCTCCAAAGCAGGCGCACCCACCCATCCCGACTGGTATCACAATCTGCTCGCCCATCCTGAGGCCACCGTCGAACTGGGGGATGAAAAATTCAATGCCATCGCCATGCCGATCGCCGGCGAGGCGCGGGACCAAATCTACGCCAGATGGGCAGGGCAATATCCGCAGTTCCGTGAGTACCAGGAGAAGACCACCCGCAAGATTCCGGTGATTGAACTGCGACCGCGTAAAGTATAGAATCAAGTGGTCTCTCTGTTTCCGCTGAGATTCCGTTGGTTGCCCTTCATCCCGAGGCGGAGTTGGGCCACGTTAGCAATCAGGAGAGGATAGCATGAGCGTGTTCACACCCGAAGAAATTAACTACCTCCAAAGTCAGCGATTGGCGCGCATCGCCACGGTAGGCCCGGACGGGCAACCGCATGTCGTGCCGGTGGGTTTCCGCTATAACCCGGGCGCCGATACGATTGACATCGGCGGTCACGATTTCGCTCAGCGCAAGAAATGGCGCGATGTTCAGCAGAATCCGCGCGTGGCGGTGGTCGTCGACGACGTTGCGTCGTTGAACCCTTGGAAAGTGCGCGGGATCGAGATTCGCGGTCAAGCCGAGAGGCTCATGGCCGGCGGTGAGACCGTTGTTGCGGGATTTGACTCGGCGATGTTCCGTATCACGCCAAAGCGGATCGTGAGTTGGGGGATTAACCCCGTTGCTGATGCTTGGGTACCCACGGGACGCTCAGTCAACAAGCCGGAATAAACCCGCCAGGAAAGAGTATCGTCTTGTAGAGTGCCACGCCAGTTGCAGTGGAAGGAGTACAGAATGGTTTATCCAAAGTCGAACGTGTCGGGGATAGAGGTACTGTCCGCGGAGCCGAATGCCGGCGGGCAGAAGAATGCGATTCAGGTCAATGACCTCGTCCGGAAATTTGGCAATTTCACCGCGGTCAAGGGAATCTCGTTCGAGGTCAAGCCCGGCGAGGTCTTTGCTTTTCTAGGACCGAACGGGGCAGGGAAATCGACCACGATCAATATGCTGGTCACCCAATTGCGCCCGACGAGTGGGACCGCCTTCGTGAACGGCTTTAACGTCGCGACCCAGCCTAACGCCGTGCGCCAATCCATCGGCGTCATTTTCCAGGACCCCAGCCTGGACGACCGGCTCACCGGGCTTGAGAATCTCAAGTTCCACGCCATGCTCTATGCCGTCCCCGGCCAGCTCTTCAAAGCGCGCGCCGACGAGCTGCTCGCGATGGTCGAACTCACCGACAAGGCGAACGAGATCGTGCGCAATTATTCGGGTGGGATGAAGCGGCGGCTGGAGATTGCGCGCGGGCTGCTGCATCACCCCAAGGTGCTCTTTCTCGACGAGCCGACCGTGGGCCTCGACCCACAAACGCGGCGGTATATCTGGGAGTATGTGTTCAAGCTGCGGGACCAGCAAGGGGTGACGGTGTTCATGACGACACACTATATGGACGAGGCGGAGAACTGCGACCGCGTCGCCGTCATGGACCACGGGGAGATCGTTGCGCTCAACACCCCCGATGCACTCAAAGGCCTCGTGGGCGGCGATATTATTACCGTGCAGACGACCGATAACCGCCGGGCGGTCGAAAAGCTTCGGACCCACGAGGGGGTGGAGGCCCGGCTCGGCCCCGAGGGGGAGGTGGTCGTCGAGGTGAGGCAGGGCGACCGCTTCATCCCGCAGATGATGCAAGTGCTGGCCGACACGGGCGAGCCGGTGGGGGTGCAAAGCGTCAACTTGCGCCGGCCGACGCTGGAGGATGTGTTCATCAAATTGACCGGGCGCGCCATCCGGGAGGAAGACGCGGGAGCCAAAGACCAACTGCGGGCGCGGGCTCGCATGTGGCGGCGTTAAGGTGAAAGAAGGCAAATCAAGTGGACTCACTCAGACGTGATCTCATGGGGATTTATACTGTTTGGTACCGGGATGTGCTCCGTTTTGTGCGAGACCGGACGCGGGTGGCAACCTCGCTCGCGCAGCCGCTGCTGTTCTTGTTCGTCTTTGGGAGCGGGCTCGCGCCCGTCATGTCGGGGCTGGGCGGCGGGAACCTGAACTTTATCCAGTTTATGTTTCCGGGGATTCTGGGGATGACGGTGCTGTTCACGGCGATCTTTTCCGCCGTCTCCATCGTGTGGGACCGCGAGTTCGGTTTTCTCAAGGAAGTGACGGTCGCACCGGTCTCGCGCACGGCGGTGGCGCTGGGCAAGGTGGCGGGGGGCAGTACTGTCGCCATGTTCCAGGCGCTGATCGTGCTCATCCTGGCCCCCTTCGTCGGCGTGACGCTGTCGCTGTCGCAGATCGTCGTCCTGATCGGACTGATGCTGTTGCTGGCGGCAGTCATGACGTCGTTCGGCATCGTGGTGGCGGCGCGCCAGCAGACGATGGAAGGGTTCCAGATGATCATGCAGTTCCTGCTGATGCCGATGTTCTTTCTGTCGGGCGCCCTTTTTCCGCTGCGGGGTGTGCCGCTGTGGATGTCGTTGCTCGCTAAGGTCGATCCGGTGACGTACGGGGTGGACCCCTTGCGCCAGGTCGCGCTGAGCGAGAGTGTGCCGCAGGACGTGCTGCGTGCGCTCAGCCTGTATCCTATTGCGACGGATGTCGTGGTGATGTTGGTCTTGGGCTCTATGTTTCTCGTCCCGGCGGTGTGGCTTTTTGGCAAGCAAGATTAGGTCCGACTCCGCACAAGCGGTTGATCTCATCAAACCGAAGGGGCACCCCTGTGTGGGCGCCCCCCTTTTTGCATCACTCTCCACCTCTCATCCTGACGATCCGGCTACCTGACTATCGAACTATCCAACTACCCCACGCTCCCTTTTTTCGGCTTGCGCCCGACCAGCGCGGACCACTCGGCCAATCGCGCATTCCACGACGCCTGCCAGGAGAGACGGCGCGCCCGCCAGGTCCCGACCAGTCCATAGGGCAAAAAGAGGACGAGCAGCACATAGATAACCCCAAAGACCAACTGCCAGATCGAGCCCAGCCACGTATTCAGAGCATAACCCAATAGTTGCAGGACCCCCGCGCCTACCATCGGCCCGATGAGCGTCCCCGACCCGCCGATGATCGTCATCAGCAGAGCATTGATCGTCGTCCCCACATCCATCGAGAGCGGCGTCGCGCCTAAATTCCAGATGGCGTCGAACGAGCCCGCGAGCGCGGCGAGTATACCCGATACCATCGTCGCCTGGACCTTGAACACCAGCGTGTTATAGCCGATGGAAACTGCCCGCGGTTCGTTCTCCCGGATCGCCGCCCAGACATGACCCGAAGGGGAATCGACGAAACGTTTGACCAAAAGATACACCGCCACCGCGAACGCGAGCGTGAGGTAATAGAATTCCAGGCGATGGACCGTGGGGTTGAGCGCGTCGGGGACGGGGATGCCGTGCAGTCCATCCTCCGCTCCCGTCCATTGGCGAAAATCGGTTGCCCCGACGAGGATAAAAGCGACGGTGGCAAAGGCGAGCGTGACCATGGCGAAATAGACGCCATGCACGCGGAGAGAGAGCACGCCGATGACCAGGCTTTCGACGGCGGCGATCACGACGACCGCGCCGAAGGCCGCGGGAATCGTCCACTGACCGTATTTCACCAGAATTCCGAGCGTATAGGCTCCCGTGCCGAAAAAGAGCGCATGCCCGAACGAAAGGATGCCGGTGTGCCCCATCAGGATATCGTAACTGAGCGCAAAGACCGCGAGGATATACACCTGCACCATCAATCCTTGCGCAAAGAGCGGCAGCCCCTTGTTCAAAGGCTCGCCGGTCCACAGCATCAGGGCAAAAGGAAAGAGGATCAACGCGGCGAGGAGAACGAGCGACCCCAGGTTGTTCCGCACGTTCTTCAGAACGCCAGATAAAATGGATTGCTTCATGGCATGTCCTGTCCCAGCGGGCAGAGTCGACCCGCCAAGACTGCTACTCTTTCTCGCCAAAAATACCGGTCGGCTTTAAGAACAATACGATCGCCATGATCAGGACGGTCGAAGCGCGGGCAATCGCAGGCGACCCCGAGGCGGCCTGTGCCATCCAGGGGAGTTGAATGCCGGCGAGCACGAGATGGTCGCCGTACGCGCGGGCGAGTCCCACTAATAGGGCGCCGACCGCCGCGCCAGGAATGCTCCCCAGCCCTCCGATGACGACCACGATGAAGGCCTGGAGAAGGAACTCCATCGCCATGTCCGGGTAGACGCCGAGGAAAGGCGCCGCGACCACGCCGCCCAGGCCCGCGAGTCCCGCGCCGACGGCGAAGACAATTGTGAACACGCGCCGGACGTTGATGCCCAGCGCTTCGACCATTTCACTGTCCTGGACGCCCGCGCGGATAATCATGCCGAGCCGTGACCGCTGCAAGAGAACCATAATGGCCACAATCATCACGATGCCAACGGCGATGATAAACAGGCGGTAGCTCGGAAAGGCCCGTCCCATGATCATCAGCGAATCACAGTGCTGGGAGAACCAGGCCAGAAGATTCGGAGAGGGGCAGTCCGGAGCCTGCGAGCTAAAAAGGCTGGGAATCTCCATGAACGCGCCCGCCGGTCCCCAGACGAGGCGCACCACCTGGTCAAAGACAAATACCAACCCCAACGTCAACAGGATTTGGTAAATCGGCCGCGCATACAGCGGCCGAATGAGACCCCATTCCATCAATGCACCGAGAAGCGCGCCTGCCGCCGCGCCGAACGCGAGCGCGAGGACAAAGCGCAAATTGCTCTCCAGATGGAGGATGAATTGCTCGCCCACATCTCGCAGGAAGAGGAGCCCGAGCGCGGCGACGACGAGCGCCACAAAGACGGCGACCGTCCGGCGGTGAGAAGCACGGAAGGTCTCTTCCGGCCCGCGTGCCCCGAGCGCCAGATCGGCAACGAGCCCCGCGAGGAAAAAGAGCCCCACGCGTATCAGCATCGCGGAAATCGGTTCCTCCGCCTCCGCGGTCGGTATGACCTTGCCCGTCATCGACATGCCCATGGCGACGAGTTTGTCCAAGGGAAAATCGCGCAGGCCGAGGACGAGAATCGCCCCGGCGATGAGCAGGGCCGCCCAGCGCGCCGCCCGGGGCAGCGCCAAGCGGCGGGGCATTGTCCCCTGCAGTACGAGCGCGGCGCCCACAGCCAGCAGCAAAGGCGCCGTGTTCAAGAGCAGACGCGGGTTCGTGTAAAAGGTCCAACCCATGTACGCGCCGAGCATAAAGAAGGAACCGTGCGCGAAATTCAGCACCTCCATCAACCCGAAAATGAGCGATAGACCCGAGGCGACTAGAAAGTACAGCGCACCGAGAGTGACTCCCGAGAGGAGGACGCTGACGGCCGTCGGGCCGCTCATCCCGCTCCCCGCGGCCACAATGGCGAGCAGGATGATGAGGAGCGAAACAAGGAGAGTGCGGTTGCGCTTTACAAAATCCAGGATGGTCATTTCCGGCTCATCTCCTCGCCAAGGCCGCGTCCCGCAGGTTCCACGGGTTCTCCGGCGATCTTGCCCTTGGCCGCGGAGAGAGGCGCCGCGGCGGCCGCTCCCAGGTAGCGCTGGACGGTGGCGCGGTCGTCGATCAAGTCGGACATGGCACCCTGCTTGACCGTGCGACCATCGTCAATCAAATAATAGCGGTCGGCGAGTTGGCTCGCCATGCGAAAATTTTGCTCGACGAGCAACACGGTGGTATGGGAGCTCAGGGAACGAATCGAAACGATCAGCTGCTCAATGAGGACGGGGGCGAGGCCCTCGCTCGGCTCGTCGATGAGGAGGAGGCGATTCTCCGGGACGAGCGCCCGGGCGATGGCGAGCATCTGCTGCTGTCCTCCTGATAGTTGGCCGCCGTGCAATTTGATCAGCCGTTTGAGATCCGGAAAGAGAGTGAAAATCATGTCGGAGCGCCGGGCCAGGTCGTTCTTGCGGCGCTCGGCGATTTTCAGGTTCTCCTCGACCGTCAGGTCGCGAAAGATGGCCCGGTGTTCGGGCACATAGCCGATCCCCAGCGCGGCAATGTCATAGGAGCGGCGCCCACGCAGGTCCATGCCCGCAAAGACGATGCTCCCTTCGCGCGGGGGCGTGAGCCCCAAAATCGATTTCAGCGTCGTGGTCTTACCTGCGCCGTTGCGTCCCAAGAGCGCCGTGATGCTTCCCTCGGGCACGGCGAGCGTGACGCCTTCCAGGATATGAAAGAGGCCGATAAAAGTCTGGATCGCATCTACCTGAAGAATATTGGCCATCACGCCATCCCGAGTTTCACTTTTTGAGTTTGCAAACCTTCGCCAGGGCCGCTGCTGGGACGAGCGGAGATTCACGGCCCCAGACGGTCCGCAACGCAGCCTGTGTTTGCAGACTCACCCTAATGATACAGCTCGCCGAGGTACGCTTGCTGCACCTGTTGATTCGCTGCGATCCGCGCCGGTACCCCTTCCGCCAAGACGCTGCCATAATGCATGACGGTGATCATATCCGATACGTTCATCACGAGGTCCATGTTGTGCTCGACGAGGAGGATGGTTTTCTTTCCGCCCTGCCGGATTTGGGCGATGAGCGCCATGAGCTGGGGCACCTGTTCCGATGCCATGCCGGCCGTCGGCTCGTCGAGCAGGAGGACTTGAGGGTCGGAGGCGAGCAAAATGCCAATCTCGAGTTTTCGCTTGTCGCCGTGCGGGAGGGTGCTCGCGAGCGCAGCCGCTTTATCCTGCAATCCCACGAGTTCGAGCACTTGTCCCGCGTGCTCGTTCAGCCGGTGCAAGTGGGACGCCGCGATCAAGAGATTCAAATTGTCACGCCCCATCGCCTGGGCGGCCAGGCGGACATTCTCAAACACGCTGAGATTGGGAAAGACGTTGGTGATCTGGAACGAGCGGCCGATGCCGAGATGCGCGATCCGATGCGGCGGCAGAGAGGTGATATCCCGGCCCCGGTAGATCACATGCCCCGATGTAGGCTTGAGGGCGCCGCTCAGGAGGTTAAAGAGCGTCGTTTTGCCCGCGCCGTTCGGCCCGATAATCGAATGCAGCGACCCCGCGCGCACGGTCAGGGAAACATCTTGCACCGCGACGAGAGCGCCGAAATGCTTGCGTAGATGCTGCGCCTCTAGAATAATCGAATCATCCATGGGCTTGATGCGAGGTAGGCAGAAGGATGAGGGAGAAGCGGAGTCGCTCCTCCTTCATCCTTCCGCCGTCAGCCTTTACTTCGCCGGGCAGCGACTCTTGTAATCGCCTACCAGCGTGCAAGGCGGATTGATGTCGTTCGGCCCGATTTCGCTCACGAGCTTGAGGAACTTGAAATCGGGATCGGTGACATTCGTCACTTCGGCAATGTACAGCGTCTGCAGCATGACATGGTCGTAGGGACGGACGATGTACTTGCCCTTCGGTCCGTCGAACGAGAAATTGTTTTCATAGACCTTGATCAGCTTGTCCGGGTTCGGATCCCCATTCGTCGCCTTCAGGCCTGCGACCACCATCTGGGCGGCGGTGAAACCACCTTCGGTAAAGAGGTCAGGCGGCGTCTTGTACTTGGCTATATGGTGTTGGACCAGCCAGTCGTTGATCGGGTTATTGGGCAGCGTATAGTGATAGACGTTGATCCCCTTGACGCCGACCGCGGCGGTGTACCCGGTCTTGAGCGTCTGGTTGTCCCCGATGCCGGTGTAGACCGTCATTGCTTTAAAGACGCCGAGCTGCTGCATCTGCTGGAAGAGCGGCGTAAAACCGGCGCCGGCCCACGTTACGATGAGCACCTGTGCTTTCGTATCCAATACTTTTTGCAGGTAGGGCGTAAAATCTTTCGCGTCTTGCGGGATGTAGATCGCCCCGGCTTTGTCGGGGCTGTCGTTCGTGGCGAATGTGCCGCCGCCCGCTTTCACGACGTTGTAGAACCCCTGCGCGGACCCGTAGCCGAACGCGTAATCGGGCGCGATCTGGACAAAGGTCTTGCCCAACTTGACGAGCGCGGCCCCGCTCGCCAGCGCATCCTGGTCGTTCGAGCGCGAGGTGCGGAAGACGTAGGGGTTGAAATTCTTGCCCGTGATTTCAGTTCCGGCTGCCGGCTGGGCGATATAGATCTTTTTGTACTGCTTGGCCAGTTCGTTCACGGCCAGCGCCACGCCCGAGCTGGGTACGCCGACGAGCATATCTACATTCTCTTTTTCGAGCAAGTCGCGGGCGACCTGCGTTCCCACGTCCACCTTTGACGCCGTGTCTTTGGTGATCACCTGAATCGGGCGTCCCGCCACCGTGTTCGTGCCGCCGGTCGCGTAATCCAGGCCGAGGGCAAAGCCGTTCTCGAGCATCGGCCCGTAAATCGCGAGCGCGCCAGTATCATCCGTCAGCAGGCCGATCTTGAGGGGTTGGCCGCTGCTGGCTGCCGGGGCGGCGGTCGGCTGAGTGGCCGCCGGTGCAGAAGTCGGCGGCGCGGCGGTGGGCGCGGGGGTGGGCGCCGGCGCACACGCCACCGCGACGATGGCGAGCACGACGAGCAAAAGCAGTGCGAGCTTTTTCATTTCATCTCCTCCTTGAAATTTGACGATCTCGCCATAGACCTTGATTTTCATCCGGAACGGTTTCTGAGTGGCGGACCTCCTTTCACTCTGAACTCTTGGCATTCTCGTGGAAAACCACGGCTTCGCCTTCGGCGACCTTTTCTCCGCGCTGGTTCGTGCAATCCGTTTTGAGGGTGACGATTCCCTTGTCGGCGCGAATTCCCGTGATCTCAACCGTCGCCGTGAGGGTATCGTCGAACATGACGGGTTTGAGGAAATCCAAGTCCTGGCCGAGATAAATCGAACCTGGTCCTGGCAGCTTCATGCCGATGGCGGCCGAGATGACGCCGAAGGTAAAGGCGCCGTGGGCAATGCGCGCGCCAAAGCGAGTCTGCCGCGCATAATTGGTATCCAGATGCAGTGGGTTCTTGTCGCCGCTGATCTCGGCAAAGGTCATGACGTCCGCTTCGGTGACCTTTTTACTGAAGGTGGCTTGCTGACCGATCGTGAAAGACATGCTTACCTCTCACGCCCACAACCCCGCTGAAACGCGCGGGGCAGGTGGGCTAGGCTACGAGTGGCCAACGCCTGTCCCGTACGCCCATTTCAATGGTGCTGTTTGGCTAGAAAGCCGAGCACAAGGCTATTAAACACGTCCGGCTGCTCCCACATGAGGGCATGCCCGGCTTTCGGGAGAATCGCGAACTCAGTCTGCGGCATTTCCGCTAGAATAAGATCGCTGTAATAGCGCGGTTTCAAGACGTCTTCCTCTCCGAACATGAGGAGGGTGGGCGCCGTAATCTTGTGCAAATCCTTGGTGAGATTGAGCTTCATAAAGGCTTGGCACAGATTGACTACGGCATCGAAATCGAGTGTTTCATATCGAGCGCGGGCCTGCGCGAGCATTTTCGGGTTTGCCGCGATCCAGTGCCGGCTAAAGTTGTATGGGTAGGTGACGTTGTAGAACAGCTCGGCGTCATGTGCGCGCGCGGCACCCGCCCACGCCTTGATCACTCCCCACAGCACCGGACCTAGTTCCGAGGCCGCCGAGCTGATCACCAAACTCTGCACCCGGTCCGGATAGCCCAGGGCAAAGGCGAGGCTGATCTCCGAGCCGTAGGAAACGCCGCCAATGTGCGCCCGGCGGATATGCAGCGCATCCAAAAGCGCCGCCAGGTCTTCAGCATGCAGTTCCATGCTGTACGGCTCCGCGGGATGGTCCGACTGCCACTGCCCCCGGCAATCGTACAGGAGGAGGCGATAGTGTTTGGAGAGCACCGGCGTCTGAAAGGGCCAACTGGCCGTGCTCATAAGGATGCCGTTGGAAAGCACAAGCACGTCGGCATCCGCCGGGCCGTGCAATTCGTAATACAATTGGATCCCGTTCGCTTGGATTCGAGGCATTACGCTACATCCTTGACCAGGACTAGGGCTTGGCCGCGGCAGAGGACCGCCCCGGAAGCATTCGTGCATAGCGTGTATAAGTTGACCAGCTGCTTTTCAGGTCGCACACGAACCACTTGCACCTGGGCCGTGATCTCCTCTCCCACGGGGGCCGGCTCCAGATACTCGAGGTCTTGTTTCAGATAATTGGTGCCCGGCCCGGGCAAATGGGTCCCCAACAAGTACGAGATCATTCCCCCCAGGAGCGGGCCGGGAACAGAGGGGGGTGTGCCCAAGTCGGCGCCCGCCAGTGCGCAAAACTCGGTGAGATCGGCAGAGGTAAATGTCCGCCGCGCGGTCGCGGTCTGTCCCAATTCCAATCTGCGAGTCATTTTGTTATCCTGAGGAATTTCGCCATTCCCTGCTCGGCTTCGGCGCTCGTCATGTGCTCGACGAACTGAGCGAGCTCATTGTCCAGGCTGGCTGCGAGGGACTCGCGGCTGCCCCAAAGCAGGTGTTTGGTCCGTACCACGCTGCCAGGCGCCTGCCGCGCGATGGCCCTGGCTGCACTGAGGGCCTGATCGCGGATGGCCTCGGCAGGGACGATGCGATTGGCCATTCCCCACGCGACGGCCTGTTCCGCCGTGATCGGCTGGTCGAGCAGGAGCGCCTCTGCGGCGCGCTTGACGCCGATGACTCCGGGGAGCATCGCCGTCCACCCGCCGTCCGGACTGTAGCCGACCGTGGTGTAAAAGGGAGTGAAGGTCGTCTCCGGTGCTACGAGCACGATATCACAGGCAAGGACCAGGCCCACTGAACCGCCGGTGACAATACCGTGGACGGCGGCGACCACGGGCGTCGGAAAAGCGATCAGGTCGAGGATCGCCCGGTTCAGCAAGCCGACCACGCGTTCGGCATAGGCCTTGAGTTCGGCGGCGTGGTCGTAAAAAGCGCGGACGTCACCGCCGGTCGAGAACGAGCGCCCGTTTGCGGCGAGGACCAGCGCCCGCAGGTTCGCCTGCCCCCGCAAGGCCTCCAGAGTTTCCAGCAACTCTTGCACCAGTTCCGGGATGAGACTATTGTGCCGCTCCGGCCGGTTCAAGGTCACAATGGCGACATCGCCGTCCATTTCCGAGAGTATGAGTTGGCTCATGTCTCATTCCAGCGTACGAGCGTCTCACCCTGGCAGGCGACATCTCCACTGGGTTTGGTCATCTTGGTCTCGAGGCGAGCCCAGCGCTCTTCCGGGTGCGCCTCGAGTACTTGAACACATACCGTGACCTCTTCCCCGGCAAAGGTTGGAGAAGGGAACATGAGTTGCTGGCGCGCCTGGGTCCCGTCCGGAAAGTAGGTGCGGAGGGCCGCCCAGATCACAGAATAGAGCAGCATGCCATGCGCGACGGTTTTCCCGAACCGCGTGCGCGCGGAAAACTCGGGATCGACGTGGATGGGGTTATCGTCGCCGCTCAGCGCCGCAAAACGTTCGAAATCGCTCTGCTGGAACGTGCGCTTGAGCGTGACCGTTCTTCCGATGTGAAACTCTTCCACGAACGGGTCCATATCCATTTGGTCTCAACTCGCCCCGTACCGCGCCTTGAGTTCGGCGCGGACCACCTTGCCGAGCGCATTCCGCGGGAGCGCATCGACGCCGACGACGGTTTTGGGAATCTTGTAGCGGGCCAGTTTCCCATCGCACCACGCCAACAGTTCCTCCGCGGTCGCCGTCCTGCCCGGCTGGAACGCGACGATCGCGCGGCCGACCTCATTCCATTTCGGATCGGGGACGCCGATGACGCAGACTTCGCGCACGGCCGGATGCTGACCCAGGACCGCTTCGATTTCCGCGGGATAGACGTTCAACCCGCCGCTCTTGAACATTTCTTTTGAGCGCCCTACCACATAGGTGAGGCCTTGCTCGTCCTGGGAGGCGAGATCGCCGGTCCGAAACCAGCCGTCGACAAAGACCTCGGCGGTCGCTTCCGGGCGGTTCCAATAGCCCGCAAAGACGTTCGGGCCTCGCAACCAAATCTCGCCCACTTCGCCCCGCGGCACTGCTTTGCCTTCGGGGCTCATCAACCTGGCCTCGTCGAAAAAGGCGGGCTTGCCGATAAAGCCCAGACGCTGCGTCCCGCGCTCGAAATCCTCCGGCTCCATCATGAACGCGGTCGGGGAAGTTTCAGTCAAACCATAACCGCCGCCGAACGTCAGACCGCGCTCGCGGAACGCCTGCACAATATGAAGCGGGCAGCG
>JAMCQI010000078.1 GCA_023381515.1 Chloroflexota bacterium | reverse complement strand
CGCTCCGGCGCAGAAACGTCGATCCCCATCCGCCTCGCCTCGCTCACGAGCTGCCCCACCTTTTCGATGTTGCCGGTTTCGGTGGTGAGCAGGGCGGTCATGTACTCCAGCGGATAATGCGCCTTGAGAAATGCGGTCTGGCACGTCAGCACCGCGTAGTCGGCCGCGTGCGCCTTGTTGAATCCGTATCGGGCGAAGAACGTGACGTCCTCGAACAGTTTCTCGCCGATCGTCCGATCGATCACTCCCTGCTCAACCGATCGTTCGACGAAACGATCGTGCTCCTTGAGCAGCTTTTCCTTGTCCTTCTTTCCCACCGCCTTGCGCAGTAGGTCCGCTTCGGCCGCCGTATAGCCCGCGACGTCCATCGCCATTCGCATGATCTGTTCCTGATAGACCATGACCCCGTACGTCTCGTCGAAGATCGGCTCCAGGCTCGGATGGTCGTATACGACGGTTTCCCGGCCGTGCATCCGGTCGATGTAACTGGGAATCTTGTCCATCGGGCCCGGACGGTAGAGGCTGATCGCCGCGACGATGTGGTCGAAGCGGTTCGGCTTCATCCGCGTCAACACCCCGCGCAGCCCCGCGCCTTCCACCTGAAACACGCCCGTGACGTCGCCGCGTGACAACAGGTCGAACGCCTCCGGGTCTTCGACCGGGATGTTGCTCAAATCGTACGTCACGCCGTGCCGCTCGGCGATCAGCTCGCAGGTGCGGCGCATGATCGAGAGCGTCGCCAGCCCCAAATAGTCCATCTTGAGCAAGCCGACGCGCTCGAGGATGCCCATCTCGAACTGCGTGACTGGAAAGCCGGTCGTCTCGTCCCCTTTGGTCGGACGGTGCAGGGGCACGTAGTCGACAATCGGCTTGTCGGCGACTACGACGCCGGCCGCGTGCGTGCTGGCGTGCCGCGCCACTCCCTCCAGCAGGCGTGCGTTGTCGATCAGCTTGCGCAAATAGTCGTTCGTCTCGTACAGCTCGTTCAGCTCCGGGACCTTTTCGAGCGATTCGTCCAGCTTGACGTGCGGCCCTCCCGGGACCAGCTTGGCGACGCGGTCCACCTCGCTCAAGGGATAGTCGAGCGCCCGGCCGACGTCCCGGATCGCCGCTTTGGCGCCGAGCGTTCCGAACGTCACGATCTGCGCGACGTTCGCGCGGCCGTACTTGTTCACCGTGTATTCGATCAGCTCCTGCCGGCGGTCGTCCGGAAAATCCAGGTCGATATCCGGCATCGAGATCCGGTCGGGGTTGAGAAACCGTTCGAAGATCAAGCGGTGCTTGAGCGGATCGAGGTTCGTAATGCCGCAGCAGTAGGCCGCGATCGAGCCGGCGGCGGAGCCGCGCACGTTGTACCAGATATCCATCTCGCGCGCGGCGCGGCACAGGTCCCACACGATGAGAAAATAAGTGTCGAACCCCATCTTGTTGATGATGCCGAGCTCGTACTCCAGCCGGTCGCGCGCGGTCGCGCTCGCTTCCGGATAGTATTTCCGAAATCCCTGTTCGCACAGCTCCCGCAGATAGGTCGCCGCCGTAAACCCTTCCGGCACCGGAAAATTCGGCAGCCGATACCCTTTGAAATCCAGGTCGACGTTGCACCGCTCCGCGATCGACAGGGTGTTCGCGATCGCGCGCGGCACCTCGCGCCACACCTCACGCATCTCGTCGGTCGGTTTCAAATAGTAATCGCTGCCGTCCATCCGCATCCGTTTGGGATCGGTCACCACGGTGTTCGTCTGGATGCAGAGCAAAATGTCTTGGGCTGTGGCGTCCTCGGGACGCAAATAGTGCGCGTCGTTCGTCGCGACCAGGGGCAGCTCGAATTCTTTTGCCAGCCCGATCAACTGCTTGTTCAGGCCGGCAAACTCGGCGATGCCGTGCTCTTGCAGCTCCACGTAAAAGCGGTCCGCAAAGACCTCTTTGAACCAGCCCAGCGCCTTGCGCGCGTCTTCGATCCGCCCGTCGTGCACCAGCCGCGGCACTTCGGCCGACGGGCAGCCGGTCGTGCAGACGATGCCGGCGCTGTGCTTCGCCAACAGATCATGGTCGACCCGCGGATAGTAGTAAAAGCCTTCCAGCTCGGCGGCGGAGACCAGCTTGAGCAGATTGTGGTACCCTTCGTCGTTCTCCGCCAGGAGCAGGAGATGGTACGAGTTGCGGTCTTCCTTCGCCTCACGGTCTTTCATGCCGCGACGCGCGAGGTACGCCTCCACGCCGATGATCGGCTTGATTCCCGCGTTCTTGCACGCGTCGTAGAATTCGACTGCCGCGAACATCGACCCGTGATCGGTCAGCGCGAGCGCAGGCTGGTGCAATTCCGCCGCGCGCTCGGCGAGGTCTTTGGGGTGCGGCAGACCGTCGAGCAGGCTGTATTCGCTGTGACAATGCAGATGGACAAAATCAGACATAAGGCTCGTTGCGGCGATGTGCCAGAGAGAAAGCAATTCCTAGTGGTTTGTTCGGACGCGGGCTCGCGCTCATTATAGCACACATTCTTTCACGCGATGCGTGCGCTTGAGCTTCCGACCCGAATCTTTAAGGGAAACTCCGTTGGGTCCGAGTTTTTGCTGAAGAGAACCCGCGTCTAGGCACGCGGACGTCGCGACCGCTTCGCCAGCGGCTCGAACGCCGCACGACCAGGCGCTCAGTCCAAGCGCGCCAATCGTCGCGGCAAGGTCAAGTCCCGTTTGCGAGGAACCGCTTACTAGCAGCAAATCAATCCGTGCGTTCAGCCAAAGCACGGGGACTCGTGTCACATGTATCACATACAGTCTCACCGCGATTCGAACACGATTCGAACCGCAACGATTCGAAACGCACTTGACATAGAACACCAGTTCTGATACAATAGCAGGTGGTACGCGGCCAAACGCGGCGGCGGCCCTCTTGTTGCGGCGCGCCGCCGCGTTGTCTTTTTTTCGTCCGCCGGCGTTAGCACGGTCCGCAGATCGCGTCCGAGCCGATACGCGAACGATTGCAGCGGGACGTCGAGAATTCCAGAGGTTTGCAAGTCTCCACATACAAGACCGGATATCTTGTTACGCTCAACCACAGGCAACCGTCCAACGCACCTTGCGACATGTCTGCAGTTGTTGCGCGCCCGCGCTTGCCGTACGCTTGTATGCAGGCCGGTGTCCCGCCAACTTGAAAACCCGCCAAGGAGTAAGTCTCGCGGTCTCAAACGGCGATTTTCTCAGGGAAAATCGAGCTCTTGAAAAGCCGGCTTGAAAACAGTTGAATGAATCAAGTTCGGTCGGACCGGTCCCTCGGATATCGTCACGGAGCACGTGCACAGCGTGAGAACCGGCCTCTAGATTCTAGTGTGCAAGGAATAGCCATTACCCTCCTTATATAGATCCCGTTCCGCAAGGCTTCACATAGGCCGACAACTCCCGCGTTAAGGCGGCGACATGGTCCGCCATCGCGTTGCTGCTCAAGCCGTGCAATTGACATGCCCATTCATTGCGGATAAAATTTCCGGGTACGCTGGCCGTCGAACCCGTTTGAGCCTTTGAGGAGGCATGCTGTGCCCCAGCTTGCGCGCTACATCTTTGGTATCCACGATCCGGAAGGCGCGGGCTTGATGACGGCCGCCGGCAAACCCGGCTGGGTCGTCGCCAGTGTTCAGGTGAGCGATCCGGCCGCCGACTGGTCGGCGCTGTCGATTCAGGGCATCGGCGTGATCGTGCGACTGAACCACGGCTACGGCTCCAGCGGAACGATCCCCAGTTCCGCCGAGTACGATTCCTTCGCCGCGAGCTGCGCCGCTTACGTCGCCGCTGCGCGCGGCGCCAACATCTGGATCGTCGGCAACGAAACAAACTACCCCTTCGAGCGCCCGGGCAACGCGACCGGCGTCGGCGGCGAAACGATCACGCCGGAAAAATACGCCCAGTGTTTCGCCAAATGCCGCGCGGCGATCCGCCAGGTCGCCGGCCATGCCGACGACTGGGTCGTCCCTGCCCCGCCAGCCCTTTGGACCAACCGGACGACCTACCCCGCCAACCCGACCGGCGACTGGGTCAAATACTTTCAGGACATCCTGTCCCGGTGCATCGAGCTCCAGCAGCCGCCGGACGCGCTCGCGCTGCACACCTACACGCACGGCAACACCCCTGATCTCGTCCCCAGCGAAGCCATGATGGACGCCCCGTACCAGAACTACCATTACAACCTACGGGCCTATCGCGATTTCCTGGGAGTCGTTCCCCCGTCGTGCCAGTCCCTCCCGGTATTCATAACCGAGTCCGAGCCGGTCGATCCCACTTGGTGGCAGGACGCGAATACCGGCTGGGTGCAGGCGCTGTACAAAGAGATCGACGATTGGAACTCCAACTCGTCGAACCAGGCCGTACAGGCGGTCTGCGTCTCCCGCTGGAAAGACGGCGATGACCGGCGGAGCCTCGCGGACAAGCCGGGCGTGCAGGCCGATTTCGCCGCGGCGATGCAGAACGATTATCGGACCCGGCCCATCGCGCCAGAGCCCGAGCTTCCCCCCGCCGTCTCCGGCTGGTGTCCCTTTGCGACCCGGCGCCCGATCTGCGCCGACAATTTCGACGTCGGCCGCAACAGCCAACCGGTCACGGCCGTGGTAATACACATTGCGGCTGGTCCGCTCTCCGCCGTCTTTCCGACCTTCAACGATCCCAACCGCCGTGCCTCGGCGCATTTTTGCGTCGGCAAGGACGGCACGATCGAGCAATACGTTTCGATCGCCGATACCGCCTATGCCGTTGGGCTCCACTACGCCAACGGACACTGGTACAATACCCGGGGGAAGATGGTCAATCCAGCTTGGAAAGGAATCCAGCCTCCGACCAATCCCAACCAATACACCGTCAGCGTCGAGCACGAAGGCCAGCCCGAGGACCTGTGGACGCCGCAAATGTACGATTCGAACAATCGGCTGCTCCAATGGATCGCGGCGCAGATCGACCTCAATTACGCGCCCCGCGAGACGTTGATCGGGCATTTCGAGATCGACCCGGTCGACCGGCCTAACTGTCCAGGTCCGCACGTTCAGTGGGACAAGATCGCGGCCGACGCGAACGCGGCGCCGGCGGCGGACGACGTGATGACGGAGATCCAGGCGACGGCGAAACAGGTCTATCAGCTTCCGATCAATCCCCGATCTCTCCTGTACCAGTTCGCACAGGCGAATCACCTTGGCAGTCCACAGACGAGCGAGTTCCAATTCCCGGTCGGCGGCGACACGTTTGTCGGCCAGGTCTACGTCTCAGGAATCGTCTATGCCCGGCAAAGCGATCCGGCCTCCGCGGCGTGGGTCGCCAAACCGGACGACGCGGCGGCGCCAAGCGATCCGGCGGCGGTTGCGGCCTTGGCCGCCGCGCAGCGGCACAAGTGGATGCCGGTCAACGTCAACTCGAGTTTCTACGCCTTTGCGCGTGCGAACGACCTCGGCGATCCGCAGACGAGCGAGTTTGCGTTCACGGTTGACGGCGATTACGTCGGGCAGGTCTATTGGGGGGGCTTTGTCTATGCAAACAAGGCCACCCTCGATAACGTCCAGTGGGTAAGGAAAATGGATGCCTAGTCCGATACCTAGTCCATCGTCGTGATACGGCGCCAAGTACCATTCCGTTCGAGGAGGAATAGATGGATTGGGATCCACGCCTGACCGACCTCGGCGTCGGCGTCAACGTGAATTCAACTGCAGCCTGGAAACTCGTGTCGGCGCAGTATCAAGACGAGACACAGTCGGGCGGGAATCACAATATCTACTTTGCGGTCAAGGATGGTGCTGGCAACCCGGTGGCGGGAGCGACCTGCGTCGTCGACTGGGTCGGCCGCGAGTCTTCGGACCATCCGACGACGATGCGGACCGATCCGGGCGGCGCCGCCAACTTTCCGATGTATGCGAACCTCGATCTCACGCTGAAGAACGGACCCTATTTCGCCTACATCGGAGACCAGAGCCAAAGCGATGTCCTGTACGGGATGGGGCTGCCTGAGCAGCGCCACGTCAATTTCCTCCTGACGTTCGCAGCCGCGACCTCTTCGGGTACGCCGTCGGATCCCCAGGTGACGCTCGAGCAAGCCGTGATCACAATTGCCAAGCTGTACAGTTGGCTGCCGATCAACACGGACGGAGCGTTGTTCAAGTTCGCGGCGGCGAACAACCTCGGTTTTCCCCAGACCGACGAGTTTGAGTTCGCCTTCGGCGGCGATATCTACATCGGCCAGGTGTACAACCTTGGCATCGTCTACGCCAAAAAGGGAGACTGGAAGAACGTCAAGTGGGTCAAAAAACCGGCGTGAGGAGACCGAATGTCCGAGATAGCCGAATTCCGCAAGGCCAAGGATCAGTTCTTCAAGACGAGCGCGCAGTCCCCGCTGGCGCCCGAGCAGAAGAGGGATTTTGCCGGCCTGAACTATTTCGACGAAAACCCCGCCCTTCGCTTCGAGCTCCCGCTCGAGCGCTACTCCGACCCTGAGCGCGTCGCGATGCAGACCAGCACCGGCACCACGCAGGACTACGACAAGATCGGACAGGTCCGCTTTGAGGTCTCGGGTGAGGCGGCCGCGCTCCAGGTGTACGAGTCGGTCGACAACCCCGGCTCGTATTTTGTTCCGTTTGTGGACGCGACCGCACCGGCGGAATCGTACGGCGCCGGGCGCTATCTCGAGCCGGAGGAAACGCACGCAGACGAACTGCTCGTTGACTTTAACTTTGCCTACAACCCGTATTGCGCGTATGTATCTGAAAAATGGAGTTGTCCGCTGCCTCCCCCGGAAAATCGCTTGAAGGTGCGGATAGAGGCGGGGGAGCAGAACTTTCATGGGTAGAAGGCCAGATGTGGTTTTGTGCGCCAAACCGAACCTCTCGCCGAACAAAACCTACCTCCAACAGGGTCAAAATGCCAAACGACTTGGAATTCGATTGGGCCAACAAAGAACTGCGGTCAAGCCTTGCCATCGGGACAATCGTACAGAACCGCGAGGGAAGGCGGTTCAGCATTGAGCAAATACGCGAGGTTGGCGTCGTTCTCTATCCTGTGGCGTTCAACGCCCCTGACGCGCATACCAAGGATGCATACTATGATTTTGAGCCAGGGGAAGACAGCTTGACCTGCTCCTGGAGCGATCTCAAACGAGGTCGATTCGGGATCGTCCATTGTCCGCTGAAGGAGGCGATCATCCAGCGCGGCATCAGAAACTATTCTGACTTTTTGTTTGTCAACGAACATGTCGCACACAACCGCAAGGAGGTGGCGGCAAGCGAGACTTGCGGTTGCATCTTCTGCTTGGGCATCTTCTCGCCTGAGGACATGTGGGAGGATGAGAGGGCCTATCCTCGCGCAACTGACCTGCGCGCGAAATTGGATTACGTACGCTGTCCGCGTTGTGACATGGACATGGTAATTGGATCCGCCTCTGGCTATCCAATCACAGCCGGGTTGCCCGAACAACTCCATGACTGCCGTTTCCCGGAGTCACCAGTTTCATGGGTCCGCGAGGCATATCGGCCAAGGACCAACCCCCAAGTGAGGCATCCAGAGCTGTTTCGACGATGGAAGAATCACGACTTGATACTGCAAGCCTTAATTGGTGAGCCATGTCCCCTATACAGGAACCTGGCTGCCAAAGACATAGAAAAGGTGTGGCTCTTCATCGAAGAGAGCTATCTGGGGAAGTACACTGCATTCATCGGCATAGGCTTTGATTACGGCTCGTCAGGGCTGTGGCTCATCCCTTTTCCCGGCTCCTCGGCCTACGGCCCCATGCTGGAACCCGAGGGCATTTCCTTACCACTGCACATCGCCCAGGAATTGAAAGCGTGGGTAGATTACATTGATGACACTTCTGGTTTCGGGCATGGTCTTGAACCCCGCGACGATGAAATGGCGGACCGGTGGGGACTGGAGGTAGCAATGCAAGTGCGTAAGGTGACTCCGCCAAACATCTACGTCGAGTTCCACCCATTCCGAGAACTGGTGATCCAAGATGGGGATGTCGTAGAGCTGGAGGTACCTGAGCTTATCAGGCGATTGGGTCAAGGGTAAAAGCCAAGTTGCGGAACGACGCCGGCAAGGGCTTTCCGTGTTATAATGCACTCAAGATAGGAACTGCGCGTTCGGAGGTAAACTGGAATGATGAATCAGATCATCCTCGAGCTTCCAAGTGAGACTTTATTGGCTCTCAAGGTCCAACCCGAGACGGCCGCCGAAGCAGTACGAATGGCAGCCGCGGTCAAGTTTTGGGAAATGGGAAAGCTTTCATCTGGCGCGGCCGCGCAGTTGGCGGGCGTGCCCCGTGTGATATTTCTTTCCCGTTTGGCAGACTATGGCGTGGATACTTTCCAACTGACTGAAGAGGAATTGGCAAAGGAAACGCGCCTTGCCTAATGTGATTTGCAACACCTCGCCGGTTCAATACCTTCATCAACTTGAGCTGCTTGACGTCCTGCATAAGCTCGTAGGCCGGCTTATCGTACCGCCTGCAGTGGTAGAAGAGTTGGCGATGGGGCGATCGGCAGGGATCGACTTGCCGGATTTGACGGCATTGGGTTGGGTCGAGATCAGACGTCCCGCGGGCGAATCGGCTGTGCCGCTAATCGCTGATCTCGGACCGGGTGAAAGTGAAGTTCTCATGCTGGCATTGGAAACTCCCGACTCGGTTGTCATGCTGGATGATGGATTGGCGCGGCGGGTCGCTGAGACTCGTGGCATTCGCTTCACGGGAACGTTGGGGGTTCTGCTAGACGCCAAGCGCAAAGGCCTGATTCCCGAGATTACGCCGCTCGTGAATCAACTCCAGGCCTTACGCTTTCGACTCGCGCCGCATACCCGTGCCGCAATTCTAAGATTGGCTGGGGAGTCATAGGGCGAGTATAGTTCGAATGACAGACGAACAACATCATTGGGAGGTGCGGATGGGAAAGCCTCATCCGCATCTTCGCTAATATGCCAGGTCTTTGGGAGTCGAGTTCCGACGATTACATTCCACAGGGCTCAGTTGCAGACCGTAGCAGAGTCATGGTTTAGCATCTGGATTGAAACGGCGGCAGAAAACCGCAATGCAGATTTGTAGAACCAAAGCATACTATCCCTACTGCTCATATAACTCAAATTGGAGTTGTCCACTGCCGCCCGCCGCAAATCGGTTAAGCGTTAAGATAGAAGCGGGCGAAAAAAACTTCCATGAGTAAGGCAACCGTTCTCTTTTGTACCGCCGGATCTGTCCCCCTACCCTGGCATTCCGCGAGTGTAAATCGTCATCGTTGCCGACATTCCCGGCACTTAGCCGCGCGCCGGTGTGGTCGAATACGATTTTCACCGGCACCTTTTGGGTTGTGTCGCTGGAACTCGTGAGATCGTTTCGCCGACGCTGACGTTGCGCATGGAAAGTGTGCCGCTGATCGGGCGTGTGATCCTCGCCAAGCTTGGCGTAAGCTCGTCGGATCGCCTGCGTAATATCATCCCGTATGGTGCTCTACGCGTTGTCAAGAGTGGGAAATCGGTCCGGGGCGGAGGCAAACATGCGCAGCTTTTGCATGATAGTAGATTCAGGGCGGCAGAATCATTGACTCTCCCGTAGTTCAGCTTATACTTGGCTGGACATGAGAATTCGACTCAAGGCGGAGGGACGATGAGCAACTGGAAATCTTTGCTGCACGGCGATGCCACGGAATGGCTGCTCGAAAAGTCGGATCCCTCTGTGCGTTATTTCGCGCTGCGTTGGTTATGCGACCAACCGGAGAAGAGTGCGGAAGTCGTGCGAGCGCGGCAGGGGATCGCGCGGTCTACGCCGGTGCGAAAGATTATCGACAGTCAGCGACCGGAAGGCTACTGGGGCTCGGACCGCCGTCCGCACCATGGCACCAGCGGCCCTCTCATGCTGCTCCTCTGGCTCGGCGCGCCGGGAGACACGGCCATCCGAAAGGCGATGGACTATCGCATCCACGGTTGCCTCCTCTCCAGCGGGGCTTACGCCGTCGAATGGAAAGAGCGCAAGATTCTGTTACCCTGCCACGGGGTGGAAATGCTCACGCTAATGCTCCGCTATGGCTATGCCGGGGACCCACGCACGCGCAGGCTGCTCGACTGGCTCCTCAGTGTCCAGGAAACGGACGGGGTGTGGCCGTGTCCTTGGAAGCGGGATCACTTTCCGTGTATGTGGGCAACGGCAGACGTATTGAGGGCTTTTCGTGACCTTCCGCCGCGTTGGGTAACGGCACGTGTCAAGCAAGCTCGCCAGCGCGCGGTCGA
The DNA here is from genome assembly GCA_023381515.1 of Chloroflexota bacterium. The sequence goes on along the minus strand of JAMCQI010000078.1, from coordinate 9,065 downwards.
ACTGTTTCTGAATTCGAACCTGTGCCAGTATCATAAGCGGAAGGTCGATCCCCGGTGGCTGCAATTCGGTTTTCCGTTGGCATTCACGTCCGATATCCTCGACGTCCTGGAGTCGATCGCGCAATACGTGTCGCGCACGGACGAAAGGATCAAGGGACCGCTCGAGATGATCCTTGCCAAGCAGGACGAGCGGGGGCGGTGGGCTTGCGAAAAGCATCCACATGGATCGAGCGGTGGCAAGTGGATCGAGCAGTATGGCGTGCTGGAAGAGCTCGGCGCGCCGTCCAAGTGGGTGACGCTGCACGCGCTGAGGACACTCAAGCTCTTGTACGCGGGAGCATAATAGTGGCACGAGAGCTGTTGCTAGAGCGAATGGTGCGGGCGGAAGCTGGGCTTAAGTGCATGGGGGCCACGCGCTGCAAATCGAGGTCGAAATGAAGAGAGTCTGTGTCGTGGGGGCTTCCGGGAAGTTCGGGCAGTACATGGCGCAGCACGCGCGGGATCGAGGCTACGAGGTCGTTGGCGTGTGTCGAGAACGCAGCGTGGGCAAGCTCGATCCGCTCAGGGGACGTATCACCGTCATTCCAGGAGCGACGAACGACCCAAGTCATCAAGAAGGCGGTCGCCGGGTGTGATGGAGTGCTCACCGCGCTGGTACCTGGGGGAGTTCACCACTACTCGTCGGGAACAGCCCAAGCCGTACTCGACCACGCACGTCCCGGGGCGCGCCTCATTTTTTCTTGTGGTTGGCATATCGCACGCGACGGCAAGGATGTGTACCCGGATTCGTTAAAAAGAGAGGAGAAGCTCACTCGCTGGTTCGGGCGGCTAACCCGCATGGTGGATATCAACGACCAGGTGGAAGCATGCCGACGGATTTTCGCCAGCGACACGAGGTGGACGGTCGTAAGGGGAAGCGACCTCGAAGAGGGTGAGAGCCAGGGGCGGCCGGTGTGGAGCAAGCATGTGGGCGATCCCGTCCTCGAGAGCAACATCACGCGCCGCGTGGACTATGCCCTCTTCATGGTGGCAGCCCTCGAGAATGACGACCTCGTTCACGAGGCACCGGCAATCGTGGGCTGCCAGACCCCCTCAGCGCTCGCTTTCAAAGCGGGCGTGCGGCTAGACCTTGACAGGAGCGCCATCGGTGTTGATTCATTGAACCAAAGCGCACTATCCCTACTGCTCATATAACTCAAATTGGAGTTGTCCACTGCCGCCAGTCGAAAATCGCCTTAAGGTGTGGATTGAAGCCGGGGAGAAGAACTTCGAGCGGTCCCACTAGCCTGATCATTGAGGATCTCATCCAGTTTGGCGCTCTCGGTTGGCACGCAGCCGGTGAGTTGAATTAGTTCGCCGTTGTAGAGGACTTGAATCGCCATGAGATGGAGAATCGCCCGCCGTTCGTCGAACGTGGCGTTAGATCCGGCAATCCGAACCTTCTTGAGGAACTTGAGGCCCCACTAATTTGTGTTGAGCCGCAAACATAAACCTTGAAGCCCGGTAGGAGATGCTACTCCAGACCGGGCTTTTTACGTCACAAATGGGAATCTCGTAAGTTTAGCTCTGGACCTGCCCACGATCACGGCGAGTCAAGTAGACCGATCACCGGCTTCTAATCGGCTCCCAGACCGCCGTTTTGCCTGGCGGCTTCCCGCAGCCGCTCCACATCGCGGATCGGTGGTACGCCGAAGAGCTTTTTGTACTCCCGGTTGAAGTACGAGGCGTCGTTGAAACCCACCCGGTAGCCAGCGCTTGCCGCGTCGAGTTGCTCGCCGAGCATAAGCCGGCGGGCTTCTTGGAGTCGCATCTGCTTTTGGAACTGCAAGGGGCTCATCGCGGTGACGGCTTTAAAGTGGTGGTGGAAGCCTGAGACGCTCATTCCAAGCTCGCGCGCGATGTCGTCAATTCGAAGCGGATGGTCGAAATCTTTGCGAAGCCGCTCGATGGCTCTGGCGATGAGGGACGTATACCCACCCAAGACTGCAATGTGACGGAGCCGGTCGCCTTGTTTTCCCATCAGGAGCCGGTAGATAATTTCCCGCGTGATCAGCGGCGCAAGGACCCGCGCTTCGGTTGGAGTGTCTATGAGCCGGACGATCCGCACCACAGCGTCCAACAGACTCGGATCCAACTGGCTCACGTCCATGGCTTTCACGTCGGCATGGCTTGGCGACGAGGCGTGACCAGACTCGATCATGACTGAGCCAACGAGGAGGGGATCCAGCTCCAAGCGGAGACTGAGGTACGGTCGCTCCTTCGATGCTTCGATGATCTGGCTGACGACAGGCAGTTCGACCGTACCGAGACAATAATGATAGGGGTCGTATCGATAGCGCTCCTCACCCAGCAGGAGCTCCTTGCTGCCCTGAGCAATGACTGCAAAGGCAGGGTCGGACACCCCGGGAAGTAACTCAGGCGAGGAGGAACGGTGGAGGCGAATGCCTTTCAGCGGCTCAACCGTGCCATCTTCGCGAATAGCCCGCGCGATCCGTTCGACCAGCTCGTCTCGATTGGCTTGCGCCCTCTGTGTCTCGCGCTTTGCCGGCTGACGCTTCCTCGAATCCATAGTTCCTTCTTCGCTTGTTTCTCCATCGCCCGTCTTGAAGATTTGCAGAATTGTCCAATCATTCTCGACAATTATTATACCACACTGCGCTCCAGGTCTCCTATAATGTACAGAAGATAGGACACAAGAATAGGAGAAACGAAGGAGCCATGCGAACGTTTGCTAAACTACGGGCTACACGCGCGGGCTCGGGGCCAAAATTGCAAAGGGAGCACCTTAAAACCTCGCCCAAAAATCGAACGCTTGTTCCCATCTCTGGAGCAAGTTAATCAAGGCAAATGAGGGACAATACTTTTTGCTCAAAGACAGGAGTTCAGAAAATGCAGAAGCGCAAATTGGGAAACGGCAACCTGGAAGTCTCGGCTATCGGGCTCGGCTGCATGGGAATGAGCTTTGCCTACGGTCCGGCCGCCGACAAGCAGGAGATGATCTCACTTATTCGGTCCGCCGTCGAACGCGGCGTCACCTTCTTCGACACCGCCGAAGCGTACGGCCCGTCCACAAACGAAGAACTCGTGGGCGAAGCGCTGGCTCCCTTCCGTGAGCAAGTGGTGATAGCCACCAAATTCGGTTTCGATCTTGGTCCCAAGGGTGAGCAGATGGGCATGGATAGTCGGCCAGAGCACATCAAACAAGTTGCTGAAGCCTCGCTGATACGACTCAAGGTCGATGCGATTGATCTGTTCTATCAACATCGCGTTGATACGAACGTGCCAATCGAAGACGTGGCGGGAGCCGTGAAGGACATGATTCAGGAAGGTAAGGTTAAGCACTTTGGCCTTTCTGAAGCAGGGGTGCAAACGATCCGTCGAGCGCACGCCGTTCAGCCCGTGACGGCACTCCAGAGCGAATACTCGCTGTGGTGGAGAAGACCTGAAGCGGAAGTGTTACCGACAATTGAGGAACTTGGAATTGGGTTCGTTCCATTTAGCCCTCTTGGTAAAGGTTTCCTCACGGGAAAGATCAATGAAAACACCACGTTCGACAGTTCCGATTTCCGCAACATCGTCCCTCGCTTTACGCCGGAGGCTCGGATGGCGAATCGGGCCTTGGTGGATCTGCTTCGCAAGGTTGCAGAACGAAAGAAGGCGACGCCAGCTCAGATCGCTCTCGCCTGGCTGCTTGCCCAGAAGCCGTGGATTGTTCCAATCCCAGGAACCACGAAGCTGAACCGCCTGGAGGAGAACATCGGAGCGGTTACTGTTGAACTTGACTCGGAGGATCTCCGTGAGATCGATAGCGCCGCCTCAAAGATCACGGTGCATGGGGCTCGGTACCCCGAAGAGCTGGAGCGAAGGACCGGTCGCTGAGCGAAGGAATGTATTCTCTGGTTGCATTCCGTAGCTCACTGAGTAAGGCAACACGTGCAATGCAGATACTGGCAACGAAAGGCGAGGGAGAGTAGCATGCGAGTCGGTTCGAGTGGTTTAGGAAATAAGGTGACCAAATAAGAAGACAATCAAGTGAAGGAATTCAGAAAATGGACATCAAAAGAAGTGGCTCACAGCCTTCCGGCAAAGGACCGGCCGAGTATTTTACCGGCAGTGTACGTATTGACCCGCTGTTCGAGGCACACGATCCAGCGCGCGCGGTCGGCGCCAGTGTCACATTCGAGCCCGGCGCTCGGACAGCATGGCACACCCACCCGCTGGGCCAGACCCTGATCGTGACCGCCGGCTCTGGCCTGGCACAGCGCGGGGGAGGCCCGATCGAGGAGATCCATCCGGGCGATGTGGTCTGGTTCCCCCCCGGCGAGAAACATTGGCATGGTGCTGCGCCGACCACGGCGATGACGCATATCGCCATTCAGGAACAGCTCGATGGCAAGACGGTTGACTGGCTGGAAAAGGTCAGCGACGAGCAATACCGCAGGTGATCTCGCACGATCAAGGCTCTCTCATTGAAAGGGAAAAATGGCTAGACGCTACCATCCAATCCTCGCGCTCATCATAGCCATCGTCTTCGTCGCCGCGTGTGTGCCCGCGCCGACGCCGACGACGCCACCAGCGATTGGTGTGCCAGCGACCGCTGTGCCGCCGGCACCCACCGCGCCGCCTGCCCAGCCCACAAGCCCGCCGCCCACTGGCGTGCCCACCGCTGTGCCAGCAACTGAAATATCGCCCAAGAGGACAGACAGTATGAAGATAAGACTAAAAGTCGAAGATACCGTGATGACGGCCACTTTGATCGACAGCAAGACTACCCGTGCTTTCGTAGCCCTGCTGCCCCTCACGCTGACCATGAATGATTTGTTCCGAAGGGAAAAATATGGCCATCTGCCGCGAGCTATTTCGAACGAGGGGGAGCGGACGCACACGTTTCAAGTCGGGGAGATCGCCTACTGGTCTCCTGGCCCGGACGTGGCCATCTTCTATCGCCACGACGGTCCGGAGATCCCCGACCCGGGCATCATCGTCATCGGCCAGATTGACTCTGGCGTGGAGACTCTCAATGGAGCGGGCTCCATCCAAGTGACCATCGAGCTGATCAAGTAACCAACTGGAGGTAAGTATATGCGCGCAACTGTCATGTATGGCGCCGGCGACGTCCGCATCGAGACCGTCCCCGACGCCCGCCTGGTTGAATCGACCGACGCCCTTGTCCGCGTCGCTCGCGCCGCCATCTGCGGCAGCGATCTCTGGCCATACAAGACGATGGAACAAAGCGAGATCAGCCGCCGCATGGGACATGAGGCGATCGGCGTCGTTGAAGCTGTCGGTTCCGACGTCCGCACTATCAAGACCGGCGATACGGTCATAATGCCTTTCGCGTTCTCGGACGGCACCTGCGTTTTCTGCCACGAAGGACTTCAAACCTCGTGCATCCACGGCGGGTTCTTCGGCTCGGTCGAGATTCCCGGAGCACAGGCCGAAGCGGTGCGTGTCCCCCAAGCTGACGGGACGCTCTTCGTCCTGCCGGCCGGCATAGACAACGCACTGATGCCCTCGCTTCTCACGCTCTCCGACGTAATGGGGACCGGCCATCACGCGGCCGTCGTGGCCAAAGTCGGCCCTGGCAAGACCGTGGCCGTTGTCGGCGACGGCGCCGTCGGCTTGTGCAGTGTGATGGCCGCGCGGCGCCTCGGCGCCGAGCAGATCATCCTCCTGGGCCGCCATCCGGACCGAATCGCGCTGGCGAAAGAGTTTGGCGCAACCGACATCGTGAGCGAGCGAGGCGACGCGGCGGTCGAGCACATCCGCGAACTCACCGACGGGTTCGGTGTCCACTCGGTCCTCGAGTGCGTCGGCCTCGAGGAGTCGGAACGCACCGCGCTCCGCACCGCCCGTCCGGGTGGTGCCGTTGGCCGTGTCGGTGTTCCGCAGGAGGAGACGATGCCTGCGTCGCAGCCGGCGTTCTACAACAACGTCACCGTCGGTGGCGGACCGGCACCGGCCCGAGCCTACATTCAGGAGTTGCTGCCGGACGTCCTTGAGGGCAGGATCGAACCCGGTCGGGTTTTCGATCGGGTCGTGCGCCTTGACCAAGTGCCGGATGGCTACCGAGCGATGAACGAACGCGAAGCGATCAAGGTCTTAATCGAGTTCTGAAGAAAGAGGTGTCCCAATGACCGCATGGACGAGCGACGAGCTCAACAAGATCGGAAGAGCAGAAGAACTGGAGCTCGCGTCACTCCGACGCGACGGCACGCTGCGAAACCCGGTGACGATTTGGGTCGTCCGCCACGGCAACGACCTCCACGTCCGATCCGTTAACGGGCGCACCGCCGCCTGGTTCCGCGGCACTCAGGTGCGCCACGAAGGTCGGATCTGGGCCGGCGGCGTCGAGAAAGACATCACCTTCGTGGACACCGACCCCGATATCAGCGACCAGATCGACATCGCGTACCGCAACAAGTACCGCCGCTACGCCGCAAGCATCATCAACCACATCGTGAGCCCTGAGGCACGATCTGCGACAATCAAACTAGTGCCGCGCTCAACCAGCGCCTAGTTCAACAAACCACTTGGTTCTTGAGAACTCCACGAGTCCCACAACACTGGAGAAACGTGATCACCGTCAACGCTTGCAAGCGAGAACATCGGGTTATCCTCTGTTAGTGCGCAAGCTCAGGATTTGCTCCTCGCCAATGCGGTTTGTCTCTGTGCATGCTTTTAAGGGATCACCTTGGATTTCCGCAGATCTTGGAGCGAAATCGCTGCGGCAAATCGTAGGGAGGATTTGTAGAACCGAAGCGCACTATCCGTATTGTGCCTACAACGACCGCTGGTCGTGCCCGTTCCCGCCGCCGGAGAACCGCCTGAAGATAGGGATTGAAGCGGGGGAGAAGAAGTTTCACGAGTAGGTCGGGCTACCGCCGCAGTTGCTGCAAGCTCTTTGAGGGGCTACTGCTTTACGTTTTCTTCGAGGAATTGCTTGGGGGACACAGCTGGAATCGGAGACCGTCGATAATGCGCTAGGTTGTGAGTAATCAAGAAAGACGCGCCAAAGGTGACCGCGCTGGCGACCTGCAAGGCGTCCTCGAGATCGCCCAGCGGCATTTCGACGGCGAGACGCGCTGTATCGGTGTTGACAGCGGCAACCTCGACAAACTGGAGGAGCTCTCGTATGAAGGGGCGCACGTCAGGCCGCACAAGATAGGCGAGGTTCGATAGGGAATGCCAAGCGATCGCCGCTTGCCCAGGCTCGGCCTCGGCCCAGTCGAGGACGCCGGCGCTCGCCTCGAAGAAATCCCGCCGAGAGAGGGCAACATCGAGCAGGATGTCAGTATCGAGGAGGACCTTCATTCTTTATCGAGTTGATAGCGTTGTTTGAGTGCCGCGAGGCGGGCGTCAGGCTTGCGGGACTCCACGACGCGGAACTTGCCCGCCCAGCGCTGGGCAAATGGTTCGGATGTAGCTTGTTCGCTCGACGGCGCGGCGCGCACCAATTCCTCGATAAGGGCTGAAACATTCGTGCCACGTGCATGGGCCAGTCGCTTGGCCCGGCGAGCCACCGACGGATCCATTGTGAGAGTGATTCGTTTTCTCATCGTATGCATTCTATCACAAAGTATGCATGTTCGCAAGGGTGCCCCCTGCCGGGGTGAAGTTCACCTTCGGGGTGAGTTGTAAGCATCGCTCCACACTTGATCGAAACGATGACTCATGACGGCGGCGCGTGTGGGAATCAAGCGCTCGGCACCTGGGCGACTCCACCGCATGCCCGCACCGGTAAACCGAGCGCGAAATTGCTTGCAGGCACTCTCAACCATGCCGCTGCCAATGGGGAATCCGTTCTCGCGCAATTCCAGGTATTGCATCCGCCGTTTGTTGCCTTCGAAATAACCGGCTTCCGTCTGCAACGTTTCGGCCACGTTCGGATGGTCTTTCCCTATGCCTTTCAGCGTTTCGGCCACAGACCAGGCATTCCCTTGATACAGCACTTTTTCCATCCCCTTCACCCACCGCACCGTTTGCGGACTACCCTCCCCCCACACCAGCTGCGCCGCTTTGTACAGATGTTCATCGGCATGAAACCAATCCACAGCCTGCCAACTGCTCCCAAAATGCTCGCCCACCAAATTCCAAATCCACGGAGCCCCATCGCCGAGAGCAATACTGTCCCGCGCTTGGGGCATTCTGCGCCGACACGCTTCGGCCCACATCAAGCGCCCAAACTTCTCCGGACCGCCCAAGTGCCCAACGTAACTGTTCTCCACCGCATGGGCGCGCTCGACCCTCTCGCCACTCTCCGGATCGCGTTCGGAGCGCAACGCAATCTCAAATACGCATCCCGCTTTGAGGTCTTTCCATCCCTCGTCGCGAATGTAAATCTTCGCCGCATCCATCGCCACGCCCATGTCTTGCGACTGGGTCTCGGTACCCTGAATAGCGACTCCCCGCGCCGGCAGCGCATTCGCCGTCGCGCACTGGGCTTCCTCTTGGGCCTTGATTTTCTCGCCCCAGACTTTCACCCGCCGCCAAATGCTCGTATCCGAAATGACAATCCCGCCAATCTGCGCCAAAATCTGCTCTGCCCAGTGGTCGTCCACTTGGGCATACAGCCACACGGCTTGCTTGGCCACCTGCTCACTCCACCCGGCATCCCAGGTCTGAAGTTGTTCATCGAGGGGGAAAAAGCCCGTGCTGGCAGCGCGGGCAGTAGTAATGCTGGCGAGCCAGGGGCAGTGCCCCGACCCGTGAAACGACCGTTTTATCTTTGCTTCCTTTCGGCTGCATCGTCCGACCACACTGGGGACAGGTGGGCAGGTTCGCCGGTTGCACGGTGTCTTGCGCTTGAAGGGTCGTCTCGGCCAACGCCTGGCCGAATTCCTGGCGCAACTTGAGCACAATGTCCTCGATTTGCGTGAGATTCGGATGAGGCGTGTCTTGCGTCCATTGCAACAACTCATCAATGGTCGCTTCGGCTTTCGCCAGTAGGGCGGCTTTCATTTCTGTGCGGGTCGGTTTCTTCGTTTGGCGTTTCATTGGCGGGTCTCCTTCCCAATCGGTTGACCCGCATTATACCAAACCTACCCCCAAGGTGAACTCCACCC
>JAMCQI010000008.1:18030-19327 GCA_023381515.1 Chloroflexota bacterium | reverse complement strand
CCCCTACACGAGCTGGGGTCTCCCGAAGTGCAAGGCAAGAGCGATGCAGAGCTAAACAAGATCATCACCGAGGGCAAAGGCAAAATGAAGCCGGTCAAGCCCCTTTCCGACGATCAGGTTCAGAACGTGATCGCATATATCCGCTCCCTCGCCAAGAAGTGACGGCGAGCGAGCGATTCCCTGACGCTCGGACCGATGGACCGGCCAGCGGACGGGGACGCGAGCGGCTGACAACCTCCGAGTCGGCCGCTCGCGATGTGTCTCTGCCACTACCGTAGCTGCATTTGTGACACCGTCGTCCGGGATTACGCGCGCCCTTCTTGCTGTCGTGTTGGTGATGTTAGTGTCGTGCACTCACGCTACCCTCCACGCCTTTCGATGTCGAGGTATGACACCGATTTCGATCGAGGCTTTCTGCTGGATACAATCACCATCACCGGATCGCAGCAGGGAATGATGGGCATTTGTGTTCCGAAGTCAAAACGAGCGGAACTGACAGCGCTGTGCGTGGAGCTTGCATCTGCTCAGCAAGGACAGGCTCGAATCCTGCAGGCGTGGCTCGCTGACTGGTACGGCGGACAGACCAGCCCGCGGGACCGAGCGGCCGAGCATATGAGCAGAGAAGAGCAGAGAGTGCAGAAAGTTCCTGGCAACGGCCAAGTCCGTTGCGGGGCCGGAGTTCGAGGAAGCATTTCTGCGCGGCATGCGGCTCCATCATCGCCAGGGCTTAGCAGAATCCGAACTTTGCCAACTGCGCGCGTCACGCGCCGAGCTGAAGGATTTCTGTGGCGAGCTGACTGTGACTTCAACCATATCTTTGCCGGAAATAAACCATAACCTTGCCCTAGCGGAGGAGGAGGAGGAGACGGCGGAGAGCCTCACCTGAAAACGGAGATCCTGAAGCCGGAGTTCCCGAAGCTCTTTTGGTGAGCCGCCTCTGCTGCGCTGACTGTAGAACGAGGCCGGGCCCGCCTGTAATGTTGGCAGTATCCCGGCCCGGTTTCTGCTCCAGATGCCAACACTGGCTGGGATCCGCACGCCGATCAACGGAGGAGGAGCGCCCGACGGATTACCAAATCTGGGTCGCTCAACAATTTGGGAATCTTCTGGCAATGGCCCCGCACGTTCAGCAAATCGGAAAAGAGAATATCCCATGATCTCCGATCTGATCGTTGCCGGCCGCGCTGCGGTGGCCGGCAACCGCCCGCGAACTCAGCCCGCGATCGTGCGTCGTGCATTGGTCGGCGAGTAACACGAGCCGCGCTTCTTGCTAAGACGCTGCAGCCCTCTTCCCGAG
>JAMCQI010000008.1:0-18020 GCA_023381515.1 Chloroflexota bacterium | reverse complement strand
TCACTCCTTGCGTCGCTTTCGGTCCAAAGAAATAGAAGCTGCCGACAAAGAACGTGTGCTCACCCATGCCGCACGTGCTGAGCACGGCGACGCCGGACGAGGGTTCGTCGAGCCGAACGATCAGCTGGTTCGGATGTGACTCTGGTCCGACCTTTTCCACGACGCCGGTGAGTGGCGCGGTTCCGGCCTGCGACTGGATCTTTGCTCCGGCCGCTAGTGACGACAAGCCGAGCTTGCCCATTAACGCTCGCCATCCTTCGATCGCCGTGCCCGCCACAGGAGCCATCACCTGAAAGTGCGCGCCGGGCTGGCCTCGGTAGTGCGACAGATACATGCGCAAGACCACAAAGAATGAGGGCCAGCCGCTTTCCACTTCACCGATCTGGTTGTCCCATTCGTCGGTATCGGCAAACAGGCTGTGCACGACGCGCACAATGCACGTGCCACCGGCGCGCGCTTCGACCGTCCACTCGGTTGCCATCTCCGGCGCGTTCGGTCCCAGTCCATCGCTGGTCGCACTGAAGCGGTGTGGCGCATCCCAGGCGGTGATTTCGGAGACGGAATCCATGCCGGGTCCGAAGTTCAGGACCATTTTGCCGCCCGCACGCGGCTCTACCTGGGCCGGCACGAACCACTTCGAAATGCCGGGGCCGGTCGCGATCGCGTCCCAAACCTCTTCGGGAGTGCCGGGAACTTCGACCTCAACCGAGACCGAACGGCGTCCATTTGCTTCCTTTTTCACGCTCATGATTGCTCCTTGGAATTCGTATTTGGCGGCATCGGATAGGCCACAGCAACCAATCGGTGCGGCCGGCCGCCCGGCGCCTGTTCGTCGTGATACTTTGCGGCCAGATGCGTTATTGCGTGGGTCAGTTCTTGTCTGAATTCGGCACGGTCGGCCGCGGACCGGAAACGAATCACGGTGTCAACCGAGAGCGTCGGGAGTCGTTTTTCGGCTTCGGCCGATCGCAACCGTAGCGCCTTCACCTCGCGGATGATTCGCGCTGCCAGCGCGATCAAGTAGCTGACCGACAGGCGGTCGGGGTTGCGGCCGGGATCGGCCGCGGCTGGGCCCATCGCGCCTGGGGAGACCAGGTAAGAGGCGGCACTCGCTACCATCCTACGTTCGGTGAGTCCGCCCCACTGGCGCTTCTCGGCGACGCGCACCAGATCGTGCGATTCGAGCGCGCGTAGGTGATAGTTGATCTTCTGCCGCGGAATACCGAGTCTGTTGGCGAGTGTGGCGGCCGAGGCCGGTTCCGCCAGCTCGGAAAGCAGGCGGCTCCGGACTGGATCGAGTGCTACGGCCGCCGCCACGGGATCGTCAATGACTTCTACTGCCAACATCGATATGCTATTGAATCATTGACAAGTTTTCTTGTCAAGCGATTGTATGGGCTTTTCTGCCATTTCCGCAGCAGCTCCGCGATCTGGGCGAGGCCTTTCTTTTCGGCGCAGTTCAGGCATTCTCTACGTGGGGCTTTCGAGTTTTCGCTACACAGCACCTCGGGCGTTTGGTTGACAATTTCGACCGCCGGATAGTCCGCGATGTATCGGATTAGGTTCCTGGCGGCATACCCTTGTCCGATGCGGAACATGTGAGTTGCGGGCATGCCCAGGGCGTCCGCTAGAATGATGCGGTTGACGCCGCCTTGGGTTACGATGGCAATGCTCTCGCCTTCGTGTATCGTGGTCAATTCCTGAGTGGCCTTCAGCACCCTCGCTTGCATCGCCACAAAACTCTCTCCCCCGGGAAATTTCACTTCTGTCGGGTGCTGCATCCACCGCCAATAAGTTTTCCGGATACCATTGCTCGATTTCCTCGTGGGATCGGCCCTCGAATTCCCCGAAGTCGATTTCGCTCAGTTCGTCATGGACTTGCACGTGAATGCCGCGATGGCAGCTTACGATCTCCGCGCTCTCCCGCGTCCGAATGCGCGGGCTGGCATAGATGGCCGCGAAAGGCTCATTGCGTAGCGCATTCGCCGTTTGTTGCATCTGGGCCTGACCAGCCTCCGACAAGGAGGCGTCCAGCCGGCCGTAGCAGCGGCCTCGTATCGTGGCGAGCGGCTCGCCGTGGCGGATTAGCCAGAGCCGCGTGATGGTCAGGTCCGGATTGCCATTTTCCTTCATCGGTACGCCATCCCAACGAGCAAAGCAGAAGTTGCGCGTACCTGAAGCAATCCGGCGGATAGTGAGGGGACCGTTTTCAGAAGGCGGCGACACGACTCCGACATCGACTATCGTCAGGTCGGCTCCGCAAACGCGAGCGAGGCAATTGATGGCAGCGCCCCCACGCACAAAGTTCCTCACCATTGCCGCGGTAACGGATTGCGGGAATGCGCTCACCCCTTCCTCGCAGACACCGTGATCCGCGGCAAAGACCACGAGCCGGGGTTTGTCCACGCTAAACGGAATTGACGCGAAAATCGCGGCGCAGCGGTTGGCAATGGTTTCGAGTTCCCCAAGACTGCCAGCGGGCTTGGTGAGCTGCGACTGCCGTTGGTTGGCGAGCCTGAGCCAGCCTCGATCCACAGGCTGAATGGCTTTGATGGTACGTTCGATGATGTGAGTCGCAGGTTGGCTCACGAGGTCAGGGCGCCGGCGTGTTCCCGGCCGTCTCGCCGGGCTGTGGCAGCGAGCGGCAGAGCGCCACGTTGCTGGTGGCGGTGGCGTGGCGCAGATCCTTCATGGCCTGGTTTTCGGGGCTGTTCCAGAACGCCCGCAGCGATTTCTCATCGGGAAACCGCACCAGCGCCGTGAGCGCTCCTACCGGCCACTCTCCCTCGACCGCCTCCACGGCTTGAACCACGTCCAGCACCTCCCCGCCATATCGGGCGATCAGTGCGCTGGTGCGTTCGACGTAGGGCGCAAACCGCTCCATGTCGTGAACGATGACCTGTCCAATCAGATATGCAGCCATTAGCGTTGCGTTCCACCGCCGGACGGATCGGTCTTGTATTCGTCGTGGCGGCAGACCCAGAACGGCCCCCGGCCATTCTCGTCGCGGCCTTTGGGAACGATATCGAGGTAGTGATAGTGGATGTTGAACAGCTCATTCCCGCGCACATAGCAGGAATAGGTGTGAAAGACGTCGCGCTGCTGGTCCCGGTAGAAGACGCTGTGGCCCTCTCGGTCCGGCGGTCCCGGGTTTTGGATGGTGTAGTTGAAGAAGGCTGTTCCGGCCTTCAACTCTTCGGCCGTAAAAGAGAAGTGGTAATCAAAATTGAAGTCCGTATTCCCCGACGACACCCACTTGAAGCCCCATCCCATGCGGTGCTTGTAGGCCGCCAGCTTCTCGTAGGGCGCGCGCGATACTGCGATCATGGTGACATCGCGCTGTTTGAGGTGAATATTGACGCCGTTGAACCCGTCGGCCCTTAACGAGCAGTGCGGGCAACCGGCCTTGTCGTTGGGGCCGAACATGAAGTGGTAGATGATGAGCTGGCTGCGCCCTTCGAATAGGTCGCCGAGAGTCTCCTCGCCGTTCGGACCTTCGAAGACATAATTCTTGGTCACCTTCACCCAGGGCAGATTGCGGCGCTCCTGGTTTAGCTCGTCCTGCATGCGCGTGAATTCCTTTTCCTTCACGAGCAGCTTCTTGCGCGCCTCGAGCCATTCTTTGAGGCTAACTACTTTGTGATTCTCGATGGTGGTGTCCTGCATATGAGTAGCTGGCTCCTAAACCTCTTCAATGATCTCGTACCAGAGAATCTGCGGTGGACTTGCAATGATATTGGCCATGGCGGCCGCCAGCCTCTGGAAATGGGTGCCCTGCAGATGCCGATCATGATCCGCTTTCGAAGCCCAGCGCTCGACGCCAACGATGACCCCGGGATCGTCCTCGGAGCGGTATAGGCTGAACCTCACACAGCCGGGCTGCTGCCGGGTGGGATGAGCTACCTCGCGTAGGGCGCGCTCAAGCTGTTTCTCCTTACCGGGTTGCGACCGGGCGGTGGCGATAACGATTACATCTGCCAACTGAGACTCCTTTCTGGTTGAGAATCATTGTGGGGACGAGCTGTATCACTCAGTCCATTGCGGGCCGGGATTCTTGCCTTCGACATAGGCTTTGAGCCGGTACATGAGATTTCCCCACATGGAATTGCAGCTCGCGCAGAAATCGGTGACCTCCTTCCAGGCGCTGTGATTGAGCCGGAGCATAGCTTTTCCGTCCTGCTGCTCAATCGTCCAGGTAAGGGTTGTGCCGGCCCATTCCGGATGGTCTCCGTGGCATTGCATGACGACCTGTTTTCCCGCGTCAAGCTTCGTGATGTCCATGCGGAACACCATACCGCGCTTGTCGAAACCAAACTCGGCCTTCCCGCCCACCTTCTCGTCCATCTTCGTGTCGGCGGTCCACCAATGGCGCATGCCGTTCTGGGTGGCGACGGCAGCGTAGACTTTCTCGGGTGAGGCGTCGATTGGCGCCTGATGTTTGAGGTCCGGCATTGAATTCTCCTGATGATTAGCTGGGATTTACGAGCTGTGTAAGGCCGCCGTCGCACATAAGTTCCACGCCGAGGCAGTAGCTGGAATCGTCGCAGGCCAGGAATAGCATGCCTTTGGCCATTTCCTCCGGTTTGCCCCGGCGCTTCAGAGGAATGCCGCGCGTGATGATTGCCGCCAGTTCCTCGGGCGTCGTGCCCGGAATGCCGCCCTCGCGCGAAATGATGGGCGTATCGGTCATTCCGGGGCCGAGGACATTGACGCGGATGCGGCGCGCGAGTAACTCGACGGACATGGAGCGCGCCAGCGCACGCACGGCGGCCTTGGCGGCTGTATAGACCGAAGTGCCGACGCGTCCTTGTTTATCGGCGTCGGCGGAACTCACCAGTATGACCGAGGCCCCATCGCGCATGTGGGGAAGCGCCTTCTGCACGGTGAAAACGACGCCCTTGAACATGACGTCGCTCAGCTCATCGAACAATGATTCGGGCATCGCCTGGATCGGCGCGAATTTCGCGATACCGGCATTGGCCACGAGCACGTCGATCTTGCCGAATGTCCTTTCCGTCTCAGCAAAAAGCTGGTCGAGGTCGCCGAGATTGCGAACATCGCCCTGGACCGCAAGAGCGCCGTTGCCCAGGCCCGCCGCCGCTTCATCAAGGGTCTTCCGGTCACGCCCGAATATGACCACCGTCGCGCCGTTGGCCTTGAATTCCCGCGCCGTGGCAAGCCCGATCCCGCTATTGCCTCCGGTGATCACGGCCACTCTGTCGTTTAGCTTCATGTGCGAATCCTCTGACGTGAATGATTGAAGAGCGCGACACGTTCGGATGTTCCCGGATTACCGCAGTCTCGCGTGCCCGGACTCGCGCCGCGAGCCGCGCGGCAGACGCCTCCTGAAAGCTATTCCTGTCGATTGTGGCATTGCTCTTCGGCGCGAATCAATTGCTAAGATCAACATTCATTTGACGTTTCTATTGTGAACCTTCACAATGACGGTGATGTCGAATTACCAGGGATATCTCGCCTGGAGTGAGCGGATTCGGGATTCCCCGCTGGCGGCGGAAGTGGTCGCGAGCCTCGAAGGCCGCGCCCCGGAAATCTGGCGGCGCACGTTCGACCTCCTGCGCAAAGAGAGCCCTGAATACCGCAATGCCGTGGATGATGAGTTCACGGTGGAGTCCAAGAGCCACTGCGGAGAGTTGCTGGCCACCATTGTGGCGATCGGCGCCGGCCGGCTCAAAGGCTCCGATCCGTTCACCTTCGTGCGCAAGCATGCGGAGTGGCGGGCGCGCCACCAAGTGCCGCTCGTGGCCTCGCTGCACGCCTACCGCCTCGCGCACAAGACGTACTGGGGTATTACGCGGGAGCAACTCACGCAGCACCGCAAACGAAAAGTGGCGCTGGAGGCGCTGGCGATACTTTCGGATTTCTGGATCGAGCTGTTCGAGGCGGTCGGCGCGATGCTGGAGGAAGCACATAGCGCCGAGGAAGCCCGGATCGTCGCACAGAATTCGCAGGTGCACGCCGCCGTGATTGAGGATCTGCTGAATGGAACCGAACCTACGAGCGCCGAGGGCCGCCATCTGCTGACACTCTGCGGCATTCGTCCGGCAAAGAAAGTGACGGTTGCGCTGATACGCCCGTTAGCGCCGGACAGCAAGCAGGTGGACGCGGAAGTTTCGCGGCGCTCATTCGTCCGTCTCCTTCAGCAGGTGCTGCCTTCCTCGGTCTTCGGCAAGCTGGCCGGCCTGCGCAACGGTGAAGTCGTGGTGATCGCTAACAGCGACGCCGATACCGCGGCGCGGCTCTGCAAATACCTGGGCCGCAGCGGGGCCGGAAAACGGGGCGCGCCGGGCGCTTTCGTCGGCACGGGACTGGACAAGGCTGAGATCGCGCGTCTGCCGGAGGCCCTCAGCGAAGCCCGCATCGCTCTGGATCTGACAAGCCCTGGCCGCGCGCTGGTAGGCTTTTCGGAGATTGAGCTCAATGAAGCCCTTGCGCATCGCGCGGATCGAGCCGTGCTCCGGCTGATTCCCAGTTGGGTTCGGGAGTCGCACGCCTCCGGAAACGAGCGTGACCTGCTCGACACTATCCGCGCCTTTGCGCAATGTAGTCTCAACGTCAAGGAAACGGCCGGAAAGCTGCGGGTCCATACGAACACGGTGTATTTCAGGCTCAACCAGATCAAGAAGCGGACAGGCGTGGACCCGCGGACATTCGCCGGCACGTCGCTGCTGATTACCGCGCTGCGGCTGCTGGATAACCAGGACAAGCAGAACGGCCACGGCCGGTGCGATGGCGATTAATTGATTTTGATCAGAGGAAATAGTAGCCGCTACGCGCGCGCATCACTGCGGAAGGATATTGCTTCGCTCTTTCCTGCGAAAGACGTAGGGTGACCCGACGGAAGCTGCCAGGAGTCGCCAGTGTGTCGGAATAGAAACCCAGCAGGTAGCGCGCCCGGATGCGGGCGAACATTTCTGCCAGAAAATCCTCTCGCTCATTGCGCCTTGTCATCTCGCCGCCAGTCTCATTCACGACACGCTCCATGGAATGGTAGACCTGTTTTGGCCCCGGCAGCCTGCGGTCGTCGGTGATGGGAGGCACGCCGGGAATTGGCAACCCAATCCGCGCAATCCGCCGGCCGCCCTGCGGATCGCGTGTGTTGATGATAACGGCGTTGACTGCCGCATCGGCCTTAAGCAGCGCGGCAATCAGTGGCCCAATTTTCATCTTTGAGCCGGATTCCTTATCGTCGGTTACGGCGAGCAGGGCGCGTCTGCGTGGAGATGGAACCGGTCCTTCGGCCTGGAACAGCCGGGCACCTTCGGCCAGGGCGTCGAAAAGATGGGTTCCCGGCTCCACCCTCGAAATATGCTGGACGGCTTGTTGCGTCGCCTGCTGAATCTTGTTCGTGGGAGGGGAGAAAGGAAGGACGACGGTGACTTTGCCCGAGAAGGTGGCGACTGCGACACGATCCCCTGGGCGCAACTCCTGCACGGCCCAGCCGAGCGTCTGCGCCATTGCCCGTGAGGCCTCGATCATGCTGCCACCGATATCGACCAGCAGGACGAGGTCAAGAGGCGTTGATCCAAATTCAAAAAGCCGAATCTCCCGCGCGCGCCCCTCGTCGTCAATTTCGAAATCCTGGCGTACCAGCGTGGCGATGGGCTTGCCGCCATCCCGCTCCAGGACCTGAACATCCAGAAGAACAAGCCTGCTGTCCGCTCGGAAGACGGGTTCTTGAGCGGCGATGCGCGCGCCCAGACCTACCGATAAAATTAGCTGGCGGCGAGTCGGTTGCATAACCCCAGCAGACGCACGGCTGGCATCGCTGGTTTCGGGCGTCCCTGGGTGCCTCGCTTATGAGCTGCAGTTCCTGGGGCAGGTATTCGCGTATGCAGGGCACGATAGGCGGTTGGTCGATCGACGGCCGAATACGCATGGCAGGGAGCATGGCGGGAACTCCGAGCCCCGTTCGAGCAGCGGGCCAGTGCCTCGGGGGTCATCCGCGCAATCTGGAACCTGATCGGCGGCACTTGGGCTAAAGAGAGGCGGCAGATCCTTGCTTCGCCGCGCACGAAGTTTATGGCTCTTGCTAGTGAGTGATTCAACTTGGATCGGATTTATGAAAAGCGGGCCCCTGCATACTTACGGGAATTGGCGTGGGCCTCGGCCCGTTCCACACGATGAATCGCTGCTTCGAATAAACAATTACCTATACTCGCTGGACGAATTCGAGCCGGGTTGCGCGGGCGAGAATCGTTTCCCGGCAGACCAGGATTTGTACGTGGTTACGAACAACCACTTCTTCGGCAAAGCAGTGGTCAACCGGATTTGAAATGGTTTCGTTACTCTTCGAGCGGCCGGCTCGAGGTGCCGGGTCAATTGATGCAGCACTACCGGTGTTGGAGCAGATTGCAGCCGAGAGACCGGCTCCGGAGCCGGGGTGAAAGGAGGAGGCCGTATGTTTCAAGACTGGGAGGCTTTCGGAATCCGTTTCTCCGGGCGGATTCGCTACCGGAGCACCGAGACATCGCACGTGCTGGGCATTCGGATCGATGCAGACCAGCAATCGCCAAAGCACTCGCCGACGTTTGAGCAAAGGCATGCTTCCAACTTTGCAAACCTATGGGTACAGTGACGGCCGCCCGCGGCAAGGTTATGGTTTATTTCCGGCAAAGATATGGTTTATTTCGGATCACCGACTGCCTTGGGGTCCTTTAGTGCGTGGGCGAAGCGCAGGACGTTCAACGGTTCCTAAACTAACTTCTTGGGGGATTACATGTTATCTGTCGTCAGGCCCAACCGCTTCCGCTTCTCCTCGATACTTCGGTGCTGCGACAATGGCCAGTATGGCTTTGGTCGTTTTCTTCCGGGGTATCAACGTTGGAGGACACAGGGCTTTTCGTCCGAGCGTTCTCGCCAAGGAACTGGGCATCTACGATGCCGAGAATGTGGGTGCCGCAGGCACGCTTGTCGTTCGCAAACCCGGGTTGCGCGCAAAGTTCCTTGCCGAATTGCGCCGGAAGCTGCCGTTTGAAGCAACAATCGCTTTCTGCGACGGCAGTGATCTGATTCGACTAGAGATGGACAATCCGTTTGGAACTGAGCCACCGCGCACAGATGTTGTTCAATTTGTTTGCGTCCTGTCGGAGGCCGGACGCCGCAGAGTTTCTCTTCCGATTGCTCTTCCCGAAGGTGGGGAGTGGCTTGTGCGAATCATTGGCTCGAAGAATCGTCTCGTGTATGGGGTGTACCGCCGCCACATGAAGACAATCGGTTCTCTCGGCCAGATCGACAGGCTCTTTGGGACGCCAGCGACAACGCGCAGCTGGAACACAATACTCTCAGTGCTGCGGATTCTGAAGTCCACGAGCCCGGCAAGTAGGCCGCCAAGCCGGGAACGTGGATAGGCAACGATAGACGGCGTGTTTACCGAGTCAACAATCCGTAGCAAGCCGACTACCGGGAATCGGGGGCCCGACGTCAATGTCCGGTCGACAGAGGCATGCACGCGCGGCACGACTACGATCCGCATTTCCACTTCCGGCAGCATTATTCCCCAATGCCGGCCGACAAACCCTTGAACGCGAAATGCGAGCAAGGGAGTTGCTGACGTATCTCTGGTCGGGATGATCAGGCGGCAAGGTTATGGTTTATTCGCGGCAAAGTTATGGTTTAAGTCACACTGACCTCGGCACAGCAACGCGACATGCAACGAATCGGCAGGTCGATTTGCGAATGGCGTAGGGACAGCCTTGGGGTCGATGAAGCGCGGAGGTATCACGCTTTGCCGGCGGATTCTTGATTCCGGCTGTCCAGGTACCGTGCGCTGAGCCACAGCCCGGCGATGACCAACGCGATGCTGATAAGCGACACTGCGAGGCCTTTTCTGCGCACGTCCCGCTCCTTGAGTGCGGCGAGCCCGGTTTGGTAGCCTTTGTGCGCCGCCTCCAGGCCGGTTTTCACAGCCGCATTGACGGCTTCCGGCCGAAAGTCATGCACCTGGACTCTTGCCTTGATCCATTCTTCGTTGGCGGCCGTGAGTTGAAGCCTGCCTTCCGATACTTCCATCCCGGAGCTTTCGGCTTGCTTGAGCATCTTCTCCGAGCTGGTCATCGCGGCACGCAATTGGTCGATGTCCCGTTTCATGGCAGCCGCGGCGACGTAACCCGGATCTCCGCTCGCATGGCACCTAACACAAACCGCTCCACTCGCTACTCCAAGCATCTCCGGTTTCGGGGGAACGATACCGTGGTTGCTGTGACATTCCACGCACGCGGCCAGATTCATGGCTTCGAAAGCCGACTTGTGCGGGCTCTGGTCGAAGAGGTTCTGAAAGACGACATGACAGGTGCCACAGACGTTGCCGACGCTCGCGACGCCGGGCGGCGTGGCGCCGTGATTTCCGTGGCAGGTGGCGCAATTGGGCGCTGACAGATCGCCGCGTTTGGACAGCGCGTCCCAATGGACGCTCCCTCGGTAGCGCTCGAACTGGTCGGTCGGGATTTTGTAACCCTTCATGTGCTCCGGATCTGCATGGCACCGGGCACAAGTCCCGGGGACCTTCAGCGGATGCACGGGTGCCAATGCGTCGTTGACCTCGCGGATATCGTGCACGCTATGGCAATCGATACAGGTGGCAACTCGAACATCGCCGGTGGCCAGCCGTTTTCCATGGATGCTCGTCTTGTACTGTGCCAGCTGATCCACGCGCTGCTGCGGCTTGAACTGATGAATTAGCGCCGCGTCACTGTGACAGCGGGCGCACATCTCGGGCACCTTCGTAGGCGGGATCTTGCCGACGAAGCCCCGCCTGGGATCCATCGCGGTTTCCATCTCGTCGCTTGCCGGGTCGCCCCCATGGCAGCTCGCGCAGGAGAACCCGTGTTTCTTGTGGATGTCAGCCTCAAACAATTGGGCGGGACGGCCGAACTCGCCTTCCAGCGCGGAGTGGCAGGTTACGCAGCTATCCTTCTTCGGCTCCGAATGCGGCGTCTGTGCAAGCGCGGCCGGGGCGAGAGCCAGCAGAAACGCGGATATTACCATCTGTCTCATTTCCAGTACCCCAGCATCGAAAACGTTATGACGTACGAAATCAGAGCTATGCCAATGCCGTGCAAAACCACGGTCTTTCCGCTCCGCTCGAGACGCTGCCCCCAGAACGGAACCAGCATCCATGTCAGAATCCCGGCAGTCAGGCCCAATATGCCGACCAGTTCCCCCTCGACGATCCAAATCTTACTCGGAATCAGTTTCAGGCTGTAGAAGACCGAGAGGAAGTACCACTCGGGCCGGATGCCCGCCGGGGCCGGCGCAAATGGGTCGGCCTTCTCGCCGAGTTCCCACGGAAACAGCGCCGCCAGCGCGCCCAGGACGGCTAACGCGCCGTACCAGGCCATCAGTTCGCGGACGGCAAAATTCGGGAAGAATGGCATGGTGCGTGCGTCATTCTTGGGAGAACTGATGCCCCACTTCTGTACCAACGCCAGATGAAAAAGCAGCAGCAGCGTCGTGAGCCCTGGCAAAACGGCTACGTGAAAGCCGAAGAAGCGCGTCAGCGTGGCACCGGTCACGTCCGCTCCGCCCCGTAAGAATTCCAGCACAAAGGGACCGATGCCCGGTACGGCGCCTGCCATCTCGGTGCCGACCTTCGTAGCGAAAAACGCCAGTGTATTCCACGGCAGCAGATAACCGCTGAAGCCGAAACCCAGGGCAAGGAAGAGCAAGATCATCCCGCTGAGCCAGGTCAGTTCTCGCGGCCGCCGGTACGCCCGCAGAAAAAACGTGCTGAACATATGGATCATCGCGGACAGGATCATCAGGTTCGCTGACCAACTGTGAATCGAACGCACCAGCCAGCCGAAGCGGACCCGGGTCATGATGAACTGAACGCTCTCGTACGCCTCGGTTGCCGTCGGCCGATAGTACAGCAGGAGCAGAACGCCAGTGAGTACTTGGATGACGAACAGGAAGAGCGTGATGCCCCCGAAGTAGTACCAGATCGTCCCCGAGTGCACAGGTACCCGCTTATGGGCCATGAACTCCCGGATCGAATCCATCCCGAGACGCTCATCGAGCCACAGTTTCCAACGGCTGAGCATGATCGTTTCGAACTCCTATGTTCGCCGGGACACTACGACCTCGTCGTTCCGAATGTTCACGGCGTATTGTTCCAGCGGCCTGGGCGGCGGCCCGCCGATCACCTTGCCGTTCAAGTCGTACAGCCCGTTGTGGCAGGCGCACCAGATCTGTTGGGTGTCCGGCCGGTATTGCACGGTGCAGTTGAGGTGCGTGCAGACGGCCGAAAAGGCCCTCCATTCGCCGCTTTCGGTGCGAATCAGAAGGCCTGGACGGCTCCCGAATTTGAAGATCCGGCCGCTATTAGGCTTGAGGTCCGTTATCTTTCCCGCCGGCACTTCATTCGCTGACGATTCGGCCACCGGCGGCGGCAACATGAAGCGGACCGCCGGGTACAAGAACGAGATAATCGAGCTGGCGAAGCCGGTGCCCAGCAACGCCTTGATCCAAGTGCGCCGTCCATTGTCCTGAATCGATGCATCCATTCCGTCCCTCAAAAGTTGAATTGCAGGCCAATCGTGTACCGGTTCGGGATTTCAAGCTTGCCTATGTGCTGGTATTCAAAGAGCACGCGCGCGTATCGTACAGGATCGTAGATGACTCCAACAGTCCCGCCGCGAATCGTATTTCCGCTCAGGAGGGATGTCTCGCGAATCTGATCGAAGCGCCCGTAACACCCGAGATGCCCAACGATGGGAACCGCGTCGATCTCCGCGAAATAGCCTTGACCATGGCTCCGGCCGTCGGTCTCTACACCGAGCACGCGGTTATCGCGCAACAGCGAGTACCCGAAAATCGCGTTGACCCGTTCGGCGTTCTTCTTGTCGAGAATGCTCTTGTTCGCGACGACCGTGTAACGCTGGAACCGCAACTGGCTCTGCTGGCTGTCGCCGAACAGGACGGGAGTCCGGCCGCCGGCGAATTCCACTGAAAAGCCGCTCAATCCTTTGCTGCCGATCACCTGCTCCCACACCGCGCCATACGTGCGCGATCGTTTGAGCTCTGGGACGCTTTCATCGCCCTCACTCTCGGCCTCTAGTTCCGGCACTTCGTTGACATTGCTGAAGACCTTAAACGTACTCGTCCCGTGAAGTGTGTACTCAACCGATGCACCCCGCCCCAGCCCGGCTGGGCTGAAGCCATTAGCAGGTTGAAAAATGAACGGGAGCGTCTCAGTGAGACCGCGGTCTGTGCCGCCGAATCCGGCGTTGCGCAGATTGAACATCTGGCCGAAACGAACCTGGAGGAAGTTGCGCGTGCCGCCATAATTGAACAGCCCCTGAGCCATCTCGAACTTTCCGCCGAAGCCCTTTTCTTCACTTGCAGGCGTGGGTTGCACGAAGAACGAGAAATATCGCCCGACTGGCCCCGCTGCGTAAATAATCAGATCACGCTTTTCGAAGGTCGTTTTGGTCTCCCCACCCCCTTGCTCAATTTCCATACTCGGGATATAGGACACCGCAAGGTAGTCCTGGATTCGGTTCTTTGGTATTTCAGAGCCGGCCTGCGACGTGGCCGCCAATGTCATCAGGTATTCCGTGATCTGCTGAATCTGATCGGGCGCGGCGTTTGTGGGCGGCATCGTGGCCTCGCCGGTGTGTTCGTTCGGAAACCGCTGGCTGTGAAGCTGAGGATTTGTTATGTGGGCAGCGATGAATGGGCGGTTCCGGCGGGCGCCGATGCCGTCGAGTTTGGGGCCAAACTCGCCACCAGAGCTTCCGATCGAATGGCAGGCTGCGCAGCCCATGTCCAGGTAGAGCTTCTCTCCTGCGCGGCTCGCCTCGCTGGCCGGCGCCGGGACGAAGTTCGCAGGTGGGGCGGAATCGGGCAGAGGACCGTGCTCGTGCGGGCGGACCAAGAACCCACCCGCAGGCTCCGGCAAAGTCAGAAGAAAGGCCACCATTTGGTTGATTTCTTCCGCCGTAGCATTCGGATGCGGCATGCGGTTCGGCTTGTTCTCGTGGAGTTCGGGAAACTGCTTGGCGTGCTCTTCCGGGTTCGTAATATGATCCTTCAGAAACTCCGGGCTGCGCCGCCCACCGACCCCATCCAGCGGCGGACCTATCTGTCCGCCCTTCCCGCCGATCGAATGGCAGCTCGCGCAGGTCAGCTTTTCGACGACCGCCCGCCCCGCCCCCGACTCGGCGGTCTCTGGCTGGGGCTGGTACTCCTTTTTCACGACGTATGGCTGATGTGAGACCGCTTGGACCTCCCGCGGCAGCCGATAGCCCAGGCGCTTGAATTCGTAGCCAGTGCGATTCAGACGCGGGTACACAGTATGGCAAAGCGTACAATCGGCCTTGTACTTGCGCGCCCAGGAAGGCTCGCCACGCGCAATGACGCCGAGCTGGTTAATGCCAATGACCCAGACGGGCACGGCCACACTCGTAGCCACAACGACATGGCGCAACCTCGAGAATAATGACATGACTCGTTCGGTCCTCCCCTGTTTTCCTGGCCGCACTGTGTGCGGCGTACGCGGAGTATAAAAGCCACCTCGATTGCAACTTCCCTTCCAACTCGCAACAATTGCTCGCTGATGTGGCCCCGCGCGGATCAACAATGCCGTATCTTCGACACGAACCGGATGATCTCGGAACGCCGCCGGCCGCGTTGTTGGCCGATTTCGGCCAATGCGGCCTAATGCTGCCCGGTTTGCGCCAGGGAGGGCTGAGCCAACTCTTATAGGTCGGGACATGCACGGTCGCTGCGCGCATGGATAAGATCGAGTAACCTGCCAACAGCTCCCGCCACAACCCCGGTCCGACCATCAGTTGCATGGGACGGCCAGCACCCCTTTATGACAACCTCGCTTGCTGGTTTACCGCCGGAACAATTCTCAGGAGCCTTCGTCGCGCCGAGAAGAGGTGCTTCCGGACTGCGCCCGGCTTCATGTCCATGATCTGCGCGATACCCTCGACCGGCTGGCCGGCCACTTCTCTCAACACGAGCAGGGCACGTTCTCTTCGAGGAAGCATGGCAAGATAACGGAGCGCTAGATCTCGTTCCCGGCACTCATCGATCGGTGCCAATCCACCGCGATCCGGAACTGCCGCTGAGCTCGTAAACCAAGCGAAGAATCTTCGTGCGTGCCGCAGTCTGAGCTCGATCAGGCACTGGTCGATAGCAAGGCGGTATGCGTACTGAATCAGGTCCGGCCGAGCGACAGGTCGAGCCGTTCGATACAGACGCACGAAGACTTTCTGCGCCGTCGCGTCGGCTTCCGGAACGCTTCCAAGCAGCGCATATGAGACCGAAAAGATCTTACCCTGTAGCCGTTCAACGATTTCATGAAAAGCAGTCAGATCCTGCACCTTGGCGCGTCCGGGCAACGGCAGGTTTCCGCCGTCGGGGTCGGGCGATGCCGCACAATACTCGGCAAGCGCATAGGCTGGTCTCATCTCATTACATCCCGCCGGGAGCTTGCTCCGAGCGACTCTCGCGAGGGAAAAGAACCTCATGCTCGCTGATCTCTTCCCCTCTTTCGCCCCGTAGCACCTTGTCCAGCTGCTTTCGATAATTGTTGAGCCACTTCTCAAATGCTGGAGAGTGGGCCGCACTTCCATGGGACGCCTCATCGCCATATGCCCCGAGACCGGAGCCGCCCGGATTCGAATCCCTCCTACAGTCGTCACTTGGCAAATAGGGCATTTGTCTATCCTTCGGCCGCTTCACGGAGCGGTCTCCAGGGCTTCCAGTTCGTGTCCAACTTCCCATCGGCACGCTCATTGCCAATCCTGCCGACTCGCAAGGCCATCTGCACCGAGCGGCTTTTTTCGACCGAACTACGCCGCCAACTTGGTTGGCTCGTGGATTCCGGCGCTGGACGGTGTGGAGGAGAAACTGCGCCGGGCTCGCAAGTCGCCGATGTCGGTGGCGCGCACGGCGCATCGACGATCCTGATGGCGCAGGCATACCCGATTTCGCAGTTCGTCGGCTTCGATTACCACGGGCCGCCCATCGGCTGGGCGCGACGGGCCGCGGCGCGCGCGGGCGTTACGAATGCGAAGTTCGAAGTCGCCACGGCGAAGGATTTCCACGCGCTCAGTACGATTTCGTCGCATTTTTCGATTGCCTGCATGACATGGGAGACCCTGTGGGCGCGGCTCGCCATGGCTGTAAATGCTCAAGCCTGATGGCTCCTGGATGATCGTCGAGCCGTTCGCTCACCACGACCTGGAAAAGAACCCCAATCCATAGACGCGTGTTTTTTGCGGCATCGACGATGATCTGCACGCCTGCATCACGAGCCCAGCAAGTCGGGCTCTGTCTGGGCGCGCAAGCGGGTGAACCGCGAATACGCCAGGTCGTGACCGAGGCTGGTTTAACTTAACGCGTTTCAGCCAGGCGACCGAGACGCCTTTCAATATCGTCTACGAAGCTCGGCCGTGAACGCGGGGGCTGACGACGGGTGGCCCCACTTCCAACCCCCGCCGAAGAGTGCGCGACGCCGGAAGATATGGATGGTGTTTCCATCTGCGATCCATCTCTTCAGAGCAGCTCTGGCGAGTGGCTTGGAGGATCGCGGCTTCCCTATCTCCGTCCGAGGGCCAATCGGTCGCTGCGGTGCCTGAAACGGACCGGTCGGCGACCTCAGCCGTCCTAATTGGGCCAGTCGTTGTACGGCTGGATTAGCGGGCAGCTGCAGTGTGCACAAACGTGGCGACTTCCGGTTTGGAATGTCGTGTGCCGTTGTAAGGGGCAGACGCGCGCTACGAAGGTTTCAGTAAGACTTGAGCCTCCGCTTGGCGGCGTTGAAGGAGGTCTGCCATGACTGTTCCTCGCGCAATATCGGAATACCTACGGCTGACTGCCGGAACGCCGATTGTATTCGAGACCGGGGGTGTTGTCTTCTTCGCAACTATCATTGACGCGGCAACCGACGACCGCCTGCTGGTCACTATCCAGGAGGCTACGGATCCGCGGTTCGCCGCGCGCCTGCCAAAACGGCTTTGGCTCATGAACGTGACAAGCCGGCTGCGGAACCGGAGCCTGCGCATTGCCGACTGGAGACGACGACCGGCATTGTTGAGCTCACGGCGGGCGGCCTAAACGACCACACGCCGATATTGTGGTTAACCGTTCAGCCATACGAAGGCGCAATCACATGCGACTACTCAAGCGAGCGCGGGAACGGCTGGTGCCAGTGGACCCACACGGCGTAGACATCGGATGTCACCCCCCTGGAGGGGCCTCCGTCCAGCGGCGCCGAGCCACGGGAGTGTCTGAGCGCAGCGGCAAGCTACCGCGCTACCGGCGCGTCGATTTTATCGGACGCTACGGTGGGGGTGGCAGCGAAAACCTCACATCTGCTCATGAAGTGGTGGGCAGGCAGATAACTCGATACGTCCAAAGCTGGGGGGAGGGCACGACGGCCTCGCGCACGAATACTGTTCGCGGCCCGTGCATCCAGCCCTCCAGCCGTCGTGACAGGTCACGCGGCAGGCGGGCACGGCGTCGCTGCAAACCTCACCTGTGTATGCGACTCCCAGTGGCGGAACGCTGACGTAACCGACCACATCAGTTCCTTCAGATCGAAGGGTTTGAGCAGAACATCGTATCCGCCCATGTTCAGCACCTCCGCCCACAACGCTTCATCCGCGAGACGTGATACGACAATCAGGAGCGGAGCGGCCGGCAACCGCTGCAGCTCATCGAAGACGCCCCTCCAGTCGCCGTCGGGTAATTCGCGTTCGCAAATCACGACCGCCACCGGCTTCGAGCGACTCATGTTCAATGCCTGCCGGACGTTGTAAGCCGATCGAAATCCCCATCCCGCGTGCGAGCAGAGTTGCGCAAGACTGGAATGGTCGTCAGCGTCAGGGCTGAGCGCGAGAACTGTAAACCTCGACGCGGCATGTCCGGTCCGTACCGGCTCAGGATCGCGCCGGAGGACACCGATTGCGCTGGCTGAGTTTTGCGGCCTATGAGCACTCCTCGTACTCCTGCGGTCAGGCAGACAAGGGCCGAACGCAGGGCGGCGT
>JAMCQI010000056.1 GCA_023381515.1 Chloroflexota bacterium | reverse complement strand
GCCACTATATATATAGACACCGTCGCGATAGGGTATACAAAGTCTACTCGAACAAGCGTTACAAGACCGTTGCAGGAGGGGAGAGAAGGAAGGTTTTTGACTAACGACGCTATTCAGAGTATAGTGGGACTAGGTGTCTATACATATAGTGGCCGATTCAAGACCGGGACCGCGGAGGCTCTTTGTGATTTATATCGGGTTGGACGACACGGATAACAAGACTTCGAGAGGAACGGGCAACCTGGCGCGCGCGGTGGCGGCCTCGCTCTCCGTTAGCTATCAGGTGCGTGGTGTCACACGACACCAGTTGTTGGTCGACCCCCGTGTGCCGTACACGTCGCACAATAGCTGCAACGTCGTCCATTTACTGGCGGATGGGAACGTCGACCTGGTCGCGTTGGCCGATCAAGTCGAGGCCGTGATGCTGGCGGATTTTCAACCCGGCAGCGACCCCGGCTTGTGCGTGGCACGGACCTTGACGTCCGAGATGATCGCGTTCGGGCACCGGGCCAAGACCGAGCTGCTCCGGCAGGCAGAAGCGCGCGAAATCGCCGAGCGCAACGGCTGCGTCTTGCGGGGATTGGGCGGCACGCAAGACGGCGTCATCGGCGCCTTGGCCGGGGTTGGCCTTGCGGCCACCGGCGAGGATGGGCGTTTCGTCCTCGTAGGGCGATCCCGTGAACTGGCGGGCGTACAGTCGGTGCAAGCAATTCTCGAACATGGGATTGCCGCGGTGCGCACGTCCGAAGGAGCAGCGCTCCAAACGGGTCTGGTGGAAACCGGCGGCAAGCTGCGGCCGGCGCTGCGCGGCAATCAGGCGGTCCTCGTCGTCAAGCCGCAAGAAGACAATCCGTCCGTGTGGCTGCCCCTCAAACTGGACTAATGTCCCCCCTTCTCGATGTCCAGTCTCTGGCCTATACGTACCACGGTCAATCGACGCCGAGCTTTCACGATGTGACGCTCGGCGTTTCTGCAGGCGAATGCCTGCTGATCACCGGCGCCTCCGGGTGCGGCAAATCCACGCTCGCGCGCTGCCTCGTCGGACTGATTCCCCACCTCTACAAAGGCCAACTGGAGGGTGCGGTTTGGTTGGACGGCTGCCGCACGCACGAGACTCCCCTCTGGCAGCTCTCGGAAAAAGCGGGTATGGTCCTGCAAAACACGCAAGGCCAGATGTTGGCCTCCACCGTCGAAGACGAACTCGCCTTTGGGATGGAGAATCTGGGGTTGCCGCGGGCGGAAATCGGGCAACGGATTGCAGCGAGTCTGAACCGTTTCGGACTGGAACGATTTCGAACCCAGGATCCCCGGCGGCTGAGCGGCGGCGAGGGCCAGCGGGTGATGCTCGCCGCGATGCTGTCACGACAGACTCCTCTTTTCGTCCTCGACGAGCCGCTCTCGATGCTCGACACCACGGCCGCGACCGACCTAGTCCGCCATTTGACCGAGTTGGCGCAACAGGGCCGCGCAGTCGTCGTGTGCGAGCACCGCTCCCACTACTTTAGCGATGCGAGCGCCTTTCGGGAGCACGCCCTCGAACGTCGAGAGCACGCTCTTAATCCGCCCGCCACGCATGTCGTACAGGAAGACTCTTCTGCTGCGCCTCTTTCCGCCGCCCGGGAGTTTTGCCTGCATGTCGACAACCTGTCTGTGACGTTCGGAGAACACAGTGTGCTCGATCGCCTAAGTCTGGAGCTGTCGAGCGGGCAAATCGTCGCACTCGTCGGCGTGAACGGCTCCGGCAAGACGACGCTCTTGCGGTCTTTGGTCGGTCTGCAGCGGCACGCGGGGCAAGTCAAGGCGAGCGACGGCAAACCGGACCTGGGACTCGTCTACCAGAATCCTGATTTGCAGCTCTTTAATCCGACGATCCGTGAGGAGATTCTCTACCGGGTGAAGGAGCCAAACGAGGAACTGTATCGGTGGCTGCTGGGGGAATTGGGGTTGGCCCGTTATGAAACCTCGTCCCCACTGCTTCTCAGCGAGGGCGAAAAGAAACGCCTCTGCCTGGCGATGGTGTTGATGCACCAACCCCGCCACGGCATTTTGCTGGATGAGCCGACGCTGGGACAGGACGATCGTCACCGAGTTCTGTTGGGAAATATGGCAAGCGCGTTGGCGCAGGCGGGACGGGTCGTCGTCGTGGCGACGCACGATCTGGCCTGGGCGGCCCACTATGCCACGCAGATGGTCGTGCTGCACGAGGGGCGCATCATTGCGAATGGATCGCCGTCGATGCTGCTGCGGGACTCGAGCTTGTGGCAGCACGTCCACCTGCGCGTGCCCGAGTGGATCTGGGAGCCGATCGGATGACCGAGGTCACCTTCACGTGAATCCGTTGAATCCCTTCCGGAGACGAGGCACGGGTGAACACCGGCGGCTGATCCGCATGGTTCCCGACTCGCCGCTCCGGCGCATCGATCCACGCGTCAAGCTTGGAGTCTGCATTCTGGTCGCACTCTCCGTCATGCTGCCGCTCGAGCGTCTGGCCGTCTTCTGGCTCATTTTTGCCGTCGGGATCGTCGCCGCCCGGTTGACGAAAGAAATGCTCTACCAGGTGCGCCGCATCGCCTTCATCCTGGTCCTCCTGTTCATCCTCGACTGGGTGGGCGTGGGCTTGACCTTTGCTGTCCTCATCACTCTGCGCTTTGTTCTCGTCGTCTCCGCCTTTACGCTCTTTTTCGCGACGACGACCCCGGAAGAGTTTCGATTGGCCATGGAACATCTGAGGATGCCCTACGCCTATGCTTTCTCGCTGAGCCTGGCTTTCCTTTCGATCTCGCTGATGCAGGAGGAATTTCTCAACATTCTGGAGGCGCAGCGTTCCCGCGGCGCGTGGCAAGACGTGCGCGGCCTCCGCCGGGTCGGAGATCAATTGAGTGGGTTGGTGGCGCTGGGGGTGCCCGCGATCGTGCTGACAGTCAAGCGGGCGTGGACCTATACCGAAGCCGCGCATACGCGCGGTTTTGACTCGCCGCGGCGCCGCCCTTACCGGCAGCTGGCGCTCCAGTCCGCCGATGGGATATTGCTTCTCGCCGCCCTCGCGATCACGGGAGTCGTCTTTTTCTGGCGTTAACGCTTTTCGGCGAGATAGAGGAAGAACCCGGCGCGGCGCAAAGCACGCAGAAGGAGCCAACCGAGGAGGCCGCCCAAAAGACCGGCGACGGTATTTGTGAAGAAGGAGTAGAGCAAACCGAGCGCCACGAAACCGGCCGGGATTTGGAGCAGGACCGCCATCCCCGTCTTGACGAGCATCTTGGCCACATTGCCGACAATGCCCGCCAACGCGGCCGCCGCGATGGGATCCACGCCCCCGAGGAATAGCGCGATCAGATCGACGCCCACTCCGGAAGCCAGATAAGAAAAGACGGTGTAGATCGCCCCCAGATCGCCCAATCCGAGGAAGGCGGCGAGCAGTCCACTCAAGAGTCCGACGAGCGACAGAGCGCCGGGCTTGGGCACGAGCCCGCGTGCGACCACGAGGATCGCCATCCAGGTCACGCCCGAATGTCCGGGCAGGTCGAGGGGCAAGTGCAACACGATCTTGTCCACGACCACGAGGGCTGAGAACAAGGTGAGCAGAATCAATTCGAACGTCGTAAAATAATGTGGGCGCGCGACTGGACTGGACATTTCTATTTCGTCTGAACGCCGATCTGCGTGAGCCCCTGGATCCAATTGTCGCGCGTGGCTAGCTTGTCCATCGTCGCGGCGATTTTCACGGAGGTACCGTCGTTCGAGGGGCTGAAAAGAATATGGTTGGCCGGGTCGAGCGTCTCCGCCCACGTGACGGTGGCGCTCTTTTCGGTTCCCTGGCGCGACCCGGTGAAAGTGATTTGAGTGGAGGGCGAGAGAGCATTCTCCTTGACGTACAGCTGGAGGACGTCTCTCAGCCAGTAACCCTTTTGTGTCTTGCCCTGTTCCTTATCCACGAAGGACGCCGCCGGCAGCTTTTGCATTTCCGCGGGTAAGAGATTGGCGGCAAAGCTGCCGTTCACGTACAAGTGAATCATCCCCGGCTGGGGAGTCGTGGCAGGCGCCTGGGTCGCCTGATTCTGCGACAAGAATCCGACGCCTGCCAGCACCGCCGCGACGACCACGAGCCCGGCGACCACAATCCATATCCTCGTTTTCTGCGACACACTCACCTCTCATTGGGCCAGAGCAAGACATTCCCGGCGGACTGGAAAGGAGACGAAAAGACAGTCGTATGGTCCGGCTGTGCCGTACGGCCGGCGCCGGGAATGCTTGGCCCCGCGTGCTATGCCTTTCCCGCGCTGCCACCGGCGCGGGACAAGCCGAAGTTGAATCAATAGACCATCTCGCCACGAACAAAGGCCATTGTGCGCGGGTCGGTCGGCGCGTCGAAGAGCCGTTTCGTCTCGGCCATCTCGACGAGTTTCCCGCCGAGCATGAGGCCGACGCGCTGCGCGATCCGCTTGGCCTGAAAAACGTTGTGCGTCACGATCACCACGTAAGTATAGATTCATCGATTCACTGCGGGCAATCCATAGCCGTACTTGACCAGGACCGCGCGGCCCGCCGGACCGGTAACGAAAGCGGCAAACGCCCGCGCCGTGCTCTCGTTCGGCCTCCCCTTGACCACGCCGAGCGCCTGGTCAATCGGCGTGTACAAGCCTTGCGGGATTTCCGTCCACTTGCCTTTGGAGCCGACGGCGAGCGAGCGAGCCGTGATCGCCGCGTCCACGTTGCCGCTGTCGGCATATTGCTGCGTTTGTTGGATGTTTTCGGCAATGACGATTTTGGGCTGGAGGCCGTCCCAGAGTTTGGAATTTTGCAGCGCTTGGCGGGCCGCGTGGCCGTAGGGTGCCGTTTCGGGATTCGCGATCGC
Source organism: Chloroflexota bacterium (assembly GCA_023381515.1). The sequence goes on along the minus strand of JAMCQI010000056.1, from coordinate 14,697 downwards.
GATGCGCTTGACGTCGGCATTCGCAAGATCGGAAAGAGATTGGAGCGGGATGGGATTATCGGCGCGGGTATAGAGGACGATCTGCCCGCGGGCGTAGATCTGAACGGTATCGGTGATAATAAAACCGCGCTTGGCGAGATCGTCCACCGTTGCGACATCTGCCGAAGCGAAGACATCCACGGGCGCGCCTTGGATGATTTGCTGCGCCAGTGAGCCGGTCGCGCCGTAATTTAAAGTGACGGGCGTCCCGTTCTGCTTCTCGAAGGCGGCGCCGATCTCTGTGAACGCAGTCTGCAAGTTCGCCGCGGCGGATACGGTCAGCGGACGCGGCGGCGAAGAACACGCGGCGAGTGCCAGGCAGAAAAAAAAGGAGGCGAGATGTATCTTGAGGGCGGGCATTGGCTCTCCCTTGAGCGGCGGCCTATCCGTTTGGATTCCAATAGATCATTGCCGAGCGAACGCTGCGCGGCCAGACATACTGCCCGTCCTCCAGCGTCAATTCGCGGCGCAGCAGGTCGGCGAGGAATTCGTCGTGCTCGCTCGGTCCGGCCAGCCCAAAGCGCCGCTTGATTTCGACCAGGGCCTCCTCCAAAGTGGAATTCTTCCACGGGCTCCACAGTCCGGCGTCCGCCATCAGCACATTCGCGAAAATCCCCATCTGGAGGAGCGCGTTGTAGCAGACCTGGAAATTGGGGCTGTCGTACGGATGGCCCCAAATCCGCAGGGCGGCCTGGGCCATGATTCCATCCGGGACGGGCGCGCGCAGAATAAGGAAACAAGTGCGCCGCGTCACTTGCTCCATACTCCGGATGAACGCCGGCAGATCGGGAGAGCCGTACATGCCGTGGGAACAGAACGAAAAGCTGTGCGGGGTCATCTGGACGTCGGGCCATGATCCCGCGACGATCTCTACGTTGCTCACCCCTGCGGCGGCAAGATTTTCCCGCATCGCGTCAATCATCGCCGGCGATGAATCGACCGCCGTGATGTGACGGGCGTGCGGCGACAAGAGAACGGCCCACCTCCCTGTTCCGGCGCCGATGTCGAGTACGGTGGCGTCGGGGGCGGCCTTGAGTTGCGACACGATAAAATCCAGAGTGCAATCCGGTTTCGCCCAGCGCCGCTGGGCCGCCATGTGCGGCCCTTTCGGCTTGCCCTTGCGTTCGGGCTCGGGCGACTGCGCCTCGACCAACTCCCGCCACAATTGGATCCAATCCGTAACCCGCGCTATCTTCATGCCTCTCCCTATTGTTTGATACGGGCAACCACGCTCCCGCTGCGCTTGAGGTCATACCCCCGCAACTCGGCGCCCTTGCTGCGAAACGGGGCGCCCTGCAGGGCCTCCAGCAAGGGCTGCAAGCGCCCCGAGTCAAACGTCTCTTGCAGCATCGCCAAATCGTAGCGTTCCTCACCCAACTGAATGAAATCGAGGTCCCATTCGGCGGCGACCGCCTCCAACCCCGGGCCAGCATCGGCATGGCCGGTGGCCACCGCGGCGGCGACAGCCTCATGCGTGGAAACCTCGCGTTCCCAATCGGGGAGGGCATGCGGATCGACATGCGCCGCACACAGCTTGGAAAAAAGGAGAAGGCGCGTGCCCGCGCCGCGTTGACGATTGATGAAACGAATATCCGGACGCGCCAGGTCGCGCACACTGCGTATCCGTTTAGGGTTGCCGTGGGCGATCATTAAACCGTTTGTTCGGAAAGCGAGATTGACCAACACGGACGAATCTTCCGGCATGAGGTGCTTGACGAAGGGGGCATTGTATTCGCCGGTTTCCAGATCGAGGAGGTGCACGCCGGCAATGTCCGCCTCATGCCGGGCGAGAATGAGAAGGCCGGTCAGGCTGCCGACCGCAGTCGCCGTAGAGCCGCTGAGCTGCGCCAGAAAGCTGAGCAGCGGGTCGTCGCTGCCGGTGATGACAACGCTTGCCGGCGCCCTTCCGGACTTGGGCGTCCCCCTTGGGGTGGGCGTCGTATTCGTCCAGAGATGAAGAGCCGTGAGGGCGGCTTCGGTCTCCCGGAAGGCGGCATCCGCCAGAACAATCCGCCCGGCATCTCCGGCGTCGCGCGCCGCGTGCAGTGTCCGCAAGCGTTCTGCATGTTCGCTCTCCAGAGATTCGCGCTCGGTGGCTACGACGCTGTCGATGGCGATGCCTGCGGCGTTGGCAAGGCGCAATTTAACAAAGAACTCGTCTCGACCCGCCGCGGGCACCTGGAGCCAGGCTTTGAACGCCTTACGGCCGCTCGGCGTCAATCGGTACATCTTCCGGTCGGGACCGCCGGAACTGGGCTCGACCCGCGGCTGAATCCAGCCTTTCTGCTTCATTCTCGCGAAGGAACGATATAGTTGAGCAAAGTCAATGCGCCAAAACGGAGCAAACTCACGGTCCACCGTTTGCTTGAGGTCGTAGCCGTGTCGCTCGCCGTTGAAGAGCAGGCCGAGCAAGGCATAAGAAGGGTTCATAATTGACCCTCGCGCGGACGAATAGTATATGTTATGCACATAGTATCCCGCCGCGGCTGATTTGTCAAATGCCCTGGGGGCTGTGGGTTTACGTAAGCTCTTCCGGCGGAGATTGAAATCCCGGCCGCGTGAATTCCCGCTGCTCACCCCGTGAGGCGCGCCGACGCGGAGCCTGGATGGGCGCCCCGCCTCGGAGAGTGCGGTTCAGATCGGGGGCAACTCGTCATTGCGAGCGACCGTAGGGAGCGAAGCAATCTCACCCGAGGCCGAGTTTGCGCCCGCCCCGCTATGCTCCCGCGGGGTCTGCGGGATGGCACTTCACAGGACGCCGCCGCTTCGCGGCTCCTCGCATTGACGCTCGTCTGTGTCGATTCGCCCCGAAACTGAACTACACCCGCCTCGGAACGCGCATTGACAAATGGGCAGAGCGCGAATAGAATATGCATTGCATATACAGTTGCATGGTTCATCGCCCGGCACGGAATTTTCCCTCCGGCTCTACCATGGTTCCGTCCCCGCGCGTGGCGGCATGCAACAAGCCCCCGGTCAGGCGACCCTGGTTTTTCCCGAAAGGAGGTGGCTTCTCTGTCGTTTTGCTTCGCCAGGCGACCGAGGCGGGACCGATCTCTTATGCACGGCTATTGAGCATCCGGCCGAAGCCCCTTGGCTTCCACTCATCCCAGCTTGGAGGATCACGCATGACAAGACTAACTTTTCCTGTCGTCGTCGCCCTTTTCGCGCTGGTGGCAAGCGCCTGCGCCGCGACCCCGACGCCCGCCCCGCCAACCGCTGCCGCCACATCGCCGACCTCGGCAACAACATCGGCAACCTCGGCAGCCATTCCTACCTCCGCCCCCGCGGGAGGTTCATCCGCGACCGCGGCATCCAAGGTCACGCTGACCCTTTTTGGCGCCGGGACACTGGCCAACCCCTTTAAACAACTGGACGCGGAATTTACCAAGCAGTACCCGAATGTCACCGTTCAGCCGCAGTTCGGAGGCAGCGTCAAGATGGTCAAGCAGGTGACCGACCTGCACCAAATTGCGGATGTGGTAGCCGTCGCCGACTATAATGTCATTCCGAGCTACCTCTTTGGAAAGAACGGTAAGACCGCCTACACCAACTGGTATGCGGGTTTTGCTACGAACGCCATCACGTTCGTGTACACCGACAAGAGCAAGTTCGCCGGCGAGATCACTCCCCAGAACTGGTATCAGGTCCTGGCGCGCCCGGGCGTCCAAATCGGGCGCTCGAATCCGGACACCGATCCATCGGGCTACCAGACCGTGCAGATGCTCGACCTCGCCGAAAAGTACTATAACCAGCCGGGTCTGGCCAACGCTATCCTGGCGAACGCTCCCAAGACGAACATGCGCGACACGGAAACAGAGTTGATCGCGGCGCTCCAGTCGGGCCAGATCGACTACCTTGCCATTTATCTCTCAGATGCACGCCAGCACAATTTCAAGTACCTGGACCTGCCGCCGCAGATCAACTTGAGCGATGCCAAGTACTCCTCCTCATATGCCCAAGCCAAAGCGCAGACGGCCAACGGCACCTTGACCGGTTCACCCATCGTCTATGCCGTAACGATTCCCAATAATGCTGCCCACTCCGATTGGGCGATCAAGTATCTGCAGTTCCTCCTCGGCGGCGACGGCCAAGCGGTCATGACCAAGAATGGGTTTGGGTCGGTGGCGCCCGCGTATGTCAACGACATCAGCAAGGCCCCGCCCGACCTGAGTAAGCTCATCACGGCCTGGCCGAGCCCTTAGTATGCGGACGCAGACCCTCGGTCAGTCCCGCGGGCTCGTCTTTGTCTTCTCAGTCGTCGGGGGTTTGCTGCTCGCGTTCATCCTGGTACCCCTGCTCCGGATGTACGCGACGCAAACCCCGGCGACCCTGATGCAAATCGCCGCCATCGAGGATGTCCAGTCCGCGATCTGGCTCAGCCTGGAGGCAGCCTTTCTGACCGCCCTGCTGGCCGGTGCGCTCGGCGTTCCGCTGGCCTATCTCTTGGCGCGCACGACCTTTCCAGGAAAGGGGGGCGTCGAAGCCGTCGTGGACCTGCCCCTGGCCATTCCTCACACCGTGGTCGGCATTGCCTTGTTGTTCGTCTTTGGGCGCACCGGCATCATCGGCGGTCCTGTGAACGCTGTCACGGGGTTCCAGTTCTGGGGGACCTGGGGCGGCATCGTCATCGCGATGCTCTTTGTCAGCGTGACTTATACCGTGAATGCGGCCCGCGTCGGTTTCGAATCGGTGGATGCGCGTCTCGAGCGCGTGGCCCGCACACTGGGCGCAGGGCCGTGGTCCGTGTTCGGGCGCGTGACGTTGCCTCTGGCCTGGCGAGGAATCGGGACCGGTCTGATGTTGACGTACGCGCGCTCCATCAGCGAGTTCGGCGCCGTCATTATCCTGACCTACTATCCGATGACGGCACCGGTCAAGATCTATGACCTCTTTTTACAGTCCGGCCTCGACGAGTCCTCCGCGATGGCAGTCCTGTTCTTGACGGCCTCCCTGGCCGTTTTCATCATCCTCCGCCACCTCTCGTATGGCCGGGTCACTCCAGGAGGGCGGCGCATGTGAGTGATTCCACGCTTACCGTCGAACGCGTCTCGCTCCGGATTGGCACGTTTGCGTTGCAGGACATTTCGTTCTCGCTCGCTCCGGGCCAAGTCTATGGAATTCTGGGGCCCAGCGGTGCCGGCAAGTCGGTTCTTCTGGAGACGATCGCCGGGTTCTATTGGCCCGACCACGGACGAATCCTGATCGAGGGACGTGACGTCACCCGCGCGGCCCCGGAGGCGCGGCGGGTCGGCTTTATGTTTCAGGATTACGCCCTCTTTCCGCACCTCACCGTCGCCCAGAACGTCAAATTCGGACTGCAGTTCCGGAGAAGCAGACCGCGTCCTACGGAGCATTCCCAGGTCCAGGATTTGCTCGCTCGACTGGGACTGGAGCAGATTGCCGAACGCCATCCGTCCAACTTGAGCGGGGGCGAGAAACAGCGCGTGGCGCTCGCGCGGGCGTTGGCGATGGAGCCGGCCTTTTTCCTCTTCGACGAACCGCTCTCGGCGCTGGACGCGCGCACGCGCGACAGCTTGCGCGAAGAGCTGAGGACACTTTTGCGCGAACTCGGCGTCCCCGCCATCTACGTCACTCACGACCAGACCGAGGCATTGGTCCTGGCCGACCGGTTGGCGGTCATCCGCGATGGGGTGTTACTGCAAGAGGGTACTCCGTCCGAGGTCTTTGGCGCGCCCGTCGACGAATTCGTCGCCCGCTTTGTGGGCGTCGAGACCATTATCGCGGGTCGCGTACTGTGCACCCACGATGGGGTTGCGACCGTCCAGGTGACCCCGGAGCGCAGAATCGAGGCGGTGGATCATGGCGCGGTCCGCAGTCCGAGTGTGCTGGTGTGCATCCGCCCGGAGGATGTGGCGCTGAACCGGCCTCCGGCAAAGGACTCGGCGGGGGCGAATCAGTTCCCGGGACGCGTCGTCGGCGGTGAGCCGCTAGGACCGATGCTCAAGGTCAAATTGGACTGTGGTTTCCCGCTCACGGCTTTTGTCACCAAGCGGACCTATTTGGACCTAAAGCTCGCGCCCGGTGCTGAAGTGGTTGCCCACATTGAAGCGGCGGCCGTGCATCTCATCGGGCAAACTTAGCTGCACGACCTGATGAATTCGCCAAGGCGCGGCACAGGCGCGGAGAATCACAAAAGTGTCCGCGCCTTTATCTTTGAGCCCTGGCTTGGCGATGCCCTTCCCAAACATTTCGTGCTTGGAAACGATAAAAACCCGCTTCATATCCGCGATTCCTCGCTGCTGGCCGTCCGTGCCCTTTCGGGCGACTGAACCAGGTCGCTAGTGCAAACGCGCGTGATCCCAAGACCCACGCGACACATTCTCCCTGTCGACGCCCACCCCGGCCCACCAGATGGAGCCGAACAGAATCCCGTTCTGCCACCGGACGCGCAGGGCGGCGGCGACGACCGACGTGAGCATTTCGGCCGGGTGCACTGAAAAAGTGCAATGGTCTTCGGCTTTAGTGATTAGGGAAACCTCCTCGGGCCGGGGACCCGGCTCGACTTGAAATCCCCAGCCTTTCAGGATCCGGATGGCCTCTTCAAATGACAATTTGTCAAAGCTGGGGATGGGTGATTCTGCCATGATGGCTCCCGTGCGGATTTGTAACCCCGTTCATCGGTAACAAAAACTCCTGGCTCTGACGGAGATGTCAGAGCAAGAGTTTTTCAGGCGCTTGCCTCAACCCGCCTTCGTCGCCGAACGCGAGTCCCGCGGTACGCGTCATTGGTATATGCATAGCATATACTACCGCGCGGCATTCCTTTTGTCAAATTCCACGGGGGGCGGGTTTACGGGCGCGGACGATTGGTTCGAGGGTGTGCGGCCGACTCCACGGATGCGCCAGGGCACGGAATATGTCCAACGATTCTGTCTACATCTCCCCGCGCAAGGGGCTAAACTGACAATAACCCGGGGATTTTCCAGCTTCCTGCTCTGCCATCTTTAGAGAATTCTAATGCTTTCCTGCGATGCGACGGAAAAACTTTCAGTAACCGCTCAGGACTCTATCAGCGTTTCTTCAGGTTCTTAGGCTAGAATCACACAAGATTAGGTGGTGAAGATTCCAATGTCGGTGCCGTTCACTATGGGCACCGACTTTGTTGTGAAAATAGGAATGGGGCTCGAGGAGAAAAAGTGATGAGAGGACGCCGGGCGGCGGGATGAGCAACCCTGTTGAGGCGAGTGCGCAGGCGCTAGTCCCTGGTCAGGCTGGCCTGCCTCCGAGCTTTCAGTCCCTCCACGCCGATCGGGACGACCGAGATGAGGATGATCGCGACGATGACGAGTTCAAAGTTCTTTTGAACAAAGGGGATGTTGCCGAAAAAGTAACCCAGGAGGGTAAAGGTCGCCACCCAGGAGACGCCGCCGATGACGTTCCAGCGGATAAAGAACCCATAAGGCATCCGGCCGACCCCGGCGACGAACGGTGCGAAGGTCCGCACAATGGGAACGAAACGCGCCAGAAAGATAGCTTTGCCGCCGTGCTTTTCAAAAAAGGCGTGCGTCCGCTCCATGTATTCCTTCTTGATCCAGCGGACCTCGCCGGTGTAGGCTTGCGCGCCCACGCGGTGACCGATCCAGTAGTTGGCCGTATCCCCGGCGACGGCCGCCATCGACATGAGGATGAAGATCGCCCAGGGATTGAGCGCGCCGCGCGCCGCGAAGGTGGCGGCTGCGAAGATGAGCGAATCGCCCGGCAGGAATGGGGTCACCACAAAGCCGGTCTCCATGAAGATGACAAAGAACAACACCGCCAGGGTCCAGGCGCCGTAGAGGACAATCATCTCGTTCAAGTACACGTCGACGTGCAGTATGAATTCCACGATTTGCAAGATGAGGTTCATAAATGCTTTCCCAGTTCCAGAAGATGGGTGGCGTTTTCAGATTACGCGAGTTCTCATTATATCGCAAGGAGGGGGAATGACGCAAACCGGAATACGGAGATGGAAGAGCATCCGGTTCCTCTGAAAAAGGGGACCCAAGCTCCTTCGTTGGCGCCTTACATCCAGTCAGTTGAGAGGTAGCTGAGAGGTAGCTGAGAGATAGTTGAGAGCTGATCGCGTACTAGCCGCCGTGAGCACGGCGTTAAAGATAATATAGTGAATCACAGCAACCAAGCAAGAGGTGTCCGTTGATTGCAATTCCAAGGACGGGTCAACCGCCCAAATCCCAAGTGAATACTCAAGCGCGCAGGATCGCGGCTCGCATCGACCGGCTGCCGATGAGCCGGGAGATCTGGCTGAGCATGTTCCTGGCCGGCATCGCCTGGCTGGTCGAGTCCTACGACATTGGCGTCATCAGCAGCGCCCTGCCGTCGTTGCAGAAGCAATTCGGATTGGATGCTTTTGGCGTGGGGACGCTCGCGATCGCCTCGACGCTAGGCATCGTGATCTCGGTCATCCCCGCGGGCTCGCTCGCGGACCGGGTCGGGCGCAAGACGATGCTCGTCATCGGCACGATCTGGTACGCGACGTTTTCACTCCTGTGCGCGTTCGCGCCCAATCCCACCATCGTCGTGCTGCTCCGCTTTGTGGCCGGCTTTGGGATGGGGGCCATCTTCCCCATTCCGTATGCGATGGCGGCGGAACTCATGCCCCATAATTTCCGGGGAGCGATGACGGGGATATTGGATTCCTTCCTCTCCGTCGGCTACTTTTTGGCGCCGCTGCTGGCCTTTGTCCTCGTCCCGAGCCTGCCGTTGAATCTGGGCTGGCGCGTGCTTTTCCTGATCGGCGGTATCCCCCTCCTCTACGTTCCCATTGTGCTCAAGTGGATGCCCGAGTCGCCGCGTTGGCTCGCGGTCAATGGGCGTCTCCGCGAGGCGGATAGCGTCGTGAGCGGGATCGAGCAGGCCATCGAGCGCCGAGCGGGCGCACATCTGCCCGAACCGGTGGAGGCGATGCCCGACGGCGGCGGAAGCACGGACGGCGAAACGAACGAAAAAAACAGTGGATGGCGCGACCGTTACGCACAGATCGTCCACGGGTCTTTTCTCACGCGGTCGGCGATGATGTGGATCGCCTTCTCCTGCATCCTCTTTATCTTCTATGCGATCCAGACCTATACGCCCACCGTCTTGATCCAAAAGGGCTATGGCAGTGCAACCGCCTTTCTCATGACCGCGATCATCGTCACGGCTTCGATTCCCGGCAAGTACCTCGCGGGCTTTATGTCCGAGCGGTTTGGGCGCAAGCCGACGTTGTTCGTGTTCACCGCCGCCGCCGCGGCCGCCGCGGTGGTCTTTGGTCTACTGAATGATCCGCTCCTTTCGCTCCTCTGCGGGGTCGTCCTGGCGTTCTTTGGCATCGGCGTCGATCCCGTCGTCAAGATCTATGGCGCGGAGCAGTATCCGACACGCATCCGCGAGACGGGGGTCGGCCTCTTTGAGGGCGTGGGGCGCTTTTTCGGCGGGGTGATGGCGCCGTTCATCATGGCCTTTATCCTCGCCAGCAGCCACGTCTGGGGCGCCTATGTCTTTGTGGCTGTCGTCGCCTTCGTCGGAATAGGCGCGGTAGCCCTGTGGGGTGCAGAGACGAGAGGACGAACCAATGAATGATCTCTACCACCGATTCGCTTACTGGGCGGACCGGGCTCCCGATCGGACTAGCATCGTCGAGGCCGAAACCGGTCGCCGTATCACCTATCGTCACGCCTTTCAAGCCGTACAGGAGATGCGACGCTGGCTTGGTCCTTCACCGCGCAATATCATGGCCCTCTTACCCGGGGGGATTCCGGATGCACTTATCTGGCTCACAGCTCTGACCGGAGGGCATTTGCTCTTCCCCCTGGCCCCCGATGCCGGGGACGAAGAACGGGCCAGGGCGGTGTCGATGTACAAGCCGGATGTGCTCTTCCTGGAACGGCAGGACCAGGCGCGGAAATTCCCCCTGGCCCGTGCCCGCGTCTTGACGCGAGCCGAGTCCGAGAAACTGATCGACCGCGCTCCGCAGGCTTCCGGCGCGCCGTTGGACCCTGTCAACGGCTATGTGTGTCTCATGACCTCGGGCACCACCGGCAAGCCCAAAGGCGTAATCCTGGACGCGCAGCAGATCGCCTGGACGGCGGACCATGTCCGCATCAGCCACCGGCTTGCGCCCAGCGACGTCGGCTTGACGCCCCTGCCGCTCTTTCACGTGAACGGCCCGGTCGTCAGCCTCTCTGCTTCGATCATGACCGGGAGCACCGTGGTGATCGCGCGCAAGTTCAGTCGCAGCCACTTTTGGTCCTGGGTGGAAGACTATCATGTCACCTGGGCCAGCATCGTACCGACCATTGTAGCGATCTTACTGACCACTCCGAAGCCGGCTTTCCTACCCGGAACGCTGCGATTTGTGCGGACCGGCGCGGCTCCCCTGCCCGCTGGCGATCTGTATGCCTTCGAAGACAAGTTCGGCGTTCCGGCGATCGAGACCTACGGTTTGAGTGAAGCCGCCAGCATGGTGACGGCCAATCCCGTCCCCCCCGGACGGCGCAAGCCCGGCTCGGCCGGCCTGCCCGTCGGCGTCTCCCTGCGGGTCTGCCGCCCCCGCCAAGCAGATGATACCGAGCTGCTCGACGTGCCGCGCGGGGACCTCGGCGAGATTTGTGTTAGAGGGCCGAGCCTCGTCTCCTCCTACTATGGCAACACCGGCCGCGAGGCCTTTCAAGACGGATGGTTTCGCACAGGCGACCTCGGCTGTCTGGATGACGAAGGCTATATCCACATCGACGGACGACTGCGCGACGAGATTATCCGCGGCGGGGAGAATATCGCGCCGCGCGAGGTGGAAGAGGTGTTGCAAGAGCACCCGGCCGTCCGTGAAGCCGGCGTGATCGGTCGGCCGGACCGGCTCTTGGGCGAGCAAGTCATCGCCTATGTCGTCTTGAACGAGCCCTGGAGCCCCAAGCTCGAATGGAGCTTGCGCGAGCACGCGGCCAAGAACCTGAGCGCTCACAAGGTTCCGGTCGAATTCATCGGCGTGGATTCCCTTCCCCGAAACGAGATGGGCAAACTACAGCACCGGCGGCTGCAAGAGCACGACGCGGCCTTGCAGCAGCTTGTGATCAAGGAGGCCGTGCCTTGATTGCGAAGAGCGGCGCACCCTCCCATCCTCACATCTATGAACTCGACCCTCTGCGCTCGCTGACCGCGCTCGCCGTGGTCGCGGTGCACGTCTTGTTTTTCACTTCCGGGTTCTATGGCAACGCGGCGGCCACCACCATCCAGTTCGGGCTGCTCGACACCGTGCACTGGACGCGGGATGTCTTTTTGGCCATCACCGCTTTCGTCCTCACGTACGTTTACTATGGTCGGCCCTTTTCGGCGCGGAGCTTTTGGAGCAAGCGCAGCCTCGGCGTCCTGCTGCCCTACGTGCTCTGGAGTCTTGCCTATTCCTGGGCGAACAATCCCGTGCACGAGCCGGTCGCGTTTGCCAAGACGGCGTTCGTTCAGATTCTGACAGGCACCGCCTCCTATCAGCTCTACTATATCCTGCTCACGCTCCAGATCTACATCGTGCTGCCGTTGTTTCTGGCCTTGCTTAAACGTATTGCACGACACCCCTGGCGCGCACTGGCCATTAGCTTTGTTCTAGAGCTGGTCACCATGCATGTCTTGTTCCAGTATCTGCAGCAGGGCCCGCTGGCATCTTCGTCGCTCGGACAGTCGCTGTTCGCGTTCGCAAATGGATTCTTGCTGACGTACCAGTTCTACGTCATCCTCGGCGGTCTGGGCGCACTGTATATGGACCGGGTACGCGCGTTCCTGTCGAGCCACGGGAAATGGGCCATCGGCGCCTTCGTCTTCGGGCTGGGCGTAGCTCTGGCAGATTACGCGTTCGAGATCTGGGTCCATCACATGAGCCCCATCTTGGCGAGTGCGGTCTTGCAGCCGGTGATCATAATCTATAGTCTGGGGGTGATCGTTTTTCTCTACTGGCTGGGGTGGGTCTGGGCGAGTCGAGCGAAGCCGGGCAAGGAACCGCCGGGCTATGGCTTCTGGCACCTGCTCTCGGATGCGACGTTCGGGATTTATCTCGTTCAGGCATTCGTCTTGACCGCGGTTTTCACCTGGGTGTTTCCAAAGATGCCGAACGCCTGGCCGACCGGCCTGCGCGTCTTGATGATTTGGGTGCTGACCGCGGGCGGCTCGGCATTCATCACAATCGTCTTTCTGAACCTTCCGATAGCAAGCCGCCTGGTGGGCCGGCCATCTCGATGGCCGAGGCGGGAGAGAGCTACGGCATTGCAGCAAGGGTTGAGCAATCGCATCCCGCATGAAACCAAAGTGGAAGCCAACCAATAAAGATGGCAGACTGTCCTTCGTATTCGCGATCAAGATAAAGCGGTTCGGCGAATACTCGCCGCTGCTGGCCGTGCTCGGCGCGCTGCTCCTCGCGGGTTGCGCCTCACCGCCCTTACCCACTCCGGCTCCTCCCTCTCCGCAGCCGGACAAGATCATGCCCGCGCCAATTATCAGCGCTGGGTGCGGCCAGCCCGCGCCGGTGCGGCCCGGGAGGACGGCCGAACGGACGATTTCATCGGGGGGCTTGCGACGGCAGTACCTGCTGCACCTCCCGCCCAGTTATCAAGTCGACTCCCCAACCCCGCTGGTGTTGAGCTTTCATGGTCATGGCGCCAATGCCAACGACCAGGAGGGACGCACTGGATTATCCAGGGTCGCCGACGAGCAGGGGTTCATTGCCGTCTACCCACAAGGGTTGCGCGGCCCCACCGGGGCGACCGGATGGGCCACCACTGCAAGGCGAACCGTCAAGGTAGACGACGTCCTGTTCGTCAGCGATCTGCTCAACCAGTTGCAGGCGCGCTTGTGTATTGACCCACGCCGTATCTTTGCCACAGGCTTTTCGAACGGCGGGGGCATGACGAATGTGCTCGCTTGCACCATGGCAGGCAGGCTGGCGGCATTTGCACCCGTCTCCGGGTCATACCCTCCCTACCCGGGCGGCTGTTTTCCGGTCCGACCGGTCCCCATGCTCGAAATCCACGGTACTGAGGATTCGGTGGTCCCGTATACCGGCAAGCCCGCCATGCACGAGCCGCCGGTTCTTTCATGGCTCCAGGGATGGGCCTCCGCCGACGGCTGTACCAGCGGACCCACAACCTTTTACGAGCAAGGGGACGTGACAGGGATGGAGTGGACAGGGTGCAAAGACGATGCCACCGTCGTCCATTACCGCATCGCGGGAGAAGGCCATACATGGCCGCCCAGTGTCTTTGTCGAGCCTGGCGCTCCCGCCGACCATACGATCAGCGCTTCCCTTCTGATCTGGATGTTTTTCCAGCAGCATCCCCTGCCCAACCCAGCGGTCGAGCAGGGGCCTTAGCGCGCCAATCCGCGGTCACGTTTTCACTCCGCTTGAGCGCAGCTTGAAGCGCACTCTTGACAGTTCCAAAGACACGCATATACTGAAGCTCGAAGGCTAGTCTGCTGGATTCCGGGTCATCTGCGGATCAATGAGATCATTGGCGATCAACTCGCGGATCACTAGGCTGCGCAACCAGTCGACCATCTGGCGATGCACGGAGGCACGCGAGGAATGCCCCCATCCCCGCGAGAGGAAAAGCACGGCGCAGGCGTCCTGCCTTCGGTTCCATCAGTCGTTCTCGCCACTCGCACGAATCTGAAACTCGGCATCGCCAAGCGGCGTTGCGATGGAACCCTTGCCGCACTCGTCCCTTCCCACGCCTACTCCCAAAATCCAAAGTCAATATTGTGGTACCACCGAAATGACAGCGCAAACGGCGATCATCACCGGTGCTGCCAGCGGGATCGGCAAACACTGGGCAAGTGTTCTGTTGAAACGTGGCGAGTTCCGCTTGGTCCTCGCCGACATTAACGAAGCAGGCCTCCAGGCGTTCGCACCCGGCGAGAATGTATGCCTGCAGCATCTTGATATTCGCTCGGTCGTCGAATGGCAGCAGGTGATCGAGAACACGCTCGCCCGGTTCGGTCGCATCGATTACCTGTTCAACATCGCCGGTGAAGGGCGGCCGGCGTTTTTCCTCGAGCAGCCGACCGACAATATCGATTTCGTGATCGATGTGAACCTAAAGGGTCCGCTCATCGGTATGAAACTCATCGGCGAAGTGATGATGAAACAGGGATCAGGCCACATCGTCAACGTGGCATCCCTGGCGGGGCTTTCGCCGACTCCGGGAAACGCGTTATACTCGGCGGCGAAGGGAGGATTGCGCAATGCCTCGATCGCCGCAGCGGTCGAGTGGCGCCGGCACGGCGTCGCAGTCACCGTGATCTCCCCTGATTTGGTAGATACTCCCATCATGCAGAGGCACCTGGAAACGGGGCGCGAAGAGATCGCCTTGACCTATACCGGCGTCACCCTGACGGTGACGGATTTGGAAAAGGCGCTCTGGCGTGCGCTGAGGGCCAAGCCGCTTGAGATCAACCTACCCCGCTGGAGAGGCTGGCTGACAAAACTCAATCATGCCAATCCTTCGCTCTTGCTGCTGTTGTACGAGCCGATGAAAAAACGCGGCATGCAAAGACTAGCCGCCATCCGCCGCGAGCGATTGGGAAAGAAAGCATGACGCCGGTCCCTCAGACCGGACTGAAAGCAGTATCAGGAGGCTGGAACCATGACGAGCACCGCAGTCGCTCAACCAAGATCGG
>JAMCQI010000028.1 GCA_023381515.1 Chloroflexota bacterium | reverse complement strand
GAACGACCCCGGCCTTGTTGGGCTTGTTCTCGCTGATTACCTTGCTGGCGCATCAGAGCGTGAAGCGCGGGCGGTTGCCCGTCCGCCGGACAGCATGGTATGCCAAGCCGGTGCCGACCTTTTCGGATGCCTTGGCCTTGGTGCGGCGGGGCCTCTGGCAGCATCTGCTTTTTTGCACATCCCAGCGGGAGAGCGACCATCGAAAAATCTCAGAGCGTCAGATTGAACGGCTGACTTCAGCCTTGTCTTACACGAACGGTTGAGTCAAGATTTGGATAAAGTCCAGCTTAGTCGAGTCGAGCGCTTGCCGATCGATACGATCAAAATCGATCGCACTTTCGTTAACCATGTGGCGGCTGGAGGCAACGGCGAAGGCATTATTCCGGCTATCGTAGCACTGGCTCACGAACTCAATCTAGATGTGGTTGCCGAGGGAATTGAAACGGAAGCGCAGTCTGCTGTCGTACGAGGCCTTCATTGTGAATACGGCCATTGCGCTCCTACCCTGAGTCTCGAAAATACCACACGTGTTCGGACGGACAGCCAATCAATTTGGGCCTCCGACGAACTCGATCTTGAGCGATTCGATGATTTGCAGATCGCCCTTGCGGAGAACCTGAATATCCATTGTGCGACGATTGCAGAGCAAGCTGTCTGAGCGTGCAACCCGCGCCGGTAAAGTCGCTAGCGCGCAAGACCGCGAGAGAGGCCCCATATTCGAACCGCGTTACCCGAGTCGCTCGTCGCGGCAAGCAGTGTACCGTCCGGCGAAAAAGCCAGCTCCGCGACGTTCGACCAGTTTTCGTTGAAGCTGAACCGGCTGATTGACGCCATGTCCTCCAACCGCCAAAGCCAGATCGTCCCGTCACCCAAGCCGGTTGCCAGTAGCTTTCTGTCGGACGAGAACGCCGCGCTGTGCACGTCAAAGCCATGCGGAAGCGGAATCATGATCGTCCGCACCTGACGGCCGTCTGACATATTCCACACGCGCATGGACGTATCTCCCTCGACCGCGAACAGCTGCCGGGCATCCGCGGAAAATGCCAGACTCCCATTCTTGAGAACACCCGCCTCGAGAGTCGGAAGTCGTCGACCTCCTTCGAACGGATAGAGGAGTGTTCCATCGACAACGCGCCAGATAAGATTCGGTCCGCCCGCCGCGACGAGCTGCCCATCTGGCGAGAAGGCGATACGCGTCACGCCAGTGGCTTGCCCCGATAGCGCGCGCAGCGGCGCGCCGTCGGAAACACGCCACAACCGCACACTGGGATCCTTAAAACTTCCGCCGGACGCGAGCGCCTGTCCGTCGGGGGAGAGCGCGACGCTCGTGATCCAACTGGTGTGACCGTGCAGTTGCCGTAACAACACACTATCCTTGGTGTTCCACACTTGGACCGTGTTGTCGGTACTCCCCTCGGTGTAAGCAAGAGTTTGACCGTCCGGCGATAGCGCGATGCCTTGCACCACTTGCCTGCCACTTTTCTGAGCTACGGTCCGGATTAGCGACCAATCCCCAGTCCGCCATAGATACACTGCGTCGAATCCAACCATCGCCAGCGTCTGGCCATCCGACGAGAATGCCATGCCAAAGCTATTGTTCGTGGTATTCTGCGGATGGGCGGACAGCAATTTGTCCGGCGTCGCCGGCGTTGGCAGCGGCGTGGCATTTGCAGTAGCGCGCGGCGCAGGCGTCGGCAAGAATGCGAGATCGCCGCGATAGTAGCTGCCAACGCGAACCCATTGCCAGCGGCCGTCCGGCGTTCGAACGAGGACGCCGAGATGCCCCATCGCCGCGACGATGTTGCCCGTCGGACGATGCACCATCGCGTCGAAGGGTCCCGGCTTCGCCTCGACCTTGACCGGCGTTCCGGTTTGCGGCTTGCCTTGCCACGACTCGTCTTCCAAATCCACTTCGAGCTTCCACGTTTCTCCGCTATCTTCGGAACGCTCGATTCTAATTCCGGGCCTGATGCGGTACTGCATCCGTCCCTCCACGGCCGCGAAAAGTTGCCACGGCTCGTCTCGATCGAGGCAGTACGATCCATTCGGCAGACCTGACCGAAACGCCTCGCGCCAAGTGATGCCGCCGTCGTCGCTGACATAATTGTGCAGGTCGGGCGCGTTGGCGAAGATGGCTCCTTCTTGCTCGATCAAACAGGTGACGCCGTGATCGACCGGCGGCGGCGGCAAAGGCACACCGCCGCCGGGGGCCAGGGGTATCGGCACCGAGGTTAGGGAGACATTGTTTCCAGTCTGCCCGGGCGTTCTCAGCAGAAGAATGCCTCCGCCCATGAGCGCGGCGAGGAGACAAACTGCAAAGCAACCAAACATACTGGCGATGATACACGGCGTTCGATTCGGTCTGGAAGTCTGCGCTGCCATCGTTTCCTCCTTCAAATCCAACTGCGTCACGACGAACCCTACGGCGGTGGCACGCCCCACAGTTTTATCGTGTCCAAGCCCGTAGCGAGCCATCGCCCATCGGGTGAGAAAGCAGCGCTTGCCACATCTCTCCGCTCGGCGGGCAAACGCAATTCCCGTTGGACGGATACTTCCCAGAGCCCGAATGCATACGCGCGATTCCAGGAGTCGCCGCTGGCGACCAAGGGATGACCATCGGCCGAAAACTCAAACTTCCGCACGAATTCAAAGCGGGTCGGAATGGTTTTCAGCTCCGCCTGGCTGGCAACGTCCCAAACTCACAACAAACCGTACGGAGTACGGCGTGCCTGTCCGGCAATCGCCAAGAGCCGGCTGTCGGCTAACCTCGCAATCGAGAGGATTTCCGGATGCTCCACGCCCGGCAGAAATCGGCATAGCGCTCCGACCTGTTCAAGGTTCTTTGCGGAGATTGCTCTTTGGTTATCCATCAGCTGTGTCGGCCGTGTCCTATGCACATTAGGCACGTAGATATCCTACCTATTGGTGCGCAATGAACCAGTCGTCGCGAAACTCGACCACGTGCGTACGTCCTTTCGGCACCACGGCCAGAAAGAAAGCCCAGTAGATTCGCCCGCCATTTCGGCACAAGTTGGTAGAGCGCGGGACCGAACGCCATGCCCAAATGACTGGCGTGCTCGAACAATGCGGGAGCGGGTTTGTCGGGATCTTTGAGTTTCTTCGCGCGGATAATGAATCGGCTAGCGACGTTCCGATAGCCGCCACCCCGAGACCCAGCGCGGCCGCTTGCGGCAAAACATCTTGCGCCGCGCGCCCTGCTTCCAAGCGGACGTAGAGCGGACGCGCGATGGATGCCAATCACTGCAAAACGGTCATGAGAAGAGCAATGGCAATGCAGGCAGCGCTTGGCGCGGCATACGTTCGCGGCTACAAACGCACGGCAAAATCTGCCACAATGGGCTGAGCGAGCCGCGCAAAATCCCTGTACGCGATTTTCATCGTGTCGCAGTGGGTGCCGACTTGAAAAACGATTTCGGGATCCTCGGTGAGCGAGCGGTCTACGTACACCGGCACATCGTACAAGTTGCCGAATGGCGGCATCGCGCCCGTGTCGCAGTCAGGAAAGAGACTGGAGAATTCTTCCTCTTTGGCAAGCCGCGGCTCTCTTGCGTCAACTGGACCTTTCAGTTTCGCAAAATCAATGCGATAGCTTGCCGGCATCACAAGCATCACGATCCTGGCGTCGGCGTAGACCATTGCCACCTTGGCAACCTCTCGGCCCTTGACTCCTTGCGCTGCTGCCATTTCCTGGGCGGTGTACGCCGTGCGGTGCGTCATCGCCTGGAACTCGACGCCGTTGTCGCGAAAATACTTTTCGAGTTTCGCTCTGCAATCCATGAGGCTCCTCCTCCCTTCAACGGCCGTTCTCCACCGCCGGGAGCTGACCTGCCTCCATCGGCGAGGATCGAAAACACAATGTTGAACCGACTGTGGAACCCTGATTTTGATCAACGCACCCTCTCCCGGACGATGCGTACTTGGGCGGCGTGCTCTGAGGCCTCCGTCACGGCGACGGTGATTTTTATCGGCGCGCTGGCTTCTGCGTAAAGGCTCCTAAAGTCAACCTCCATGCGTTCGCCAGCGGCCAATGCGGCCTGCGTCAGATCGTCGCGCTTGGCGTTCCCTGCCGGGTTCAGGACTACCGCGATGAACTTGTACCATTCCTCAGGCTTGTACGGCCCGGCCACTGTGGGCATCTTTTCGTTGATCAGGTAGACCAGAACACCCTCTTTGGAAACGAAATTCGTCGGTGGATTGATGTAGCGGCTCTTGCTAACGTCCGCACGGTTGTAGCCGGGATCCCAGATCGGATTGCCCTCGACATAGTCGGGAGCAATCGTAAAGTTGTCGGGATGTGAGCCGCTCAGTCTCTTCCGGTACTCCAGCAGGAGGTAGAGGTGTGCGGTCGCTGGGTTATTAGGAATCAATGGCACTTTTGCGACCAGAGATTCTGCCGCTGCCGCTGGCGGCAAGGTCGGACTGCCCAACGGCGCGAGTCTTACGGTGACGTCATCCTGCTGGGCGATCGCGAGGCAGCGTTCGGGGATCAAGCCCGCGCTTTGTTTTGTAAAGGCGCTCATCCCATGAGGGTAGCTGGAAAAGAACTCCCGGTTGCCGGCGGGGTGCAGATGATCGCCCATTGGGTCCCACCAGCCGATGTAGGGAGAGACCGTGATGCTGCGGTCAAACGTTCCATGTTCCGCGCTCCCCGCCACCCATTGACTCTGGAGAAGCAGGTTATACAGGCAGTGCACTGCCCGGCCCCGGCCCTCGGGAGGATTGGCATAGGCCGAAATGCGGTGCAAGCCGTGCAGGATGTCGTGAGTCGCACAACTGAGAGGGCCATCTTTCCCGAACGCCGCCATGCCTGTGATGAACTGGTCGTCGAAGGCAGATTCTCCGCGGTCCCGGAAATAGTCGTCGAAAGTGTATCCCGTCTTCCCGATCGTGCCGACAAGCTTGTTGGCCACGGTGCGGAAGTAGGTGGGATCAGTGAATTTTCCCTGGTCGGCTGGAGCCAGATTGCCGACGAACAGGTCATAGACGGGTTCCAGACCCTCTCCCGGGATAATGCCTATTGCGCCGCGACCGTATTCCGAGCCAAGCGCGTTCAACACGAGGATGATGAACTTGTCCTGATAGTCGACCTCCGGGTGGCTCTCGACCGCCTTTGCCATCACGTCGAGGGTGAGCCGTTGAACTTTGTCGGCGTCGAACTGGGCTATCTTGTCGGTCGACATGCCGATGAGCCAGCCATAAGAGTAGTCTTTGGGCGAGCCCTCCAATTCGATCTCCATATACCCCTTTGGTCCAACCGGCACCGAACGCATTTGCAGTTGATTGTAAAAGGTCTCTTTGTAGAACCCGTTCAATTGCCGAATCGGATCGGTGTTTCCGAAAATGCGATCCCAGTACTCCCGCAAGTCGAAAACTTGATCGCGCCGGTCAGAAAAGTTTACCAGGACCACAAGGGTGTCCACGTAGTTTACTTGCTCCAACGCAAAGTCGTTCTTCGTGATGACGCGGCTCCGGGGACCCGGAGTCGCTGTCACGCCCGGGAGTGGCGTCGCGCGCGGTGACACGGGTCCGAGGGTGCGCGCTGCCGCCGGTGGCTGTGTCGACGTGGAAGACAGTGCGCTCGTCGCGACTGGAGGCGGGGTCGGCCCTGCCGTGGTGGGTTGTCGCGCAACCCGTTCACCCGCGCGGCACGCGATGCTGAATGCAAGCGCGACAAGAAACGCTATGAACACTCGCGTTTTCACCTTGCCTCCTCTCCCTTAATTCCGCGCCTTGCCGTGCACCTGTTCAGGGTTCCACGCTGTGGACCAATCATCAATCGCACGGGCTGGGGAACCGCGCTGGATGCACGCGCTTGCCCTGCCGACCTTGCAGAGCCGCAGGCAATTTGTGCCGGAAATGAAAAACAGCCGCTGACGCTCCAACGGCCGGTTACACTATTTGCTGCCCCCAGCCAACGTGTCCACATGTTGGCAACTGCCCAACCGGCTAGAGGTCTACGCATCCGTTAGGTTCTGGCAACATCGCCAACATCGCGCTGGCCATCGTGCGAAGAACAACGGAAATGTGTTCGCTTTCCGCGGCAGTATACCATGCCGCGCTTCGTGGGTCAATGGACGAGTTAGCACAACCGTTCGCTTTTCTTGACGATTGGAGATGCATGCATTAGAATGGACGTACCGGAGTCTCGACCTGCTCCCGCGTCTCGCTTTGGCGCCGACGATTGCGCCCATCGAGACGCTCTTTTTTAAGGGGGTGATACTCGCGATCCAAAACCGTGGAGCACTGGAAGTAGTTCGTCAAACGCGGGAGGAACCATGAACGCATTGAGTGAGTATTTCAATCTCGGTCTCGGCGCGCTCTTCCTGAGAGAAGATGCTTTCGAAAAAATGCGCGAGGACGCGCGCCCGTTCGTCAAAGGTTTCATCTTCATCGTGCTCGTCGCGGCGGTCGTAGCGCTCGTCGGCATGATCGGCAAGTTGCTCGAATGGAGCGTCGCGCCGGACGTGAGCCAAATCCAGCGCATCGTGCTGGAAGAACTGCAAAGAATGTCGTGGTACAAAGCGCTCGCGCGCAGCTCCCAGGGCGTGCAACAATTTGAGCAAGGGTACGCTCTGTGGTGGCAGGTCTTCGGTCCCCTGTTCGGCGTGAGCATCATTGGCGCCGTAACGAACGTGATCACCAGGCCGATTGGCGCACTGCTGTATTGGTTGATCTACGGTGTCCTCGCCTATCTGTTTGCGCGTCTGCTCGGCGGGACCGCTCGCCTGGGTCAGTTGCTCGGCTGCACGGCGCTCGCGATCGCGCCGGAGATGCTCCGCGTGCTCCAGGTGTTTCCTTACGTCGCGTTGCCTGGGCTGAGCGTGTGGGGACTGATCTGCGCCTTTGTGGGCATTAAGGTGGCCGCACGGCTCTCGCCGTGGCGCGCGTTCTGGGCGACGATCCTGCCGTTCGTCGTCTTCGCACTGATCGCGGCACTCTTTACTTGCATCGGCTTCGCCGCGCTGAGCACTCTGTTTTCAGGAGGTAGATCATGAGCGAGCTCATCAACCTCTTGCGCGGCGCGCTTGTCCTCGACGACAAAACCTTTCGGGAACTGCGCGCCTCGCCCGACGTGTTCCGCAGAGCCTTCACGCTCGTCCTCGTGATTGGATTGACGGTTGGGCTAGTCACGGGCTTGATTGCGATCGCACAGGGCTTGATGTCGAATCCGGCGACGGAAATCAGTCAGGCGCGCGCAGAGACGCTCCGTTCGATGCAGCGGTTCCTCCCGCCCGGGACCGACGCCGCGTTCCTGGACAACTTTAATGTCGGATGGAACATCGCCGAGCGCATCGTCCGCGAAGTGCAAACACCGCTTCCGCATCCCGCTCGCGTGATCTTTCAACAGGTTGGCGCAATCGTTTCGTATCCGTTTGGATGGCTCGGATCGCTCCTTTTCTACGGCGTTCTGGTGCAGATCTGCGTCATACTGCTCGGCGGACGCGGCACGATCGCGCAGATGCTCGGGCTCTCCTCCTTGACCGTCGCGCCGCACATCCCTCGAAGCGCTTAACCCGATCCTGGAGCTCATCCCGAGCGCTGGCGGTTACCTCTCCACACTAGTCGGATTCGTCGCGTTTGGGTGGGGCGTCGTGATTTATGGCAAAGGCACTGCCGTCGCACACGAGATCAGCGGCGGCAAAGCGGTCGCCGCAATTCTGCTGCCGATCATCGTCGGGGCCTTTGGCATGCTGCTTGTGCTGATCCTGCTTGTACTGTTCATCGCGATGGGTAGCCGATAGAGCCGGAGGCGCAATTGGACTTTGCCCTTCAGTGTTCTGTTTCGGGGTAAGCAGCGCCTTGCGCGGGCGATGCTGGAAGAGGCGCTCAAGGTCTTTCGTCGTTTTAGCAAACTCTGGGAAGATCGTGATCCACATGCGCGCAAGGATCGCTCGGGCTGCTTGTCGCGAAGGTATGGCCCAAGGGCAATGAGGTTTCGGCCATTACCCCACGTCCATCTTACCATCTGTTGGCGTCTGGCTCGCAAGAAGCTTTATAGGAACGTGGTTTGATCGACGCGGAGGGCAATCTGACGAACGGAGACAACGGCAGCAACGAAAAAACCACCCAGCGACGTACCGCTAGATGGTTATACGGGAGCGACGGGCGTCGGGTAGTCAGCGGCAACTTTTTCTTCGTGATTCTACTGATTCCCGCAACCCGTCCGTGACAAACCTTACAGGATTCTTCGACCTCGCTTCTACATCGTCCTGTCATGGCCAGAATACTCATCCGCGTGAAAAACCGGAGACACGGCTCTTGAATGAGAGCTTTTGAGAGTGATTACGAAGACGGCTGATGTTTTTGGCTAGAACAAGCCGGCCGCCTCGATCACCATAATACCTGCAACCAGACGACGCTAAGACTGCCTCAAATACTTGCTTGTCAGCGACCCCTTGGCGCTTAATAGCTGCTTGGGTGTCCCTTCAAATATCACTTTGCCGCCCTTATTTCCCCCTTCAGGCCCCAGATCAATAATCCAATCGGCGTTTTTGATAACATCCAAGTTATGCTCAATGACCACCACTGTATTGCCGGAGTCAACCAAACGGTTTATTACTTCCAGCAGGTGGCCAATATCCGACATATGCAGCCCGGTCGTAGGCTCATCCATCACATACACACTGCCCTTTTTGTGGAGTTCGGTGGCAAGCTTTATGCGCTGACATTCGCCGCCGGAGAGTGTGGAAAGTGGCTGACCCAGCGTGATATAGCCTAGGCCCACATCGCTCATGGCCTGGAGCCGAGGCAGCACATCTTTCAGGTCAAAGAATTCCAGGGCTTGGGTGACATTCATTTCCAGGACGTCGCTAATAGATTTGCCGCGTAGTTTGTATGCCAACACTTCATCTTTGAAGCGCTTGCCCTCACATACTTCGCAGGGAAGTTTTACGCTGTCCAGGAATGCCAGATCCGTGTAGACAACGCCAAGGCCTTGGCAGTTTTCGCAGGCTCCTTTTGAGTTGAAGCTAAACAGGCCGGCGTCGGCTTTGTTCGCCGCCGCGAAGGCTTTGCGTACAGAGTCCATAATGCCGGTGTAAGTGGCCGGATTAGAACGTGTCGAGACGCCGATTCCGGATTGGTCAACCACGATGGCCTCCGGATACGCGCTCAGGAACGTTTGATTAATGAGCGAGCTCTTGCCGGAACCAGCCACGCCCGTGATAACGGTGAGGACCTCCTTGGGGATATCAACGCTTACATTTTGCAGGTTGTTGACTTTGGCGTTTTTGATGGGGAGCTTGCCTTTGGCCTCGCGACAACTGCCTTTGATCGGTAGTCTATCCTTCAGATGCTTGCCCGTCAGGGTATCGGCGCGAAGGAGCTGTGCATAGCTGCCTTCAAAGACAATTTCTCCACCTTTGTTGCCGGCATGCGGGCCCATATCGATGACATGGTCGGCCACTTTGATCACTTCGGGGTCATGCTCCACCACCAGGATCGTATTGCCCTTGTCACGCAGTTTTTGTAATAGTTCATTCATGCGGTGAACGTCGCGAGGGTGCAAGCCCACGCTCGGTTCGTCGAAAATATAGGTGACGTCGACTAAACTTCCGTTGAGATGCTTCACCATCTTTACGCGCGCCGATTCCCCTCCAGAGAGCGTATCCGTTTCGCGGTCGAGACTGAGATACTCCAGGCCGATGTCGATGATGTGCTGCAGACGATCGACGAGAATTTTGACCATCGGGGCCGCTACCGGACCCTTGATATCCTTTAGGAAAGTAATTAGCTCGCTTACTTCCATGGACGATAGCTGGGCAATGTTTTGACCATTGATCTTACACCCTAGAGCTGCCTGGCTCAGCCGGGCGCCGTGACATAGTAGGCAAGGGCCCATAGCAATGTATGGCTCCATTGCCTTCTTAGTGCGTGCCGGCCGCGTTTTGAAATCGCGGCGAATAAAGGACTGGGCAAACTTTTCCATAACGCCCAGATACGTTGAATTCATCGAAGTGCCGCCAATCTTTGTCTTGAATTTGCGGTCTTTGCCATACAACAGCAGATCCATTTCGGCTTTGGTGTAGTCCGCGAGTTTTTTGTCATTATCGAAAAACCCCGAAGCCGCGTACACCCAATTTCCGAACATCGGCACGACCACGGCGCCTTCGTTGAGTGATTTGGACATATCGAGCATTTTGTCGACAACCGGCCCCACCTTGTGGCCTAATCCATCGCATTCCGGACACCTACCCACGGGGTCATTGAACGAAAACATATTCGCGCTGCCGAGGTGCGGACGGCCAACCCGCGAAAAAAGCAGCCTCAGCACTGATGTGACGTCCGTAATGGTGCCCAGAGTCGAGTGCGGTCCCCCACCCAGCCGCTTCTGATCGACCACCACCGCCATACTCAGATTCTCGAGCGTATCTGCATCCGGTTGCGGGTAATGGGGCATGAAGCTGCGTAGGAACATACTAAAGTTTTCGCTAAGCAGCCGCTGGGACTCGTTGGCGAGAGTGTCAAAGACAATGGAAGATTTACCAGAGCCGGACACACCTGTAAAAACAGTTATCTTGCGTTTTGGAATGCGCAGCGACACATTCTTAAGGTTGTTTTCTCGGGCACCGCGGATCTCGATATATTCCTGAGGCACAGTTCCCTCCTTTATATCGTGAATACGTCGAATATTTAAACCAGGCCTGACCACACCAAGGGATTGAGCAGAAGATTCCGGAGGGGACTGAATCAGAGAGAAAAGAGGAACGAATAGGAAGGATTATCGCATTTCCCGTACTCAAGGGACTACATCACGATTATCGGCGAGCAGCGTAAAGCATCCTCAGCCTTGTGAACAAAGGCGGATGAGGTTTTCGTCTAGGACAGGCCTTACAGGCCTGCAAGGCCACCCCTTATATCAACTGAACCACACAGCCAATCTGACCTTATTGTGCCTTGAGGGATCGCGCTGACTTTGTCTTCTTCTTCGCCCCGGCTTTGGTCGAAGCCCTCGCCAGGTTCAAGTCCACCGCCGCACGCACCAGATTCTTCAGTTCCCGTTCTTTAACCTTGTCATCCTTGAAAAAGTCGATGGTACGCCACTGCTTACCCTCAAACCCGTTGTTATAAAGTTTATCCGGGTCGGGAATGCTCGCGCCCTCGTAGAAGGTCAGCTTCACCTTATCTTTGAACGCGTTGCCAACACAGACTATTCCCTCGTGCGACCAGACCGGCGCGCCCATCCATTTCCACTCTTCGACGATCTCCGGATCAGCCTCATGGATGATCCTTCTGATGTCCGCAAGGGTTTTGCCGCGCCAGTCGGTCAGCCCCGCCACCAGATTGTCGATCAGTTCACTCGCTTCCGCCATCATTCTTCTCCTCAACTGTTTCTGCATCCCAGTTTACCATGATTGGCGAGTTTGCCGAAACCGGTGAGGCTGAAAAAGACGCCCCACAAAGTGCGGTATTCATGGTTGCCTCGGCGAGCGTGATTGGTGCATTGTTTTGCGATCCCCTCGATTCACGGCTTTTGCGCCGCCTGAGGCGGCCAGTTGGGCGATTCAATACCGAACTGTTTGGCGTACTCCGCGTTCAGCCGCGGCCAGCCGAACTTCATCGCCTCACCACCAGCGATGCGGCCGATGGGACTTCCGCTGAGAAGGCGATCCAGAACATCGAAACAAATGTGCCACCCGGCAGCACCCATTGAGATGAAGGGGCGATTGATGTTGTGCCACAGCGTTAGGCGCGTGCCGCCACCAAAGGCTTCGAGTTCCCACCGGATATCGTTGCCACCCCAGTTGTACTCAAGCACCTTGGGAGCGTCGGCTCGCCTCACTGTTGTTTCGGAAACCTGCGGCGTGGGCGCTCCCACCGTGGTGAGCTTCACCGTGGTTCCAACCGTACCCAGGCTCCCATCGGCTTCAAAGGGAGCCCACTCGCGCAGATGCGCTGGGTCGGTAAGCGCCTGCCAGACTTTTTCCGGCGAGTGGCGCAGTTCTCTGACGAGAATGAGCGTCCACTTCTCTCCGTCCTTTCGTACCTGCGCCCCGCTGGCGGGACCCGGTGTGTACTGATCGCGATCGGTCACCTTCTTCTCCTTGTCTTCCTTTTCGTTCGTGTTGACTGATCCATGCGGTCGAGGTGGCGTTCGAGAGCATCCACGTCAGCGGACCAGAATCTACGAAACGGAGCCAGCCAGGCCTCCACCTCCTGAAGCGGTTCAGGTTTCAGCCGGTAGAGACGGCGCTGTGCGTCCACCGTGGATTCCACGAAACCGGCCTCGCGCAGCACTCGCAGATGCTTTGACACGGTCGGCTGCGGCATACGAAGCTGACGCTCGATCTCTCCAACCGACTGTTGTGACGAGACCAGGAGGCTCAATATCGCGCGGCGGTTCGGCTCCGCAATGATTTCGAACACAGATTCCGCTCTCTTGATATACTTCACAGAGCAGCTGCTTGTCAAGGCATATACAGGCGGGGGGCCACGCAAGGTTTCCGTCGGCGTGCGGGGATGTACCGTCTGATGCGTTTTTGGCGGGTGCGATTCAGAGCGCTGTGCGCTCCGGCCGCTTCAGCGTTGAGGCGATGGCAAGGGCTGCCTCCCCTTTCCCCGCACCCCTTTCTCCGCTAGCGGCATCCTTCCTCCGCTGCGCACCGGACAGGTTTCACTTGACCAAGCCGAGCACTCTACCGCCGAAGACCTGTGCCGCCGCTGGCTCGACCAGGCGATCGCCAGCGGCCGAGCCGGCCTGAGCAGGTCGCCGCCGGCCTGCAACCGGCCGGCGGACAACTGCGCGCGTGTGCGCCCTTCGGCCGGCCCAAGCCGCTGCCGCCGCTGGACTGCATCCTGGGCTCGCACCCGCTGCTGCGTGCCGCCGAAGGGCAGCTGTCTCGTAACCCCCCTGGCGTCGGCGGCGGAAGCGGAGGGTCTGCCCGTGCTGCACGTCTCACCAGAGAGCGCGGTAGGCGAGGCCATCGCCCCCGCGGTGTCGCGCATCGGCCGGGCTGCTGGCCCGCCCTGGGCGGCCGATCAGCGCCATGCTGCCGCCGCGGCCCTGGTCGCCCTGGGCAGTCAACATGGCGAGCTCGGTGCCGTTCGACTAACCCGAGCCGCCTTCGCCGACTGCTCGCCTTGGCGCGGTCAGTCCACCTGCGCCGGTGCAAGCCCAACTTGCTAGTTTTGCACTACCGCCCGGGCGAAGCGTTGGGCGATCGAGCCGATACCGGTGACTGCCAGCCCGGCGGCGACCCGCTGCAGATCGTCCGCGTCGGCCAGTGAATCCCGGAACGGCCCGGCGAAGGCAGCGCACCGGGAGCGCCGACGTACACCGCCGTAAAGCCGCGGCCGTCGGCGCCCACCGGCTGCCGTCGTGCTGGACCGCCGTCCCTAATAGTGTGCGAGCTGGGTGAGCTGAATGAGGTTGCCGCAGGTGTCCTTCAGCATCGCAATGGTCGAGCCGGTCACGTCGGTGGGCGGCATCGTGAACTCGGCGCCGCGGGCCTTGATCCGCTCGTAGTCGCCCTTGACGTCGTCGGTGTAGAACATGGCCGCGGGCTGGCCCTGTTGAAACAGCGCCTGCTGATATGCTTTGCCCGCGGGGTTGTCATTCAGCGCCAGCTGCAACTGAGTGCCGTCCGGCTCCTCGGCCGAGCCCACGGTCAGCCAGCGATATGGACCCTGACTGAAATCGGCCTTCTTGACAAAGCCCAGTACCTCCGTATAGAAGCGCAGGGCCTTGCCCTGGTCGTCCACGTAAACGTTGGTCAATTTGATCTTCATTTCGTTTCTCCTTTATCATGTTCGCGGCTTGGGCCGCGTCGTCTTTTACTTATCTTCCTTTTCGTTGGTGTTGATTGATCCATGCGGTCGAGGTGGCGTTCGAGAGCATCTACGTGAGCGGACCAGAACCTACGGAACGGAGCCAGCCAGGCCTCCACCTCCTGAAGCGGTTCTGGCTTCAGCCGGTAGAGACGGCGCTGTGCGTCCACCGTGGATTCTACGAAACCGGCCTCGCGCAGCACTCGCAGGTGCTTTGACACGGTCGGCTGCGGCATGCAAAGTTGACGCTCGATCTCTCCAACCGACTGTTGTGACGAGACCAGGAGGCTCAATATCGCGCGGCGGTTCGGCTCTGCAATGATCTCAAACACAGATTCCACGCTCTCGATTATACTCCACAGAGCATATACTTGTCAAGGCATATAATATTATAGATTCATAAATAGAGATAATTGGCACGCTCTGTGATACATGGAGTCTCCAAAAACAAAACGGCAACTTTCGTGTTATGGAAAGTTGCCGCTACGGGAGCGACGGGCGTCGGGTACTCAGCGGCAACTTGTTGCTCGCGATCTCGGTTGCCGCGCTGCCCCCCCGAATTCGGATTCTGCCAACCCAAGTAGCGCCGGTATAGCACATGGCTGTGGTGGGTGCAAATGACTCTTGAATCATGGGGTGAATATTGACTTGCAGTGCAGGACAGAGATAATCAGAGCAGGAAAAATGATCTATGGCTACGCCTATTTTAGCCACAAAATTGTATATCCCTCCACCTCGGTCTAAGATTGTTCTCCGCCCCCGCCTGATCGAGCGGCTGAACGAGGGCCTCTCTGCGAGCCGCAAACTGACCCTCATCTCTGCCCCCGCCGGCTTTGGAAAAACCACGCTGGTCAGCGAATGGGTCGCCGGTCCCGGGCAACACCCGCCAGGGCAGGTGTGTGAGCGACTCGAACCGAAGGTTCGCGTTGCCTGGCTGTCGCTGGACGAAGGGGACAATGACCCCGCATGCTTTCTGGCTTACCTCGTCGCTGCTTTGCAGACGATTGCGGCGAATATCGGAGCAGGGGTGTTGAGGACGCTCCAATCCCCTCAGCCACCGTCCACCGAATCGATTCTGACAATCCTGCTCAACGAGATCACCACCATCCCGGATAATTTCGTCCTCGTCCTTGACGACTACCACGTTATTGATGCCAAACCGGTTGAGAATGCCCTCGCCTTTCTGCTCGAGCATCTGCCGCCCCAGATGCACCTGGTCATCGCCACCCGTGAGGATCCCCATCTGCCCCTGGCCCGGCTACGCGCCCGGGGCAAATTGACCGAGCTGCGCGCCGCAGACTTGCGTTTTACCCCCTCCGAAGCCGCCGCCTTTCTCAACCAAATGATGGGCCTGAACCTCTCCGAGGAAGACATCGCCGCACTGGAAACCCGCACCGAAGGCTGGATTGCCGGCCTGCAATTAGCCGCGATTTCGATGCAGGGGCATCAAGACGCCACCAGTTTTATCCACTCTTTCACCGGCAGCCACCATTTCGTGCTGGACTATCTGGTTGAAGAAGTCCTGCAACAGCAGTCCGAAAGCATCCAGACCTTCCTGCTGCGCACATCGATCCTCGACCGAATGTGCGGCCCCCTGTGTGATGCCGTTCTGCACGGGGATGCCGACCTGCATCCCACTCCATCCGCTTCCGGGCAAGAAACCCTGGAATATCTCGAACATGCCAACCTGTTCATCGTTCCCCTGGACGACGAGCGGCGCTGGTACCGCTATCACCATCTCTTTGCAGAATTGCTGCGGCAGCGGCTGCTGCAGCAGCAGTCGCATCAGAGCGCCGACTCATCTACAGGGGATGAGGGGAAGGGCGTGGCCGAATTACACATACGCGCCAGCGTATGGTTTGAAGACAATGGCTCGGGGATTGAAGCGTTTCAGCATGCGGCTGCGGCGAATGATGTCGAGCGCGCCGCGCGCCTGATTGAAGGAGACGCAATTCCCCTGCACTTTCATGGCGCGGTGACTGCTATACTAAACTGGTTGGAGTCACTGCCAACGACGGTGCTGAATGCCAGGCCTTCGTTGTGGTGGAAGCATGCTTCGTTGTTGCTGGGTAATGGCCAAACGACCGGCGTGGAAGAGAAACTACAAGCGGCTGAAGCCGCCATGCAAGGCATCCCGAGCGTAGTCAAGGGACCGGACAAGACCCGAAACCTTATCGGACAAATCGCCGCCGCCAGGGCTACGTTGGCTCTCACCCGCTACCAGCCGGAAGCCATGATCACCCAGGCGCGCCGCGCCCTGGAGTATCTGCCCCCCGACAACCTGCTTTCCCGCTTTAGGGCAAATTGGACGATGGCGATGGCCTACCATTTCCGGGGAGAACGTGACGCAGCCGGTCGGGCCTATACGGATGCTCTATCTATCGCCCAGGCCTCTGGGAGTGTTCTCAACACGAGTTTGGCTACAATCTGCCTGGGCCAGATACAGGAATTAGAAAACCAGCTTCATCCGGCGGCCGAGACCTACCGGCGCTCCCTGCAACTGCTTGGCGATTATTCGAATCCGAGTACCAGCGAAGCGTATCTTGGCCTGGCCCGTATCTGCTACGAATGGAACGACCTGGATGCCGCCGAGCAGCACGGCCAGAAGAGCCTCCAACTGGCGCGGCAGTATGATCAAGTTATTGACAGGTTCGTCATTAGTGAGGTGTTTCTCGCCCGCCTGAAACTTGCCCGGGGAGATGTGCTTGGCGCGGCCGCCATGTTGGCGGAGACCGATCAGAGCGTACACCAGCATAACTTCGTGTTTCGGATGCCTGAAGTTGCTGCTGCCCAGGTGCTGGCGTTGCTTCGCCAGGGCGATTTGGCGGCAGCCGCTCATCTGGCTCAAACTCATGATCTCCCCATCAGCCAGGCTAGGGTACTCTTGGCCCAGGGGGACACCTCCGAAGCACTGGCGGTGCTGGCACCGTATCGTCAGCAGATGGAAGCCAAGTGCTGGCAAGATGAACGGCTCAAGGTGATGGTACTGCAGGCGATCGCTCACCGTGCGCATGGCGAAAAGGACAAGGCTGTGCATCTGCTGGGTGACGCGCTGGCGCTGGCAGAGCCGGGCGGATTCGTTCGTCTCTTTGTGGACGAAGGGTCGCCTATGGCCGAGCTTCTGACCGAAGCCGCTGCTCATGGGATCATGCCGATCTATGTAGGCAAGTTGCGAGCTGCATTTGAAGCTGAGGCGCAGACGAGCGAAGGCAAATCAGATCTGTCTCCTGCCCAGCCCCTCGTCGAGCCATTGAGCCAACGCGAGCTAGAAATACTACGACTCATTGCCCAGGGACTCTCGAATCGCGAGATTTGCGAGCGGCTTTTCCTCGCCCTGGACACGGTCAAAGGGCATAACCGCAGGATATTTGACAAACTCCAAGTTCAGAGGCGCACTGAAGCTGTAGCCCGCGCCCACGAACTGGGTTTGTTGTAACTGTCAGTTTTCCTCATCATTTTCCCCTCGATAATTCAAAACAGCACCACCACCCAACACCAAAGTGTCTATTCGTTAACACTGTGTTGCGGATATGCTGCTTGTGCATTGAGCATGCGGCACAGACTGCTATGCCCGGCCACAACGAGCAAATATTCATGTCAAACGGACTCGAACCTAAAACCGATTCAATCCAACCAATCGTCTATCAGATCAGGATCAAGGGACACCTGAGCAGTCAATGGACCGACTGGTTTGGCGGCCTGAAGATCACGCTGGAAGAGGACGGCGATACGCTATTGACCGGCCTGGTGATTGACCAGGCCGCATTGCATGGCTTGCTCAAAAAAGTGCGTGATTTGGGAATGCCTTTGATCTCGGTCAATCGCGTAAACCCCGGTCCGGCTGGTAAATCAGAAAGCCAAAGGGAGATCAAAAATGAACGCGAGTAGAAAGACAGCGATCGTGGTCGGAGTGTTGTACATTATTGGGACGGTCTCGGGTATTCTCAGCGTGGTTTTCACGCAATCCATTCTAACGGCTCCGGATTATCTGAGGCAAGTCTCTGGCCGTGAAAATCAAATGATCATCGGACTCCTTTTCGTGTTGACGATGGCCTTTGCGCTTGCCCTGGTTCCGGTGATGCTGTTCCCAATCCTAAGAAAATTCAATGAAGCCCTGGCTCTCGGGTATCTCATCTTCAGAGGGGCGCTTGAAACCGTTGTCTATATGGCCATGGTAATCACGCGGCTGTTCCTAATCATTGCAGGTCAGGAATATGCAGCGGGGGGAACTCCAGCTCCCTATTTTCAATCCTTGGGCGCTGTACTCCTCGCCGGGCATGATTCGATCGATACTTTGTTGATCATCGTTTTCAGCCTGGACGCTCTGATGCTCTACTGCGTATTCTATCAATCAAAACTCATCCCTCGCTGGATATCCGTTTGGGGCTTGATCGCCATCCTGATGCATTTCTCTACCGCGTTCTTGGTCTTGTTTCATCTCGTCGCTCCCGGTATGTCGCCGACTGTCTTCGTGATCAATTTCCCCATCCTCATTCAAGAAATGGTGATGGCCGTGTGGCTGATCGTAAAGGGATTCAATCCCTCGGCCTTCGCTTCCGCCAGACCGGCCTAACCAATGTCGTTATCACGGTAGGAATTACCCACAAAACACAAGGAGAGAAAAAATGAAGTCAGAGAGGAGAACTGCACTAAATGAAACCAAGAAATGATTACGGTTTTGAGCAGTATGGACTAACGGCGCAACGCTTTCCCCCGTTTTATCATAGGGAGAGTGCCTATGCGTCCACCGCTCAGAATCCGGCTGCGCGGGCGACAAGCCGCCCGTTTGCAGAAGCTATATCGCGAAACCAAGTGTCCGCGGACCCAATTGCGGGTTCAGATGGTCTTGTTGTCCGACGATGGTTACTCGGTCGAAGAGATCGCCCAGATCACTCGCAAAAGCGACGATGTGGTACGGGACTGGCTCCATCGCTTTCAGCGGGCTGGCTGTGCCGGTCTGATCGAAGCCCCGCATTCGGGACGTCCGCCGACGATCACGGCCGGGATGGAAGCGTTCCTCCGAGAGTGTGTCCCGCAGTCGCCACGGGAGTTCAAGCTGAAGCGTCCGGGCTGGACCACCGCTCTGTTGGCCAAGTTGGTCCGGCGCATTTTCAAAGTCCGCGTGACCGATGAGTGCATCCGCCAGCACTTGGAGCGCATTGAGGCTGTCTGTCGGCGTCCGACCTGGACCGTCAAGCATTTGGCTGAGCAGCAACCCGGCTACGCTCAAAAAAAGGGGCGTTAACACGCTTGCTAAACCAGCCACCGCGCGGGGCTGATCTTTATGTCCAAGACGAAGCCGAGCTGAGTCTGTTCCCCACGCTCACGCGGATGTGGATGCTGCGCGGCCAACAACGCAAGATTCGGGCGCCGGGAGTGCATCCGCCCAAGCGCCAGGAATGTGCGGCCACCGATTGGCGCACGGGCAAGATCGTTCGGATCCGCGCCGAGAAACGCAATGCCGCAGCCTTCTGTCAGTTGGTCGAACAGAGCATGGCCCGCTCAGCTCGCCGCAAACGTCGGGTCATCCTGGTGGTGGATGGTGCCAACATTCACACCCCGGAGGGCTCCCGACTTGTGGCGGAGTTGCTTCAGAAGTATGGGCGACGATTGCAATTCCGGTATGTACCCGGCTATTCGCCCGAGTGTTCGCCAATGGAATTGCTCTGGAATGACTGGCGCGACCAGGTCACACACAACCATGATCGGCTAAACATGAGCGACTTGGAAAGCGACAGCGATCATTACTTCGCAAATTGCGATCGCCATCCCGATGCGGTTCTGCGCCGGATCGGGAGCCCCTTTGCGAAGCGTTGTCAAAACCGCAGAAATTAGTTGGTTTCATTTAG
>JAMCQI010000036.1 GCA_023381515.1 Chloroflexota bacterium | reverse complement strand
GAGGTCTCTTGCTGCAAAGGGGCATTCTGAATGCCACGGAGGAATGACAGCGCTGCGCGACATCATCAGAAAGAGCGGGGCCCGTCCGCACCCTACCCATGATGCTCTGCGGAAGCAGTCGGAAGATCGCGTGGTGACCATTAGTCGAGCCCAGGGGACGCTCACCTTCCCGGCCAATTTCATGCTCGTGGCCGCGGCCAATCTCGGAGCGCTCTGCCCGTTTCCCCGTGTCATACAGCACTCGTTGTCGGCCTTCTTTTCGAGATCGACTATCAGGCGCATTTGCGGGAGTGCGTCGCTGCCAAGGAACAGTCCAACTTTGGACTGAAAAGTCTTGACGTGCGGAACAGCGCGGATAGAATGACGACATGAAGCTCACGGCCCAACTTCATCTACGGGCCAGCCCGCGAGATAAGGCGGTACTGAGACAAACCGTACAGCGCATCAATCAGGCGACCAACTGGCTGAGCAGGAAAGCATTTGAGACCCGGCAATATCAGGCGAGCAAGCTTAGGCGAATCTACTGCCGGGAGCTGCGCGAGCGCTTTCGAGTGGGATCCAATATGCTGCTGGGCGTGTGCGTGCGAGTGAGTCATGAGTATGTGAAAGATAGTAGGAAGCGGATCATCTTCAAGGAAATGGGTGCCGTCCAGTACGACAAGTATACGCTGTCGATTTCGGAAGACGAGGTAAGTCTCTGGACAATCGAAGGACGACTTAGGGTTCCGTACGAGGCATCACGGGCAGACCGTGCTCTTTTAGAATACCGGCAGGGTGCCGGGTATCTGGCTGGCCTCAGCAACGAGTACTATTTCTTTGTTCCCTGTGAGGCGGAAGATATCCCTCCGCAGTTCATCCGAAAATGAACGGATCTCGCCGTTGCGAGAGGTGCAGCTAAGGCAATATCATGATCGGCCGTGGTCTGGGGGTAGAAGGATAATCCTGGACAGAGACTAGGTCCCCGCCCAAAGGTAAGCGGGCTGGGACGCTATCTGTAGCCGTAGACTTGGCTCCGAGTACCTCTGGAAGCACAGATCGCATCATCCCAAAATGAGCGACTTGGAACCCGATGGGTAGCAACCACCGGGTTTTCCTTTCGCAGAATGGCTCCTCTCGTAATCACCAGTAGCCCGAGGTGGGGGAGAGACGACAGAGATGGTCTATGCCTGCCGACACACCCCGGGCGATGTGTGATCACCATGTACTCATCGCTATACAATAGCAGGGCAGGCCCCGTTAAGCAGCTGGTTCCTCTCTGGTCAACGCTACGCCTCTTTCTCCAATCGGGCCCGAGCATTTCGGACGGCCTAACAAAGCGTCCGCACATACCCTAACTAAATCTCCCCCGCATCCGAATCCGCAACCCCCCTTCTCCGCAAGCGCCTGTCAGCATCCGCTGGCTCTCGCACATACCCCAAGCGCGCTCCTAATACATTTCAAAAGCGACCTCCGAAGTCGATCCGCCATCCGGCGACGCCGGCGAGCCGACTGCCAAGCATGTGGGAAGCAATTACTTATTCCGCACCGGAAACGATCGAACCCTGCGCCCGCCAACGCATGCTTTGATACTCTCGCCTCGGCCCACATGAGCTGTTCCCGCTCGATCGAGTTGGCCGAGGGCGTAGGCAGGTGCCGAACGAGATGAGTGCAATACCAAGACACCCACCACTGCAAGAAGAGCTATGGCGCGGCGGGAATCGCCATGGGAGTCCAAGCTCCAAGAAGGGATGCGGTCGGGGATTCCACAAGTCCTGAGAGCTCAGCAACGAGATCCGTATGCCAAACAGATTGCCAGTCCGAAAGTAGGAAGTCAATCAGCTATGTTCGTAAGGCTTTAGTCGGTTCACACGCCAGACAGCTATGACTACCTGAGTAATCCCATATACATCTGCCAGTAATCCCTCTCCGGTCAACCAGAGGCGAGTCGATCTCCGGGTGAGGCGGAAGCCAGGCCCACTCAGCTCCTCGATTAGGAGCACTGCCCCAACCGCCTCGAATCTCTTGTCAGGCGCTGATTACTCCCGCCTATCGGTAAGCAGGGACGAACGCGAGCCATCTCCTCGGCCGACCGCCTCTTGTTGACTGGCTCATCGCCCCCATCCGAATCCCGCGTCAGCTTGCTCGAGCCGATGGCTGGATCTTCTCTGTGCAAACGACTGGACGCCTAGGCTGAGCCATGGGTAGGCGTTTTCGATCGACACTGGTCGGGAGCGTCCGGCGACTAGGCACGACGCCCAACTCTACCCGCAGCAACAGGTCTCCAAAGGCCTCCAGAAGAGGTCAAGGAAAAAACCCAACCCCGGGGTATAATCCTATGGGGAGGGGCGAAAATGATTGACAGCCATGCGAACACCGAGGCGATTGAACTGGTCGAAATGACCCTAACCAAGGTGCGGAATGTGGTTCCAGCGAACACGGAATTCCGTCCCGCTGATCCCAGGCGGCATCTTTGTCCGATCATGAACACTCCTGTGCGCCAGTCGCTGCCACAACTTCACCAGCAAGAGATACTTTTCGTTGACTACCTGTATTTCCCCCAAGTGTGTTATGCAAATGCTGAATAATCATCAAGGTGGGATCGGGCTCAAACAGGTCTCCCAGCCGAGGCATGTCCTCTGTCCCTTGCTCGACCTTTGGCGGAAGTGGAGTGGCCATGCTGGAGTATGACATCATCCAGGCCTTGAGAGAGATTCAACTGCGCCTCTTCGATGAAGAAGGGCCAGAGGATCGGATGTTCGTTTACTGCTTCTCTATTGGGAAATCGCGAGCTAAACCGATCCCCGTCATCACTAGTAAACAGAACCGGCGCCGAAGGTGTCACCACCGGGGCTACAAGGAAAGATACGCTTCGGATCATTATTACCCCTTCATCATAGACTGGTACCACTCGCCGACGGAGGCGATCTCCAATGACATATCCTACCATGGAGTGGAGGTCCGGTTCCCCGACTATATCCTCATCGACCGGGCTGTCAATGAATTCATCGACAGGGTTAAGAGCGTTGCCTAAGAGCTGACCATGTTCGAGTGATAAGTGTACAGGGTGGCGGCTAACCTCGGTGTGGCAAGACCAATCTATCGCGAGCCCGACTGGATCAAAGTGGCACTCCTTCAGTCTACGGATGATATTACTCGACCAAGGTAGCCTCCGTGCGACCCGCAAACCGATAGCCCGAGGCTTTCTGCGGCCGGGCAGGGGTGGTAGGCGGGACACTCCCCCCGCCTCCTCGGCGCCTTCCCGTTCGCGCATGAATATCCTCTCCGATGTTAACGCGCTTCGCACTATTCATTCCTTGTCATCTGTCCCTGCCTGCCCATCTGCTCGCGTCTTCGGTAGCCGCTTTGCTTCATAACCTGGCATGATGATAGTCTGTATCGAACGCTCCGATTCCCGCATGCGCGGAAAATTTAAGTATCAAATTCGCTTCCACCGTGTTCTAATGTATGTAGGCAGGCACACAAAAGTGCTAACCATGTAGCGATCATTTCATCCGATCCTGCCAGGAGCCTGTTCTTCGCTGGCCTTCGGGTGCGACTTCTCGGGTATCCATTCGAGCGACAACCCTGTAACCGGACTCTTACCTCTGCTCCGGTTTTGCCCTCGTGCGCTGCCCTACGACAAACTCCACTTTGAAGATCAAGTGATTCCGCGCGCCCACGAATTCTGTCCTTAGTACCATTCCGGGGATCTTTCCCGGACAGAAGGTGGAGAACGCTGCGCTTTTGCCCGGCGTGGCCAGCTCTCAAGGCCGATCGTCAGCCTGGAGCCCGCGGGTTTCGCATTTTCGCGCCACCTGAACCTCGCTCCACAGGGCCCGCGCCAGACTCGGGCTGGCGGGATGCTCTGTTGCTACACGGCATCCTACAGACAATCTGCTGCTCGATCAGAACCTTCCGCCAAGATTCCAAGGCACTGAGGATTTCTCGGGTGAACAGCATTCGCTCGACAAGTTTCCGATTAAAACGAATCCTCGAGTGTACTCCTATTGTACAAAACGTATCACTATGGAGGCCATGTTTTGAAGAACGCTATTGCTCCTGTCCATGTGCTATATCACGACGCTACTCAGAATCTATGGAGATCCAGATCTACCGCGAAGACTGCCGAGTCCGCATGCATGGAGGCCCCCGCCAAGGACCCAGACGGTGGACTTCTCGTGGCATCATCACCAGTTTCTCCCCCCGTTCGCGCAGAAGCCTTCGCTTCGTGGCGAAGAATGCCGACGCGGAATGGGAATACATATTCACTTTGACGTACCCAAGAGATTTCCCTAAGGATGGACAGACTGGCCGCCGTAACCGCGAAGCACTGCTGCAAGCCATACGCAGGGAGTACTACAAGCCGAAACATATCTGGGTCACCCAGTTCCAAGCCCGGGGAGCCCCTCATCTGCATATCCTGACTGAAGTACTCATCGACGAGGCGTGGCTCTTAAAGACATGGTCCCGCATTATCGGCAGCCAGGAACTCGATCGCCTCGTGAGGGTGACGCACGCCGATAACCGGGATGCGGCCGTCCGGTATATTGCCAAGCTTCACCGCGAGGATGGACAGGCTATTGTCCCCGAGGGCTATGAAAACGTCGGAAGGCTGTGGGGTTGCTCCAGGGGCCTCGTCAAGCCGAAGAGGACGGAGGTCTTCCCTGTGACGAAGGAAACCTGCCCGATGGTTCGACCTCTCAGAAAGAGGCTTGAGATGAATCTAAACCCACGACCAGTTTCGACCACCCGTGATGGAAGGTCGCGCAGAAAGGTCCAACGCCATCCTCAGCTCACCTACCTGCATGGCGGCATCAGTGGCTTTACCGTCTTCGGGGGAGCCTTGCTGGCGGAACAGCTCTTGCAGGCATATCTAGGAGAGCCCCGCTACCTGGGTTCTGAAGCGACATCAACGGCCGAATCTCGGACCGAGGAGGGCGGAAAAAGAGCGATTGGCACCGAGTTCAAAGTTGAACTAGGGGGAAGCACAGATGAAGCGGTTACATCTACCGAATCCTTCAATTGTGAACTTGACGCAGGCGCGCATCCGTTCAGATGGGGCAAGAATTGCCAGGATGAAATACAGAAAAGCCTGCGACCAGGCGTCCTAACTGATCTGCCCGCGACAACGGAACCACCCGTGGCCGGCATTCTGCTCCCGCTAGCCGTCTGATGTGGGCGGCTCTGCCGCTTTAGAACGGAGAGTCTTGCCACCCTTGCAGATAGACGAACTACCCGATAACCCACAGGAATAATACCCATAACCAGGAGACAAACACTACGAACATGTCCTGCACCGAACAACTAACCCCCTCTGAGAGGGAGCGGCTCATTTC
Organism: Chloroflexota bacterium; assembly: GCA_023381515.1. Next base: position 64,918 of record JAMCQI010000036.1, on the reverse strand, counting down.
GGCTGTCCTCCTGCTCGTACAGAGCTTGAATAATGAGTCGTGTGTGAAAGAGGTTTCGGATGAGCCCCAACCAGAAAAAATGAACGAAGCTGAGGCAGTAGGTTCGTAGCCCGCCGGGCGGGCGCGGGCCATCGAGATTCCGCTCGCGCTCGCCCCAAGCCAACCCCTTGACAACAAGAGCGAGATGGTGTAGAATAGTGTTGTATTTATGTAAAGTAAGAGAATAACCGTCGGCTCCGGTCGGATTTCCGCAACTCTATCCGACTATTGTAGAGTTACTTGTCATAAGATGTAGGTATCAAAGGAGACTCATGGCTGACCTTACCCTGTTTCGAGAAGCGTTCGATAAACTGGCACATAACGGCGCCATCGGTGACCCCAACGGGACTCTTTCCTACGGGTATCTCCGGGTTTCGTCCAACGGTCAGGCCGAAGAAGGCCGCTCGGGCCTTCCCCGCCAGATCGAGAACTGTCACGAGGCCGCCCTGCGGGTGGGCCTGAAAATTCCTTGGGAGTTGATTTTCGCCGACGACGATAGCGGTTTTCAATTCAAGAAACGCCCGGCCCTTTCCACGCTGCGGGAGGAATTCATGTCCAAAATGAGGCGAGCGGACCACATCGTGATCGAGTCCCTGGACCGCCTCTCCCGCCATGCCGACTGGCACCAGGGCTTTCTTCTCGATGAGATGAAGGAGTGGGGACTCACAGTTGTCTTCTGGAAAGATTACAACTCCCGAGTCGAACGGGCCGTGATGGGTGCCATCGCGCAAGATGGTATGGAGCAGTCTCTCCAACGCATGAAGGAAGGCAACCTCTACAAGGCGAGAGATGGCCGCGTCACCGCACGCACCCCGGCCTTCGGGTATTCTATCGTGGACGGGAACGGAAAAGCCTCCGCAGACGCCAGGAAGGACACCCATTACGCTCTTTGCTCGGAGGAAGCTAAGGTCGTCGAAATGATCTACCGCAAGATCGCGATCGAGGGGGCGTCATTGCGCCAGCTCGCAGTCTGGCTCGATGACTACGGCCGGCCGCCTAAGCAGTCTCCCCGCTGGAATACTCGCACGCTGCTTCTGATGTTGCGGAATCCTCTGTACAAGGGCGAGTTCTACGCGCATCGCTACACGTACATGAAGGAGCCGGCAGTTCGACAAAGGCCCGGTCGAGAGACCAAGTTCACGACGCGGAAAGTGGAGCGACCCCGCGACGAGTGGATTGCTGTCCCAGTTCCTCCCATCGTCTCCCCCGAGCTCTGGGAGAAGGCCAACCGCGTCCTTGACCGAAACGCCATCATGTCGAGGCGCCATGCCAGCGCCCCCTATCTCCTGACCGGCCTTGTCAAATGTGCAGGATGCGGTTACTCCTATGTCGGGAAAATGAAGAAGCGTCGCAAGGGAGGCAAAGAATATCTGCTCCGCTCTTATCGTTGCAACGGTTCGAATGGGTTACATGGAGTCTTCCGGGATGTGAGTTGTACGGAGAGCCAGATCTCCTGCACGCGGCTGGACACTGCCGTCTGGAAGGCGGTCTCGAATGCGCTTCTCCATCCCGAGCTTCTCATTGAGGCACTCGAGCACGGTTACCAGAGTGGACCCAATGCGGAGATCCTGGCCCAGATTCAGTTGCTGGAAGGACAGCTTGCGGACTTGGACGCGGAGGATGGGGACCTGTATCGAGCCTACAGAGCCAAGGCTTTCAATGAGCAAGAGTTCGCGACCAAGCGGCAGGAGCTAAAAGAACGTCGAGAGAAGATCAAGCTTGAACTCGGAGCACTGAAGAACCGGGTCATGTCCCAAGAGGAGCTGGAACTGAACAAAGAAAAGATCCTCGCCCAATCGCAGTTGCTGAAGGAGCAGGAGCTTACTCCGGAGCCGCTTTTCGAGGTAAAGCAGACGATCCTGAAGTTGGTCGTGGATCAGATCAAACTGAACGTGGATGAGGGCTGGTTCGAAATCGAGGGGCTTGTGCCGGGTCACTATTTCCTGGAGGGAACCGAGTCCATTGCGCCAATCCCTGTGGACAGGGATTGGCCGCGGCCACGAGCATCAAATTGGCCGGGAAGGTGAGCGTCCCCTGGGCTCGACTAATGGTCACCACGCGATCTTCCAACAACGTGCATTGGTCACAACCTCCATTGTGTAGACAAGGACATCATAGCAGCACTGGCCGATTTTGTACGAGCCTGGCATTCAGAACAGCGAGTCGGATGGTCCTGCTCATCCAGAGTCGGGAAGACCTTGGGCCTCTGGAGATCCATTTCATTTGAGCCGCTGGAACCAGACTTGAGGGGCACTGCCGACTGCCAAGCACGATCGCGGAATCTTTCTCACGCTGCTCGACGGTGGGCTTCGCACCTCCGAGCTGTGCGCTCTCACGCTCGACAACCTCAATTGTCAGTCACACAGCCGGCTCAAGCTCCAACGCCTGCATTGTCCCGGGCTATCGCTGTGGTCGGTCCTTTCGCCGGCATTCCTTGGGCCGCTCGCGCTTCGGGCGTGAGCGCCTCGGCATACGTCTTGGGTTGAGCACGCGAGCCGAATCGCCTCGAGTAGACGCAGGTGAACTCCGCCCCGAATAGCAAGATCAGCGAGGCCAGGTTGATCCACACCAGGATCACAACCAGGGCTCCCGCCGCGCCGAACGCCAGGCCGGGATTTGTCAGGCGAATGATCACGCTAAGCACCACCTGGGCCACGATAAAGAGCAGTGCTGTCAAAGTCGCTCCAGGCCACACATCGCTCCAGGGGATCCGGACGTCTGGCAAGAACTTGAAGATGCAGGCAAACAGCAGGGTGACCAGGCCAAACGACAGGCCGAAGTCGGCCAGCTGCCAGACCGTCTCTCCGCCCGGTACGGCGCTGCCCAGAAGCGAGCCGACCGCGCTCACACCAGCCGTGAGCAGCAGCGATGCCAGCAAAAGAACCCCGAGTCCGAGAGCCATGGCGAAGGACAAGGTGTTGTCCCGAATCAGATCCACAAGACGGTAGCCCGGTTTTGGAGCGACTTCCCACACCGAGTTGAGCGCGTCTCTGAGTTGGAAGAAAAAACCGGCCGCACCCAGAATGATGCCGGCAACGCCCACCACGACGGCGATCACCCCTGCGCCCGGGTGACTGACGCTCGCGACCAACTCCTGAGTGAATTGTGCTGTGCTGCTCCCGACCACCCCACTGATCGAGCGGACAATGTTGCCTTCGGTCGCCGCCCGTCCATAGACCAGCCCGGCGATGGCAATGGCCATAATCAGCACCGGGGCAATGGCAAAGATCCCGAAATAGGCCAGCGCTGCTCCCAGGCGAATCGCTTTATGCTCATTCCATTTGGAAGAGGTATCGGCCAGCATGCTCCAGGCAAGTTTCAGATTCATGCCGGTTGTCCTGGCGCCTTTTCGTTTTCACGCTGTGTCGCCGCTTCGGCTTTGGCCTCCTCGACCATCTCGCCGGCTTGATTGATGGCCTGGTCTACCTTGGCCAGCAGCGCCGTGTGCGCCTCGGCCGTGTCCGTGCCCGCCGTCTGTGCGGCCTCGGTGAGGGTCTGGTTGGCTTTGCTCAACAAGTGGTCCACCTGAGCGTCCACATCGTCGCGGTCCCCCTTGGAAAGGCTAATGCGGCCATGTCCGGTTCGCAACCGCTGCGACCCTTCGGCGCGTAATCGTCGAATTCTCGCGCGCATCGTCGACATGATGTTTGCCGAGCCTTCGTCGGGCTCTTCGGCGCCGCCAACGCCCGCGTGCACGATCAGATGATCCATCAGGACCTGGACGATCGCTGCCAGGGGGATGGCCAGAAATGCCCCGGCGATTCCGAGCAGGCTGGTAAATGCGAAGACGGCCAGGATGACCGTGATCGGGCTCACGCCGACCGAGCGCCCCATCAACCGCGGCACCAGAATATGGTTCTCGCTCATCTGAATCACGACCGTATATACCACGACCAGTAAGGTCGCGTGCGGGGAGATTGACAGAGCAACGAGGACGGCCGGAATCGCGCCAAGGGTCGGACCGACCATCGGCACAAACTCGACCAGCCCCGCCAACGCTCCGAGCGCCAGGGGATAGGGCAGGCCAATCACCAGGTAACCCAGGCTGGACAGCACCCCGATCGACGTCATCAGGAGGAGTTCGCCGCGCACATAGCCGCCCAGGCGGCTCTCGATCTCACGCCAGATGGCCAGCAGTTCCGGACGCCGGGCGGCGGGGGCCAGCGACAGCCAGAATCGCTCCAACCGCGACTGGTCGAGGGTCAGGTAAACACTTAGGACGACGACGCTGAGTACTTGGGCCAGCAATGAGAGCGCGCCCATCCCGATGCCCAGCGCCCCGCTCAGAACCACTCCACTTGCTGCCTGCAACTGAATGGCTAACTGGGCCCCGGTCGGCAGCTGCTGTGGCAGGGTGCGAATCGCCTCGTTGGGGTTGTTCTCCAGCGAGGCAACGAGGCTGGCGTACATCTGTGGCAGGCCGCGGATGAGTGCCCCGCCCTGGTCGATCAGCGCCGGGATCACCAGCACGAACAGCCCGGCGAGCACGCCCAAGATGCCCAAGTAGATAATCAGCAGGGCGGGGGCTTTGGGTATTCCCCGGCGCTGCAAAGCAAACACGATCGGCCGGAGCGTGGCGACCACCACCAAGGCCACCAGCACCAGAATCAGAACATCTATCAAACGCAGAACGAGCAGCACGGCGCCGAACACCCCCAGCAGTGTGAGTCCCGCGAGGGCTATCTGCGACGGCCTGATCTTGAGTTCCACCGTTGGTACAGGCGGAGCAGAGTCAAAGGGGTTGTGCATGCTTCCTCCCTGGCCCCTTACGCGGCCATCTCCCGTCACCACCACAAGGTGTTGGCCGCCCTTCTTTTGGGAGCAGTTGATCTCCCGTTAACTATCTACATTCAAAATACAGCTCTTTGACCGAAAAAGGAATCATTTGGATTCGTTGGTTTTTGTCGTAAAGCACGCGCACGCGTTGTCGTATTCTGAAGGTGAGATCGTTTTCAAGGTCTTTTGTTGCAGCTCTCCCCGCAGCAGGAGTAGATAGGAAAACTAACCCAAGAGCGAGTCTGACAGAGAAGCATCCGCAAGACCCCCTTGCTGGCGCCTGGCCGAATTGGTCGGTGCCGCATCCGCAGCTCGTCTGTATCGCCCTAATCAAGATCCACGGAAAAAGAATCCTTGCCTTTCGGCAACTGGGCTTCATAATGTGCATATTGAATTCTAACCGGTTGGGTGCGCGACTACCCACGACCATTAGGTTGCGCTGAGAGGCACCCCCAAGAGCCCAAGATATGCGTTGCCCGTTGTGGGCTTGTAACCCGATCGTGCTAGGTTCGAGCCCTAGCCCCGCTACCTTTGAATGAAAAAGACCGCGAAATCACTCGGACATGAGTAATCTGGCGGTCTTTCTTTGATCTCAACTTTTTATTCTTCTCGAGTTGACGGTCAGTCATGACGTCAATACGACCCGCACCTAGACCCCACTGGTCATTGGCTCGACTGTCACTCGCATGATCAGTCATCGGGCCCCTCAGGAAGTCAAATCTGATTCAGCGATATTGACCAGAAGCTCTCTCATATTCCCATTTCGGGCACTCGCTATCGAGAGCAACAGACAGCCTTGCGAAGGTTGCGCCCCACGAACCGCGCGCCTCGAGGACCCAGCGCAAGGTTTTGTCTGGGCCATGAGGACTGACCAATCTGTCTAGTAATCCGGCATCTGCGGCATAGGAGCCGGGTTCCCCTTCTCCGGGATGTCCGTGATCAACGCTTCCGTCGTCAGGATCATCGCCGCGATTGACGCGGCGTTCTCGAGCGCGCTGCGCACGACTTTGGCGGGGTCGATGATCCCTTTCTCCAGCATGTCGCCGTATTCTTCCGACATGACCTCAAAGCCGATATTGGGGTTGCTCTGCTCTCTCTGCAGGCGGCGCACGTCTCCAACGACCACCGCGCCGTCCTGCCCGGCGTTCTCGGCGAGCTGGCGCAGCGGTTCTTCCAGCGCACGCCGGAGAATCTGCACGCCCGTCGCAAAGTCGCCAGTGCCGCCAACCCTGTCCAGCGCAGGAATCACATTGAGGAACACCACCGCGCCGCCGGGGACAACGCCCTCTTCCACCGCCGCACGCGTCGCGCTCAGCGCATCTTCGACGCGATGCTTTTTCTCTTTTAGTTCGGTCTCGGTCGCCGCGCCGACGCGGATCACCGCCACACCCCCGGCGAGTTTCGCGAGTCGCTCCTGCAATTTCTCTTTGTCATAATCGGACGTGGTCTTGTCGATCTGCGCCTTGATTTCGTGGATGCGGCCTTTGATCTCCTTGTCCGAGCCCTTGCCTTCGATAAACGTCGTGTCGTCTTTGGTCGCGATCACCTTGCGGCACTGGCCGAGATCGGCAATCTGCGCCGTCTCCAGCTTGCGGCCCAGTTCTTCGGTGATGACCTGACCTCCGGTGAGGATCGCCAAATCGCGCAGCATTTCCTTGCGGCGATCGCCAAACCCGGGGGCTTTGATCGCGACCACGCTCAACGTGCCACGCAGTTTGTTCAGTACAAGAGTGGCCAGCGCCTCACCGTCCACATCTTCGGCGACGATGACGAGTTCGCGCTTGCCGAGCTGCAGCAGCTTCTCGAGCAGGGGAACGATATCGGTGTGGGCAGAGATTTTCCTGTCCGTGAGGAGGAGGTAGGCATCCTCGAGGACCGCTTCCATTCGCTCGGGATTGGTCACGAAATAGGGCGAGATGTAGCCGCGGTCGATCTGCATGCCCTCGACGTACTCCGTCTCGAACGCGAGGCCGGTCTTGCTCTCTTCCACGGTGATCACGCCATCCTTGCCGACCTTGTCCATCACGTCGGCGAGCAGGTTGCCGATCTCGGGGTCAGCGGCGGAATTCGCGGCGATGTGGGCGATGTCTTCTTTGCCCTTAACCTGCTTGGCCATTTTCTTGATCTCTTCGACGAGGCAGGCGGTGCCGCCTTCGATCCCGCGTTTCAAGAGCATCGCGTTCGCACCCGCGGCGACGTTCTTCAGGCCCTCGGTCACCATGCTTTGCGCGAGCACCGTCGCGGTGGTCGTCCCATCGCCCGCGACATCGTTCGTCTTGGTGGCGGCTTCCTTCAAGAGCTGCGCGCCCATGTTATCGTACGGATTCTCCAGTTCGAGCTCCTTCGCCACGGTGACGCCATCATGGGTGATGGTCGGCGCACCGTATTTCTTGTCGAGCGCCACGTTGCGCCCTTTGGGGCCAAGCGTCGTCTTCACGGCATCCGCGACCGTATCGACGCCGATTTTCAAGTGTCGCCGAGCCTCTTCGGCAAACGCAAGTTGCTTTGCCATGCTGTATTCCTCCTCGTTTCGGGTGATTCCAAAATGGATTAGTTCTCAAGAACCGCGAGAATATCCTTCTCGCTCATGATCAGATACTTTTTGTCGTCAAGCTTAATCTCGGTGCCGGAGTACTTGGCGAAGACAACCTTATCATGCGCCGAGACGTCCATCTCGACTCGCTTTTCGCCTTTCTCGTCCCAGCGGCCGGGCCCCGCGGCGACGATCAAACCTTGCTGCGGTTTGTCTTTGGCGGTCTCGGGCAGGAAGAGCCCGCTCGCCGTCTTCTCCTCCTCCTCGAGTGGCTCTACGATGACGCGGTCGGCAAGGGGCCGCAACTTGAGCGATGTTTTGTTGGCCATGGCACATTCCTCCTTAATGGAATTGAACGGGCTCCGGTGAGACGATCCTTCCCGAAGGCCAATGCAGCATACCACCTTCGATCCGCAAAAAGAATCACTTGGACTCGGTCCTTTTTGTCGTAAAAGCAATGACTGCTCTGTCGTGGTTGACGACACGGCGATCAAGCGGGCAGCCTTGGGGCATCCCCAACGAAAAAGCCTCGGGTGGTTGTGACCGTATGGCGATCCGGAGTTGCGTGCCGCACAGGTGCGGCGCGTTGCCGATTTTCTAGCTGCGGGCGGCTGGATTGTGAATACGGTCCGGGCAGGTCAACAGCCCCGCGGGGCTGGTTCAGGAAATCGCCGGTTGGGGCTTGGGCTGGCTGGTCGGCATTTTCGTGGGTCAGACGGCCGCGTATGCCATGGGCGGAAAAAGCTTGCCGGCGGCTACCTTTCGGGCGCTGGCCTTCGCACAGTGCACGTCCATCGTGTTGGTCTTGACTGATTCCAACGCTCGGTCCAACCGCTAGGGCGCTGGCCCTCGTGCTTTGCTTTGTTAGCTCGTGGATAGCTTTTCGAGCATCACTCCACTTGAGCGGCTGGCGTTTGATCTGGGTGCCATTTATCAGCGCCGTCGTTCTGTTGATCAGCACGCTTATCGTGGTTCTCTGGGTCACTGGAACCGGAGTTACTTTGTCGGGCTTGCTCCTGCGATTAGGTTTGAGCCTGCGGTGATGCGTGACCCGCGAAAACTGACAACGGGCTGGGAGTTCTTCCCAACCCGTTTTTCTGTAGCTCTGTGGGATTCTTTGCTTGCGTTTCTAACCCAGCATCCCGCCCACCCGGTCCGACTCATTGCCAGGGGCGCCGTGCAAAATCCCGAGAGAGACCAACTCTTGACCGAGAGCATGGATCACATGGTTCTCCATCGGATTAAAGATGAGCAAAGAGTTCGGGCCCAGAGTTTGCTCCTTGCCGTCGCCGCCGGCGAAGGTTCCGCTCCCCTTCAGCACGATAACATAAAAGGGTGAGTTGGAAGTGTTGTGTTCCTTGATCGTTTGGCCGGGGTGGAGCGTAAAGCGTAGCACTCTCCCGTCCTTGTCCACGAAGAGTGGCTGTGCGTGCGCCTCTTTCGCGTCGAACTCGAGCCCCTGAAGCAGTTGCATGGTTCTCATTCATTCCTCTTTCAAATCAAGGTGGGTGGCGCGCGTGTTTTTTGCGCCGGCCCTTAATGCCGGCCGGTGTCACGGCGTTTCAGCTCATCGTCAATTCGGTCGACCACGTGTAGCATTCCCAAGCGTATGGTGCGCAGAGAGCGGGTGCCAATGGTCACTACCTGGCTGGTCGGATAGATGCGCGCTGCCCACCCCTCAAAAGAGCGACCCACGCCCCTGCCATGGTCATCTTCAGATTCACGTTTTGGCATGCTGATTCGGTATGATCTTCCGTCTATCGCTTTTGGCTTGCCTTCAGCTATCCGCAACCGTTGGGCGAACCAATCGACGACCGCTTGTTTGATAGTCATCCTCCACGTCTCTGGCGGCTGGCCCAGGGCTTTGGTCGCGCGATTTCTCGAGACTGGGCACATCTATCGCTCCAACGGGCAAGACCACGCGCGCCACAAGGGCCGGATTTGCTGGAAACGGAGGATAGGTAAGCCGTGAAGGAGCTCCGGGGTGCGAGCGATGGGGTCTGTCTGCAAAATAGTAGAACCGGTTCGCACCGACGATGGTCCCCAAATAATCGCCCTCCTCAGTGGCCACCTCATGATGACCCCAAGGCAGCCACCCGATCCAGTTGCAACGTTTATCAAAAACATGTTGCCACTGTCGGAAGGCAATCCACTCGCCGGTTGAGTTGAACAGGTATTGGAAATCCATTGGTCACATCCATGGGATTCAGGGGCGGAACAGTCCCGTCCGAAGAGCCCGGATTCGCCACTCCCCCTTTGCCCTGGTCGCCGTAGCACGGAACACAATTCACAACAACCTGTGCGCCGTTCTTCGAATCGCCTTTCAGCTCCAGTGCTGGGCCAGGCCCGCCAGGATTAGAGGGCCGTGCGCTCTCGGCCGCCTCATTACCTGCCGCATCCGTAGACACGGCTGGCGCAAAAGCCGGTGCAACAGACCCATGACCACGATTGCGATGTATCGGCTTTGCATCTTTTTCTCCAAAACGAGGTTGGGAGTATGTCGTGGGTTTCGCTCGGCTCGGAATTTCCGAGTACTGAACAAATGTGCCGTATCTGCGACGGGCTCAACCATTCGAGCTGGTTCACGGCGGATTCCGCGAGGTTGCCGGTATCCCGGTAGAGAATCGGTTTGGCCATCGCAGCCTTTTCCCCGACTCAACTCCTGACCAGGCCCGGCGAAGGGGTGGGAGACCGATCTCATGTCGGTCTCCCGGAAGCACACGGCCATCGCTAGGCCCGGCGAGGGTGCAAAAACATCCGGCTCAGCCCAATCAAAATCATCGCCCCGATGAACGCCACAACGATGCTCAGCACGTTGATCCCGTTGACCGCATCTGACACTCCGAATAAAGCCCCGGCGAGATAGCCGCCTACCAGTCCCCCGATGATCCCCAGAACGATGTCACCGACGAGACCATAGCCGCCCCCCCGCATCACCTGACTGGCGAGCCAGCCGGCAATGAGTCCTACGACAATCCAAGATAAGATTCCCATCTGCCTACTCCTTCGGTCGAACGAATTACCAGCCCATGGACTGGCGCAGATCCCAACATCCGTCAAGTGCACAGTCCCGATCTTCTCAGATCTGCTGCGGATGTGAACACAGCATACGGCGCATTGGGGACGAAAGGAACCACTGGGACTCGATTGTTCTTGTCGTAAAGGGATGGAACGCGTTGTCGTGAAATACGACAGGATCTTGTGCAATGCCACCGAGCGCACCCGGGCCGAGAAAGCAGCGCGTGTCCTCGCCGAGGTCGGCGACGTCCTCGCGCCATCGCTCGATGGCGAGACGCTGCTCGCGAGCCCGGTGCAGCCCACGTCCAAGCGATCTCGCAGGAAAAAGATGAACCTGGAGTCGAAGCTGGCATTGTCGCGCTATGCCGTCGAACATGGGATGATTGAGTAGCCCTTCCCAGCCATCCGGAGCGGAGCGTCGCGGAGACGAAGGACGCCTTTCTTGCCCCATCACACGCGTTGTCGCATTTGACGACAACGTGCGGGTTGCTTCTACGACAAGAACAATCGAGTCCCAGTGATTCCTTTTCCGGTCCAAACATTGTATGCTGTTATTGTGTCCAAAACGGATCGACAAATCGACCGCTTTCCACCCCAATTTGAGGAGTGACTCAATGGAGCCAACAATGTTACACACTCATACGCAGACCGAAGGGCCATTCCCAACAATAAAGAACAATCGCACCGACCTGGCTTTGGTTGCGATCATGTCCGTTCTGATCGTAGTGGCCGTTGGGGCAATGCGCACGACGAGTCCTCCCGCACTTTGGAATACTCTCATTCGCGTGCCACCGGGAAGCGGCAGCAGCTCGATGGCCGCGGAACTAACGGAGCCTTTGTCCACTTTCGAGCGGAATACGCAAGCATTGGTTGCCTCCGACTCCGATGGAGCATTTCAGGTGCTACTCTTGTCCCTAAAAGAAAACGAGCCGCTTGCACAGCGCCGTATCGTTCTGACGGCTTTGCAAGGCGCTTCGCCGGCGGTTGTTCCAGTGCTGATGACAGCCTTGACCGATGCTGACCCGGGTGTACGCGCAGGCTCCGCCCAAGTATTAGGTATGCGTCACGAGTACCGAGCAATTGCAACGTTAACCCTGGCGACACACGATACCAAAGCCGACGTGCGGCTGCAGGCCGTCCGAGCTCTCGGCGCCTTGGACGCATGGCAAGCCCTACCGCGCTTGGAACAACTTGAAGTAAACGAGGGAATTTACGCGGTTCGCCAAGCGGCGAGCACGGCGAAAGAAGCCTTCCGGGGAAAGATGGCACAGGAGATCGGTGTCTCGGCCTCCCAATTGCGCGACATTTCGGTCACCGCAACCGAGTCGCCGCAAATCTACGCGGTTACCGCGAGCGATTTGTATGCGCGGCATGGTACCCGGTGGGAATTGGTGAGTCAACTACCGGATGCACCGTTGGCGCTGGCGACGGGCGCGGACCCGCAACTGATTTATCTTGCCACCATCAGTTCCGGTCTTTACCGCAGTCTTGATAGCGGTCAAACCTGGGAGCATGTTGAGTTCGGCTTGCGGACGCCCACTCAATTGACCGTCACGGCAGTCGTCGTCGACCCGCAGAACTCGAGCCGGGTATACATCGCCCTGGCCACCCAGAGCGCGAAACCCGGTGCCAAAGACGCTCTGGGCATCTTTGCCAGCCGGGATAGCGGTGGCACTTGGGTTCTCCTTCCGAACTCGCCGAGCGCTCTCATTACTAAACGGCTCGTCATGGATTCGCAATCGGAGGGTTATCTGTATGGAATGATCGATGATACTCCGTGGCGTTACACCTTGCCATCGGACATACCAGGTTCTTCAATAGGATGGGTGGGGTCGCCTACTCACAACTAACTTTCCAGAAAGCTCTTTGGAGGTACATATGTCTATCAATGCAGGTCCCGTAGATCGTCTTGAACAAGTTCGAGTCACCCAGCAGCCTGGCGTTGAAACGCGCGAGGTGGTGACGGAGAACGTGAACGCCCGCAAGCGCCATACTCTGCAGCGGGTTTCTGCTCTGTTCGGTTTCTTTTTCAGCGTGCTCGAAGGGCTCCTCGGGCTGCGGATTCTCCTCAAGCTAATGGAGGCGAATCCGAACAATGCCTTTGCCAGTGCCGTTTACAACCTTACCGGGCTATTCGTGGCGCCTTTCAATAGCTTGTTGGGCAACCCCGCGTCTGCCGGAGGTCGAGTTCTGGAGATCACATCCATCGTTGCGATCATCGTATACGCCCTGATCGCCTGGGCGATCATCCGCCTGGTGTGGTTGGTCTTTTATCAGCCGAGCGCCCGCAGCGTCACCACGTATGAGGCAGACCGGTCGCCGCGTGTCGGCTAACCAACGGCGCGCAGACGGGACCGATCGAACGGGCCGGTTTGCAGATGACAAAGGGAGTATTACCCATGGAACCCACCTTGGTTCAAATCATCGTTTACATCCTCATCGCCGGCATCAGTGCGTTTCTAGCGATGAGGATATTTGGCACGGGATACCCATTCGGCTTCTTTGGCGCCTTCCTCGGCGCGCTCTTGGGGGAGTGGCTGATGGTTAACCTGCTGCACATTGTGCTAGCGCCGGAAGCCTCTTACGGGGGTGTGCCGATCATTACGGCGGTCGTCGGAGCCGCGTCGCTGTCAGTGCTATGGGCCATCGTTACGAGCGGTAAACACCACCACCGACGATGGCTTCCCCGCTAGCTTGAGCAATGCCGATGACATCAAGTGAACATGTTCACGGAGGCAGTCGCTTCTGGTAGGGTGACTGCCTCTCTCCAGGAGTAGGCCATGCAAGACCGAAATCGATTTCAGCTCGACGCGTTTCTGTTCACCATCCTCTGGGTCTTCTTCCTCTGCATTGTTTCAGCCGGATTTCTGATCGCCGTCCTGGCGGGAACCGTCTCCCTGCCCGCCGAGATTGTGAACGTCTTCCCCTTTCTAACGGTCGCCGTCTTGATACTTGCTTTCGGGGTCGCGCGCACCGCCTTTTCGTATTGGTCCATCTAGGTCGTCCCGCCAAAACCCGGTCGAACTCTACGTCGCATCCTGGTTACGCACTCTATCAAACCGAGCTCGCATATGGGTCGCGTGAGATTAATCTGGGCGTTCACCTCCGGCGTCACGTGGCCAATCAGAGGGAATGCATCATCACACAAGAAGGAGAACATCATGAAACTGACACGGAACCTCGGAATGCTCTTGCTCGCAATCTACCTGATCCTAGTGGGAGTCAGCGCGTTTATTAGTCTGGGGCAGTTGAGCATTGTTGTCGCAATCCTCGCGATCGCGGCCGGTATCTTAATTCTGATCGGTCGCTAGGCAGTACGTTCCCTCGGCCCGACTTTCGGAGCGACGGGAACAAGTCCATTGCATTCTGCGCGCGAACGGCAGATACCCTTTCGTCCCCCGCAAGTGCTGGGTCGCAAGACGCGTCGCCAACTCTGTTGGCGCACCCAGCGGAGGGCTGCCGCATGGGGGTCACTGCGGCGGCATCCACTTTTTCGTAATCGCGTTTATTGGTTGGCTCCTGCAGAACGCCGCGACCGCCAGTGTGCAGCAGGTGACGCTGCAACGCCTGTTGGCCGGGCACACAGTTGGCGAAATCATGACGCCCGAATGCCAGACGCTCGCGCCGGAAGCGACGCTGGACCAAGTGGTCCAGGATCATATTCTGACGACGGGGCGGCGGTGTTTTCCCGTGGAACGGGCGGGGCGCGTCGAAGGGCTGCTGACGTTGCACCATGTCAAGGCAATTCCGCGCGAACGCTGGGCGACGACGACAGCCGAACAGGCGATGACGCCACTGGCGCAGCTGCGTGTCGTTCGTCCGGGTGATCCCTTGTGGCAAGCGATTCTGCCGGGACACTTGCCGAGCGCGGCCTCATCGACACCATGCTGCCAATCGGCGTACTGTTCGCGCTGTGGATAATGATGCGCCGCCAGTTCGCGTTTGATATCGTGCCGCGCTAGCCGGGTTTGCCCGAACGGCCAGGCGCAAGGGGCTGCACCAATCCTTGCGCGGGAGCGAGATCCTTTTCCGGGCGGTCTTCTCTCTTGAAATCAATATATCCCCGCTCAACGTCCGTTGATATCAGCTGCACGCGAATCCGGTCGCCAACATCAATGCCCTCGAACCCATGGACCACTCGCCCTTCGACCGGAATATTCAAAAGGCGGGCCCAGGTACCTTTCGATGAAGCCCCTGTGACAAGTGCTTCGAACCGCTCTCCGATTTTCGATTCCAGGAGAAGCGCCGCGGCCGATTTGCCGACCTGCCGTTCGACCTTGTCAGCGGCATCCTCTTCTTCGGTGCAATGAGTCGCCAGAACCTCCAGTTCAGCGATGCCATAGGGGATGGGGCTCCCATCGATGGCGGCCTTTAATAAACGCTGCGTGATAAGGTCCGTAAATCGACGATTAGGGGCTGTGGAATGAGTATAGTCGCTCACGGCGAGACCAAAATGTCCCGGCGCCGTGTCGCCCGGTAGTTCTGCGATATATTCACCCGCCCCCAACAGTTTGATCACGGCGAGAGACAAATCGGGGAAACGAAGCGGGTCCGCGGCTCGCTCCTTCGTCAGAAATTCTTCCAGCGCTTTTGAATCTGGATTACCTGGCAGCGCGAACTTGTGCTCTGCGGCAATCTCGACAATCCGGTCCCATCGTTTTGGAGTGCGGACGACCCGGCGGATCGAAGGGACTTGGCGTGACGAGAGGTACCGGGCGGTCACGCCGTTCGCCGCGATCATGAAATCCTCGATAATGTCCTTGGCGCGGTTCGTTTCTTCCATTTGCAGGTCACGGATTTGATCGCCATCAAATACCGGTCTTGCCTCAATGGTTTCAAGACTCAGCGCCCCATGAACGTGCCGGAGATTCTTCATACTTTGCGCGGCTCTGTCCTGCGTGCGCACATTCTCAGCAAGCCCATTTGTGGCCGCAATCCCTGCGGGCATGGTCCCATTCCCTTCCAGCCATGTAGCAACGCTGTTGTAGGCGAGCTTGGCCCGATTCCGAACACGCGCCCGGTAGATGTCAGAATCACGCAGGGATCCATCCGTGCCAATCACCATGTCGACGACAATGGACAAACGATCCTCATTGACATTCAGCGATGTCAGGTCGGTGGAGAGCTTTTCGGGAAGCATGGGGAACGTTATCGCCGCCGTATACACCGAGGTTGTGTTATGCCGGGCGTGTTGATCAAGGGCTGAGCCATTCTCGACGAGCGCGTCCACATCAGCTACGGCAACCAGAATCCTGACTGTGTCTCCGGGCATTGCCTCGGCCACGGTAAGCTGGTCCAGGTCACGGGAATCATCGTTATCAATGGAAGCCCATAGTAGCTCCCTGAGGTCACGCACAAGCCTGCCAGTCATAGTTGCAGCTGCCCGAATGTTGCCGAGTTCGGCGATGGCTTGTGCAGAAAAGTCAGGCAGCAATCCTCGCTCAAGCATCGCTCTCCGGGCGATGCTCTGAAGAATGGCACGGTGCTGTTGCTCATTCATGTCCACAGGATTTCCCTCCTTCAACAGTTCACTTTCCTGTAAAATATCGCCTTTGCGATTTCTGCCGTGATAATGTAAGCTACGATCATTATCCCGATGGGCAGAAGGGCCAAAATGGGCAATGGGGTAAACCCCAAAACCCCAGCCAGACCCATCCACTGCCCGAGCGATGGATCCGCCTCGAGTGCGATTCGCGAGTGGTCATCTCATAGTGCGCGCCCACGTAAATCCGAGTAAATGCGACGAGTGCGGCGATACTATGCACGCCCACGGCAATTTCCAGGGGCCATTGAAAGTGGCGGAGGCACAGCGTCGCTACGAAAAATGTCTGCGCGGCATGTCCGCTTGGAAAAGACAAGCCCGGTTCGCGCCAGAAGCGCCCAGCGCGCTAGCGGCGTAAGCCGCATGATAACAATTCCGAGCCCGCCGAGCAGACCTATCACCACCGCCCCGCGTTAAACGGTCCGGCGGCGCAGGAGGCGCTCTCCCCACGGTGTGCTTACCAGTGTCTGCTGGACTTGCTTCAGATCCGGGATTCACGGTGTCCCCTCGGCAGCCGGGGGAGGCGGCGTGGCTGCAACGCCAGCGGGACCTGCCATCACCGCCAAGCTGTGCGGCTGCACCGTCAACGTCACCGGACCATCGCCGAGAAAGACTCCGTCCGCCATCACCGGCATCGGCGGATCCGTGGTAATCGCAATTTTCTTCACGTGAAAGCGCTGAATCCGCTCATCGTTCATGGAGCGCATTGCCTGTCCGATCAGATCGCGTTTACTCAAATCGGAATAGACCAATACGTCGAGCCGGCGGTCATCAAATAACACATCCGGCGCGATCTGAAAATTCGCGCCCATGAACGGCATGTTGGCGACGATGACCAGGTGCGCGTGGGTAATGATTTCACGGCGGTGGTGGTCTAAACGTAGACGAATTTCGGAGGGCGCCGCCGAAACCAAGGTCGAAATGAACTCGCCGATTTTGCCCAGGTCGCCATGCTGGATGTCGTCGGCGGATGGGTACAGCGCCGAAGCCAAACCGACGGCGCCGGCCTCCAGGAAGAAACGGCTCGCGCGTCCTTGGCGCGCCTGTCCGACGTCTATTTTGAGCGGGCGTCCTTTCCGCAGGAGCGCGACGGCGCCGGCGAGATTGTTGGTCGGAATGCCGAGACTGCGCGCGAGATTATTGCGGGTGCCGGTTGGAATAATGCCCAGGGTCGTCCGGCTGCCGACGAGTCCGAGCGCGACATTTTCAATCGTGCCATCGCCGCCGGAAACGATGACCATTCTGGCGCCGTCTCGGACCGCGCGGCGCGCGAGGGCGCCGAGATGCAATTCCGGTTGTACGAGCAACACTTCCGCCTGGATATTCACGAATTGCAGTTGGCGCAGCAAATCGAGCAACTGCACGGCGGAATCCGCCGGGTTGCCCGCAGCCGGGTTGAAGATCAGTTTGGCTTTCACAGACTGATTCCCTAATCCGACCCTCCTCCCCGTTCTGAGCATGCAGAGAGGGAGGAGGGCGGGAGCAGAGAGTTACGGTTTCCGGGCGTGTTTCTGATTGTATTCCTTCATCCGCTTGGCTATCTCCGCGTCGGCTTTCTCGCGCGTGTAGCCATATTTCTCTTGCAGGGCGCCGCGCAGGTTTTCCATCTTACCCCTGACACGGTCGAGATCGCTATCGGTGAGTTTGCCCCACCACTCTTTCGCACTCCCACGCATTTGTTTCCACTTGCCCCGCAAAATGTTGTCGTTCATGGTAGTACCTCCTTGAACCAGTTAACGGACTTGCAGTTTATGCGATGACTTGCATGCGCTGCAAAGCCCGCGCTGGTCGCGCCCCATGGGCCTTTGGCTTTTCCCAGGTGTTCCACATCAAGAATGACCGCGCACGTCACATCGCGGATTGTCAGATCGCCAACCAGGCGCCCGTGAGTCGCGTCAACCATTTCACCGCGTTTGTTCTTGAACGTGATCTTTGGATATTTCTCCGCGTCCAGGAAATCTGCCGAGCGGAGGTGCGCATCGTGTTTTTCATCCCGCGTGTTAACACTGGCGGCTTTGATTTCAACGTTGACCTTGGACTTGCAACATGCTCTTCGTCGCTTTTGCGAGTCATTCCTTCTTGTGTGCGGCGGATTTGGCGTGGTCGCGCGCCTTGTGCGCCGCTGACAGAACGGCGGAATGTCAGGAATCGGGGCAGGAGCCAAACTCCTGCCTTCATCGCCCGCGGAAGATTCTAGCGATGCTCTGCAGCTTCCGCTTCGGCTTTCGTCTTATGCACGGTCCCATCCGGATGGTTCGGCGGTGAGTAAATCGTGTAGAGTTTGAGCGGCTTGGTCGCAGAAGCATTGATCACATTGTGATAGGTGCCCGCCGGCACCACCACTGCGTCGCCGTCACGGGCCAGATGCTCTTCTTTGCCGTCGAAGACGAATTTGGCTTTGCCCTCTTCGAGGCGGAAGAACTGGTCGACGTTGGCATGCACCTCGTTGCCGATTTCCTCCCGCGGCTGCAGACACATCACCACAAGCTGACTGTATTTTCCGGTGAAGAGCACCCGGCGAAAATACTTGTTCTTCAGAGTTGTCTTCTCGATTGGTCCAACGTAGCCGGTCATTGTCTTTGCCTCCTTGGGTCAGGATTGACGATGTAACTAGAGTATAGGTTGCGCCTAAGTGCTTTGCCGATGGATCAAATCATCTCGGTAAGGCATCTCTCGGGCTATGTGTGCGTCCGGCTTGGACGAGATCCAATATTCTGTCATCGATTCCGTCTGTTTGGATTTGTTCCCAGAGCTTACCTCCCGGCTTGAGCAAGTTCAGAGCGACGACGGCTCCGGTGATGAGACCCAGCGCCAGAGTGACACGTAGCAGGCTACGCTCGACCGAATGCAGACGGTGGGTCCCGCTGGACTCGGAAGTTTCTTTCAGTGAATGCGCGACGTGCGGCGTGTGATCGTGGTGCAGCGCAATGTCGCGGTCGGTCACAATCCCGACCAGTCTTCCATCGTCGGTGACGAGCACATCGCCGATGTTCCGATCCCGCATCAGACGGGCGGCGTGCGCCACAGTATCCAGGGGTGAGCAAGTAGCAAGCGACCCTGTCATAATATCATGGGCTTGGGGCACGATCCTCTCCTTCTTTGAAGGTACCGCGCAACCGGGGCGAGGCTTCTATCCCTATCGTTCAACAGAGACAGGAATCTCGCCCCGGCGGCGACCATCGGAGACCAACATAAGATTGGTCTCCCGGAAGCACGCCATGATCGCTAGGCCCGGCGAGGGTGCAAAAACATCCGGCTCAGCCCAATCAAAACCATCGCCCCGATGAACGCCACAACGATGCTCAGCACGTTGATCCCGTTGACCGCATCTGACACTCCGAATAAAGCCCCGGCGAGATAGCCGCCTACCAGTCCCCCGATGATCCCGAGAATGATGTCACCGACGAGACCATAGCCGCCCCCCCGCATCACCTGACTGGCGAGCCAGCCGGCAATGAGTCCTACGACAATCCAAGATAAGATTCCCATCTGTCTACTCCTTCGGTCGAACGAATTACCAGCCCATGGACTGGCGCAGATCCCAACATCCGTCAAGTGCACAGTCCCGATCTTCTCAGATCTGCTGCGGATGTGAACACAGCATACGGCGCATTGGGGACGAAAGGAACCACTGGGACTCGTTTGTTTTTGTCGTAAAGGGATGATACGCGCTGTCGTGAAATACGACAACGCGTCTTCAATATGGTTCCTCTGGTAAGGTTACGGCGAGCCTTCAATCGGCCGGTTTCCCGTGGCATCACTCGCCAGTTCCAATGGCCAGCGCCACTTACCTGGTTATATCGTATAATTATTGGAGGTCGACGGTCCGATGTTGTCTCCCGTTCGCTATGGTGACCTATGATTCCAGGCCAGCGGATGCCGCTTTTGACTTTCAGCACTATACTTTTGCTGATCCTCCTATCAGTGGTGGCGATCATCCTCTTTTTCCTTCCCCTGTTGGATAGTGGCGTGCGGCTTGCGGTCATGGTGTTGAGCGTGTTACCTGTCATCGCCCTGGTCCTCCGCGACCGCGCCGAGCGGAGGAAATGGGACCTGGATATTCTCCGGCTGAATGCGATCATCAACTCGTCGGACGATGCGATTATCGGCAAGACGCTGGACGGCGCGATTCTGACTTGGAATCGGGGTGCGGAGCGGCTGTTCGGTTATTCCGCCGATGAGGTCGTCGGCAAATCCGTCCAGATCATCTATCCGCCCGATCGCCTCGACGAATTTGGGCAGATCCTCGAGCGCATCCAGCGCGGCGAATCCACGGGCCCTTTTGACACGATCCGCGTCGCCAAGGACGGTCGGCGGATGGACGTTTCGATCAGCGAAAGCCTGATTCGGGACACCCAGGGCCGTGCGATCGGCGTGTCCAAGATCGTGCGCGACGCGACCGAGCGAAAGCGGGCCGAGGAGGCCGCCCGCTTTCTCGCCGAGGTGAACGACGTACTCGCCTCCTCGCTCGATTACGAGACCACGCTCGCGAGCGTGGCACGTCTCGCGGTCCCCCAACTCGCGGATTGGTGCGCGGTGCACGTCACGGCGGAGGACGGCACGATTCAGCAATTGGCGCTTTCTCATGTGGACCCGGCGAAGGTGGAACTCGCGCGCGAACTCCAGCGCCGCTACCTCGAAGACCCTAATGTACCCTACAGTGTGTCGAATGTGGAACTCTCCCGCTATGCACTCGAACATGGGCTGATCGAATAGGTCCCCTGAAGTTCTTCGCCGGGTTATTCCCCATCGGACGCGTTGTCGTAATTAACGACGACGCGTTCGGTGTTTTTACGACAAGAACCAACGGGCTCGAGTGATTCCTTTTGCCGCCAAAGAGCGGTAAGGTATGTTTGTGCTTCGAGTGGATCAGTCGGTAGGCGGCTTCCCAACCTGACTCTCAGAGTGACGCAATGAAGGTATTTGTGGTCGATGATTCTACGGTGATACGCGAGCGATTGAAGCGACTGCTCGGCGAGGCGCCACAGGTCCAGGTGGTCGGCGAAGCGGCGGAGGCTCGAGTCGCGCTGGCCGCGATCCTCGACCAGAGACCGGACGTCGTTCTCCTCGATATCGACATACTCAAGGGGAATAGCATTGATGTGCTTAAAAGATTGAAACAAGAGCGGGCGGCTCCGGCGGTGATCATCCTAACTGACTATCCATTTCCAGAGTACCGCCAACTGTGCCTGGACGCGGGTGCGGATTTCTTTCTCGTTAAATCCACCGAATTCGAGCAAATCGTCCCCACCTTGCAGCGACTGAGCCAAAACCTATCGAAGCTGGCAAAAGAACAGCGCCGCCCAGGGACATGCAATAGGGGCGAGGACACTGGGCTTTGAACGCATTTGGATTACGGCAGAGGAAATCGAGCAGGTCGCTGCGGCGATCAAGTCCACGCACTCGCCCATCGCGCTCGGCTGAATTCTGAGAAACATCTGATGAGTAACAGGGGCTCCTATGTATAGCCAAGAGCAAAAAGAATACCGCGCCCTCGTGCGCGGCGCCGCAACGTATATCTTGTTAGGCGATAAGAACCCTCCGACCAACGCCCTTGAACTGGTCCGGATCTACAACCTCGATCCGGCGATCATGAATGCGGATACGGGCGTTCTGCGGGAGAGCTGGCGCAGCCAGCAGGGGGTACCCCAATGGCCCCCTGGCTCGCTGAAGGAGCTAAAATGACAAAGACATCCAGGTATGGATTCCAAACTGTGCAGGAAAGAGAAACCGAACAAAAGAACGAAGAGGAGGCAGGAAGACCGCTGCGAGAAAAGCGCACGCGGATAGCCGTTGAAACGGCACAGAGAATCGGCCCGCTCATCCGGGACAGCCTCGCCGAATACTTTCGCAGCATGAACGCAAGCACGGTGGACGACACCGGCGCAGAACAGGTCGCCCTCTTCAAAGAGGAAGCAGGGATCAGAGGACATACCTGGACAGCGTGGTCAAAGATCAAGACCGGCATCCACAGTGACTATCGGGCGGATGGAGTGCATCTGCTGGATGAAGAGACCGCCTACACGATTACGGTCTCCCTGGTGGTCAACCACGACGGCCTCCCGCTCCTGCACATAGGCGACTATGCGAGGTCTAAACTGGTGGGTGGCTCGCCCGTCGTCGATTCGCATTTCCTCATGGAGATTCCCAGCCAGCTGGCAGGAGTGCTTGAAACCGAGACGGGCATCAAGCAGGTGAGCCGAGCTGAGTTTCTAGACGCCCAAGTCCATTGAGATGGCACAGGTCAAGAAAGAAAGCATGTCAATGGATGAAATCTCGACCTTTCGTAATTGGATTACTGGATGGAATCGGCACCCCTGGGCCCAGGTCTTGGGACCTCTCAGCACACCGTATTCCGTTATGATCCATCGCACCGCTTGCACACCGGAATCGACAAGATAAAACTAACCAAGAACCTCGCGATGCTCTTGCTGGCTGTCTTGCTCGCCTTGACCGGGATACTGCTAGTGGTCCATGCTGCCATTCCGGACATAGGTGTGATTCTTGCTATTCTCGCAATCGCGGCAGGTATCCCTGTCGTCCTGGACCGTGAGGGAGAAACAAAAAACAAAAGCCAACACATTCCCTAATTTCTATCTCGAACATGGACGGGGCTTGCGGGACACGCTCCCGCGCTGGATACGTCCTCATGTTCCCTTTCAAAACACCGATTCCTTTGTGGAAAAGCCCTTGCCCGATTCGGACGGAGTGTACACATGGACCCTGGACAATCCATGTGCTGAAAAGGGGGGGAGCGCGGTAGAGGAGAAAACCTGGTGCCACAGACACCCCACATCGAGCGCCATTTCACAGGGTCCGCAAACGTCAGAGACATTGTGATTGGAATGTCTGACGGATTGACCGTCCCGTTCGCCTTGGCGGCCGGTTTGTCCGGTGCCATTGATACCACCAGTATCATTGTGACTGCAGGCCTGGCCGAAATCGCGGCCGGTTCCATTGCCATGGGACTGGGCGGTTACTTGGCGGCCAAGAGTGATGCGGAACACTACTTGAGCGAGAGGGCAAGAGAACAATTGGAGGTTATTGAAAAGCCAGAGGTTGAAGCGAGCGAAGTGGCCCAAGTATTCCAATCTTATGGCCTAACGATCGGCGAGAGCAAACCCGTTGTGGATGCGCTGAGAAAAACGCCAGTAGCGTGGGTTGACTTTATGATGCGCTTTGAACTGGGTCTTGAGAAACCCGATCCCAAGCGCGCGCTGATCAGCGCCGTAACGATTGCGGGCGCTTACATAGCTGGAGGCTTTGTCCCACTCGGTCCTTACCTGGCTCTTTCAAAAGCAAGCGCGGCACTCCCTATATCCGTTATCACGACCCTGATCGCGCTGGCTATTTTTGGCTACGTCAAAGGCCGTTTCACGGGCGCACCACCCATCCGCAGCGGGATTCAAACGGTGCTGATCGGTGGGTTGGCGGCGACCGCGGCGTTCTTGATCGCGCGAGCCATTTCGTGATGGCTCAAACCTTCATGGAGCCTTTGCGTGAGTGGAATCAAAAAGACGCTCCATGCGTCTACTGGCGACGGGCTAGTTCGAAGCCGCCGAACAGCAAAAGCTGGCGATCATCCAGCGCGCGGAAGGGGAACCCGAAGCGGTGATTCAAGTGGCCCAAGGCAAGGCGGAAGCCATCGCCTGGTCAACGAGGCTGCCGAGCAGTACTTTGTCGGCAACGCGCAGGTTCTTAAGCAAATGGAGATGATCGAAAACTCGCTGCGCCAGAACGCCAAGATCGTCATTGCGGAGCACGGCATCAGTTCTACCTTGCTGCTGGGGAGTCTGCCCGTCAGCGTGTCGAGCGAGAAAGACGCACGACAAGCCCTCCGATTTGAATTGAGCGCTTGCCGCACCTCCGGCGGCCCCATGTCCCCATTGCACTGCAGACCTGTCCCCCCAAACCGTCGCCGCTGCCGCTCGCGCGCCTTTTCCATCCCCTCCGTTTCACTTCGGGGACGCTTCGCAGCCCCCTCCCGAATCTGGGCTGAACTCTCCCCCAGACGGTCCCCCGCCAGCTTTTCGTAATCCACCCGCGGCACTGTCGTAGATCCCCGAAGCGCAGCGAAGGGGATGAATGTCAATCCGGTCGAGTCGAAGATCCCTGAGGCATAGCACGTTGTGCAATATCCCATATTCGAGAGCTGGTGATCAACAGAGTAGGATCCAATTGGTTCCAAGCATAACAGAGCATCGGGAAGTAATCGGGAAATGAAAAGACCTGTAGAAGCCACAGGTCTTTGTGAGGTGGCGAACCGGAATCACTTTTACCGCTTGTCCTTCGTCGTCTCCAGCGCGTAGGTGATCGCCTGTTCCGGCGTCATCCTGCATCCTTGGTCCCACGCCGCGTCGAAAGCAGCCTCGCGCGGCGGACAACGTCATTCCTTCATCCGATAGGGCAATCCCGCGCGACCTCAAGTCGCTGGGGAATACCTGCTGCTCAAAGAATATTATCGATCCGATTTTCCGAACGACCCCACCCACCTGTGCGACGGGTCCAGCCCGTTGCCACGCGCCCGGGCAGACCGGGCGAGTAAGCGGAATAGTTTCCATCCGCTTTTTCAATCACCATGAGGAAACGCCGCATTTATGACGCCGCCACAGTCTCGAACGCTACCTGTAAGTGTGCTGACTTGCCCACGATGAAATTCAGTTTCTCAAATCCTATGACCTGCCCAGCTTTGTCTTTTATCAAGACCACTTCCTCACCCGTCTCCTCCGCAATGTGCTCGTCCTGCGGATTGCCAAACCAGACCGTGAGAGTGTTGCCAACCTGATCGTAGTAGACCTTCACTTGGGCCATATCCGTACTCCTTCCTTTATTGCATCGGTGGGATACGTCGTGATCAGAAACCCCTCACCATCCAAACGTCTTGACACGGCACATACCCAACGCTGCACGCGTTCCGCCTTGTAGAACAAGTATACATGTGGATCGGTCTTGCTCAAGCGCACCTCGTCCGGATTCCGCAATGCGTCTTGAACGTCGTTCTCCCGGCCAGTCATGACAGGGTGCTTGACCGTAGTAATCAAGCTCCAATAGGCGCGTGTTACGCGCACGCGAAACCCCAGCGGAGTCTCGGCTTCGAAGAATAAATCGCCCGCAAGCAACTCGTCCGTCATATCTCTATTCTACCCCAGTTCATTCTGCGTGAAAAGCCCAACATCACTCTATCACCTGATCACCTGCCCCTTTCGACTACCCGACCATCCAACTATCACGCTGTCTACACCATCCTTCGCGGCCGATACTGAATCGCCTCGGCGAGGTGCGGCGTCTCGATCTGCTCGCACTCCGCCAGGTCCGCAATCGTCCGCGCCAGCTTCAAAATGCGATGAAATGCCCGGGCGCTCAGCTGCATCTGCTGCATGGCCGCCTTCAACAGACTCCGCCCCGTTGCATCGATCCCACAATGCTGCCGCACCTCCGACGGCCCCATGTCCCCATTGCACTGCAGACCTGTCCCCCCAAATCGCCGCCGCTGCCGCTCCCGCGCCTTTTCCACCCGCTCTCGAATCTTGGCTGAACTCTCCCCCAGCCGGTCCCCCGCCAGCTTTTCGTAATCCACCCGCGGTACTTCAATATGAATATCGATCCGGTCGAGGAGCGGCCCACTGATCCGTTTCTGATATCGCAGAACGGTGCCGAGGCTACACGTGCACTCTTTGACCGGGTCGCCATAATAGCCGCACGGACAGGGATTGGCCGCGGCCACGAGCATGAAATTGGCCGGGAAGGTGAGCGTCCCCTGGGCTCGACTAATGGTCACCACGCGATCTTCCAACAACGTACGTTGGTCACAACATCCATTGTCTGGACAGGAACATCATAGCAGCGGTGGCTGGCTTTGTACAAGTGCGGCGCCTGGGGTAATGCTTCGCCATTGACAGCATGGGCAGGCGTGCAGACGCAAGGGGTGAGACCAGGCGCGGGAATGTCGAGTACAGCACCTTGTCCTGGCCGAAAACCCCACCCGTCTTTATAGTCGCCCTAAAAATCTCTCCTCTGATCGGGTGGCGGTTGGATCTTTCCAGGGATAAAGTTTTCGGCCAGGACAGGAGGAGCGAGACGAGGTACGTAGCTTCGCAGCGACTTATTTACTCCCGAGTCAGGCAGCCACTTGAGTGATCACTTCCTCAGAAATGAGGAAGAGCGGGTCCGCAATTCGCTCCAGCGATTTGGCCAATTCAGACTGGTATTCGGGATCGAAGAAGGACTTTTCAAAGGTTGCCATATCCGGAAAGTAGGCTTCAGTAATGTAACGATACGTAGGTTGCTCTTGCTTCCATGCGCTCTTGACGAAATAGAAATCGGTCTTGAGCAGGCCGGGCATCGCCATATTTTCTTCCTGATGGGTGGTCGTCCTCCAGTTGAGAAACTCCGCGTGGTCGGCTCCCGGCGGCAGATTGTACATGACAGTCAATTTAACCATTCAATGTCCCCTTCTACTCTTTCACGACGAGAGAATGATCAAACCCCGACAGAGTCCGCACTCCAGAGCCGGTGACGGTGACGATATCCTCGATCCGCACGCCGGACTTGCCGACAAAGTAGACTCCCGGCTCGATACTGAAAGCCATGCCTTCTTCGAGAACCATCGCGTTGTTGGCCATGATCCAGGGCGGCTCGTGCACCTCCAGCCCAATACCGTGACCGGTGCGATGCGTAAAGAACGGACCAAACCCCGCCGACTCTAGTATGCTGCGCGCAATGTGGTCAATCTCGCCCGCGCTCACTCCCGGGCGGACAGCGGCTCGCGCGCGTTCATTCGCATCTAAAACGGCGGCGTAGGCTTGACGAAATTCCGCCGGAGGCTCGCCGAGATAGACCATGCGGGTGATGTCGGATTTGTAGCCGTTGAGCGTGGCGCCGATGTCGATAATAATGGCGTCGCCCAACTGCAACCGGCGCTCGCCGCTGTGATGATGGGGATACGCGCCGTTCGGCCCCGAGGCGATCAAGGTGAAATCCACCGCTTCGGCGCCATCTTGCCGAAAGGCGGTCTCGACAGCCCAAGCCACACTTGCCTCCGTAACTCCGGGCTGGCACGCATTCACCGCGGCTTGCATAGCTCGATCCGCCTGGCCTGCCGCGCGCGCCAGCGCCTCTATCTCCTGAGCCGATTTGCGCAGACGCAATGGCGCGATCAGGGCGTCAACCGATATCGTCTGACTGGGCGCCACCACATTCTGCAAGTCCAACAGAAAATCTGCCCGCATCGGCCCGTCCACGGCGAGAACGCGCGGTGACGGCCAAGTAGCCATGGCGCGGCGCAACGCGTCGGTCGGCCCATCGGCATCTGCCCAGCCGACAAGTTCCAGGTCGGTGTGAGCGGCGACCTCTTCTTGGTTGAGCGTTGGCACGACGATCCGAGCCGCGTCTTGGGTTACCAAGAGCAAGCAGACGCGCTCGTCGGGGTGCGGTGTGAATCCGAGCAAATAACGCATGTTGGCCGTCGGCCCAATCGCCGACAAGTCAACGTTGGCTTGTCGCATGCGCGTTTGAAGAGCCGTCAATCGTTCCCTAGTTTGTATCATCGACCTGCCCCCGTGTGAACAGACCCCGTGCGAGGACACCTATTCGCTTTGGCTCCGTTCGTCCAGTCCGTAATAGCGGTTCGCCTGCTCCTCCGTGATGTAGCCGTTCTTCAGGTCTTCTTTCACCAAATTCAGGGGACGTTGCATGGGGTCGCCCCACCCGGCACCCGTAGCCGTCTTGATGCGGATGATCTCATCGCAGTTCACAGTCAGGCCGCTTACCACCGCGTGGTTCTCAATGGTGCCATCGGCCCGGACAATCTCCACGTGGTTGGGTGAGCCTTCACAGCCACCATTCAGCGGCCACGGTAGAATGCGCGAGCGTGTGTAGGCGACGGTCAGCCAGGCATTGTCGGATTTCATACGGTAATCGATCCGCACGCCTTTGCCGCCGCGATGCAGGCCCGCACCTCCTTCTTCGTCGTGAAAACTCAGATAGTCCACCGTCACACCATAGCGCGCTTCTGCGACTTCGGCTGGGCAGTTATACGTTTCGCCGTGCAGGGCAGAGAACTGACCCGGGTTGCCGTCTGCCAGCGGCGATCCACCCCAGCCACCGAGTTCTGGCTCGATGACGGCATAGGTGCGGCCGGTATCGGGATGAATGCCGCCGAAGAGTGTGCCGCACACGGACGCAAAGCTGCCGGCCGGCAGCCGCTCCGGCATTCGTTGGGCGAGGCAGCGCACAATGAGATCTTCGAGCCTGATCGTCAATTCATAGTAAATGCCCATCGCCGCCGGGTAGATCGGATCGAAGATGCTCCCGTGTCGCGTCAAGACCTTCAGGGGGCGAAAGGTGCCGCCATTCGCGACTCGCTCTGGCGAAGTGACCCCTTTGAACGCGATTTGGCAGGAAACGACTGCTTCGTCCCGGCTCATATTGAAGGGGCCTTTGTCCTGATCGGGATTGTCCCTCAGGTCAACGATAAACTGGTCGTCTCGAATCTCGACGGTGACCTTCCAGGGCGCCCCCGTGTCTTGTTCCTCGACCAAGGAATAGGTGCCTTTGGGCAGGCGCTTCAGTGCGGCCAAACTGACCCGCTCGCCATAGTCCATGTACTCTTCTACGGCATGGAGGAAAACGTCCTTTCCGTACTTGTTCACGATTTCCAAGAGACGGCGTTCGCCGACGCGAACCGAAGCCACCCCGGCCCAGAGGTCTCCGGTCAGGAAATCGGGCATGCGGCAGTTCGCGGTGAGGATATCGAACACCGACCGGATCGGCTGACCGCGCGAAAAGAGCTTGATCCCAGCGAGGATCATCCCCTCTTGGAAAATCTCTTTCGCATCCGTGGACATACTGCCGGGCACCATGCCGCCCACATCGTTCCAGTGCGCAATATTCGCCGTCCAGGCGAGCAGTTCGCCGTCGGCAAAGACCGGCATGACAAGGACGACATCGTTGAGGTGCGTCACGCCACCGCTGTACGGGTCGTTCGTGACAAAGATGTCGCCCGGCTCGATATCCCCCGGCTTGTTGAACTTGCCGAGAATCTGCTTGACGGTCTTGTCCAGCACGCCGACGAAGGCCGGGATGCCAGCACCGGAACCGGCCATCTCGCCGTTTCGATCGGTGATGCCGGTGCCCATGTCGAGCACCTCATAGATGATCGCGCTCATCGCCGTGTGGCGCAGCGCGGCGAACATCTCGTCCGCCGCCGCTTGCAGCGAGTTCTGGATGATTTCTGTCGTAATCGGATCATATTGCTGGCCCATGGCTGAACCTCCCTATTGACCTGTCTGAATCTGATAGTCGCCATAGTCGTCAATATGGCAATGCAGACCTGGCGGGATCACGGTCGTCGCGCCAGATTCCTCGATAATGGCCGGGCCAGCGAAACTCATGCCCGGTTCGAGCGCATCACCGTCGTAGATCGTCGCCGAATGGATGCCCGCCTCAACATAGTCCACTTCTCGGTGTGCCTTGACCGCCTCCTCGACCCTGCGGATCGTCGTCGGCAGCTTCTCCGGCTTGAGCTTGTCCACCTGGGCAATGGCGATCAGGTGGTAACAGACGAGCTCCACCGGCGCGGCCAGCCGGTAGGTGTATTCCCGCTCATAGTTGACGTGGAAATGCTCGACGATAGGCCCCATCTGTTCGTCCGTGATCGCGCCATTCGGCAGATCGGTTTCCACCGAATGTTCCTGATTTTGATATCGAAACCGAGCATAGCGGAGAAAGTGAACGCGCGCACGCACGATGTTTTCCGCTTCGTATGCCCGCAGGGCCTTTTCTTCCAGTTGGGTCAACGCGTCGTTGATTTGTGAGGCCGCCCCGGGAGCGCCGAGATCAACGATCTGGGTCTGCAAATAGTCGCGGCGCAAATCGCTCAACAACATCCCCCAAGCCGAGAACACACTGGATTGTTTGGGAATGACGACTTTTCTGATCCCCAGTTCTTTCGCCAAGGCGCAGGCGTGCATGCCGCCGCCGCCGCCGAAAGCAATGAGCGTGAAATCGCGCGGGTCGTGGCCGCGATTGACCGAAATCAGCTTGATCGCGTTGACCATGTTATTGTTCGCAATCCGAACGATGCCGCGTGCCGCTTCCTGACGGCTGATGTGCACCGTCGCCGCCAACTGGTCGAGCGCTTTGTTCACGGCGGGCATATCCGCGGTCATCGTGCCGCCGCAGAAATAGTTCGGATTGATGCAACCCAGGGCGAGATTCGCGTCCGTGGTCGTCGCTTCGGTTCCACCGAGAGCATAGGCCACCGGCCCCGGCACGGCTCCGGCGCTTTGAGGACCAACATGCATTCTCTGAAATTCGTCCACCCAGGCGATGGACCCGCCGCCGTTACCGATCTCCACCAGATCCACGACCGGCACCATCACCGGGTACCCGGCCGAGGCCTCGGTGCGTTCGACCAGGTAGTTGGTGTTGAGCTTGACCTCCCCCTTGGTGATCAAGCCACACTTGGCCGTCGTCCCACCAATATCAATCGCGATGGCATTCAGTTCGCCAATCAGCCGTCCGAGCGCCGCCGCACCCCAGACTCCGCTGGCAGGACCGGATTCGATCATCGTAATCGGGACCTGGCGCATGTTCTTGACGGTGTCCACACCGCAATTGGAGGCAATGAAGTAGGAGGTGCATTGCATGCCCGCGTTGGCAAGACAACCTGTTAGGTCGTCCAGGTAGCGATGCGCAATGGGCTGGACGTAGGCGGACAAGGCGGCCGTGTTCATCCGTTCGTACTCGCGCCATTCGCGCGTGATCTGAGTGGACGCTACCACCGAAACATCGGGCCAGAGCTTCTGCACTTGGGCGAGCGCCGCCTCCTCGTGCGCCGGATTGGCATAGGAGTTGATAAAGGCGATCGCAATCGCTTCGACTCCTTCGCGGCGAAAATCGTCGAGGATGGCGACCAGCCCGGAAAGGTCGAGCGGCTTCTCCTCCATCCCCTTGTACGACATGCGGCCCGGGATTTCACGACGGAGATAGCGCGGCACGAAGGGCTGTGGCTTGCGATATTCCAAATTAAAGAAATCGGGGCGATTGCCGCGGCCAATTTCAATGATGTCGCGAAAGCCCTGCGTCGTGAGCAGCGCTGCCTTGGCGCCCTTTCTCTCCGTGATCGCGTTAATGACGATCGTCGTGCCGTGCACAAAGGACATGAAGTCGCGCGGGGAGATGTGCTTGGCCGCGATCACGTCCATCACGCCCTTTTCATACTGCCCGGGGGTCGTGTGGCTCTTGGCTGTACCCACCTGGCCTTCGGGAGTAACAAAGACAAGGTCTGTAAACGTCCCTCCGATGTCCGTTGCAACTCGAAGCATTTTCCCTCCTTCTAAAGGGTGGTACCTGAAGGCGATTCGCCGAGAAACTCATGCCGCGGCGGGCTGAGAAAAGAGATGACAGCGGACTGAGTGCCCTTTGCCCGTATCCACCATCACCGGATCGATTTTCGAACAAAGATCCATCGCGAATGGGCAGCGCGTGCGGAAGCTGCACCCGCTTGGAATGTTGACCGGACTGGGGATTTCCCCGGTCGAGAGCACCTTCTTGGGTTTGAGAGCCTCCTCTTCGACCGATACGACTGGAATGGAAGAAAGGAGCATCTGCGTGTACGGGTGTAAGGGATTCTGGAAAAAGCCAGCGGTCTCGGCCACCTCGCAGATTTTGCCCAGGTACATGATCGCGACTCGGGAGGCTACGTTGCGCATGAGACTGAGGTCGTGCGTGATGAACAAATAGGAGAGGTTGAACTCTTTCTGCAACCGCAGAAGCAAATTGATCGTCTTGGCCTGCACCGATACATCCAGCGCGGAGGTTGGCTCGTCCAGGATAATAAGCGACGGATTCGTCGCGAGCGCCCGTGCAATCGCGACGATCTGTTCCTCGCCGCCGCTCAGCATGTGCGGATACTTGTACATGTATTCAGGTGGGAGATCGACTACCTCTAGTAAATGGACGATCTGCTCGAGCCGGTTCTTTCCGGGCTGGTGAATTTGGAGTGGCAATTCGAGGATTTGCTTGATATTGCGCCGCGGGTTGAGCGATGAGCCGGGGTCCTGGAAGACAATTTGGATGGCTTTTCGCAGCGACATCGGTCGCTGGCCGCCGTTTTGGAACAGCTCTTGACCGCGGAACTTGAGGCTCCCGGACGTGGGACGATACATGCCGATTGTGGTATAAGCCACGGTGCTCTTGCCTGATCCGGACTCGCCCACCAGCCCCAGGGTCTCGCCTTCGTACATCGTGAACGAGATCCCGTCGACCGCCTTGACCGTGACCGCTTGCCGGTCGCGCCAGCCCGTTCTCCCGACCACGAAATACTTTTTAAGCGCTGTCGCTGTCAAGATTTCTGTCGTCACTTGGCCTCATCCTTGTACAGGAAGCAGGCAACCTCATGTCCGTCACCCATCTTGAAAGCCGGCGGCTTGGTCGTGCGGCAGATCTCCATCATCTGCGAACAGCGCGGATGAAACCGGCAACCGGAGGGCGGGTTGAGGTAATCCGGGATGCGTCCGGGAATCCCGCTCGCAATGCCGCCGCCCGTCAGGCGGGGAACGGTGCTGATCAGCCCCTGCGTGTAGGGATGCAAGGGCTGGGAGAAGAGCCTCGCGGTCGGTGCCGATTCGACGATGTTACCCGCGTACATGACATACACCCGGTCCGTCGTTTCGCGCACGATCCCCAGGGTGTGCGTGATGAGGATGACCGAGGTATTCTTTTCTTCGACCAGTTTCCGCAAGAGCCGGAGAACTTGGTCTTGGATCGTCACATCGAGCGACGTGCCCGGTTCGTCGGCGATTAGGATCTCGGGGCGAGTGGACAAGGCCATGCCGATGCAGACGCGCTGGCGCATGCCGCCGCTGAGCTGGATCGGATAACTCCGCAGTAGCCGTTCAGGGTCGGCAAGAGCCACTTCCTGGAGGGCGGTAATGGCGCGCTGATGTGTCTCTTCGCGCGACGACGCCTTGCCCGGCGACGTGGAATAGCGAATAACCGCCTCGACCTGTTCCCCGATGCTAAAGACCGGGTTGAGCGCGGCCGTGGGGTCCTGGAAAATCATCGAGATGCCTCGCCCGCGGACCGCGCGCAGCTCATGGTCTCGCATCTTGAGAATATCCCGACCCTTGAACAGGATCTCACCGGCCGGGATTTTGGCGGGCGGAGTGGGCAGGACGCGCAGGATCGCCTTCATCATCGTCGTCTTGCCACAGCCGGTCTCGCCGACCAGTCCGACGCGTTCGCCACTCCGCATGGAAAAGTTGACACCATCCAGCACGCGCAGGCGTCCCCCGTACACGGCGAAATGGACCTGCAGGTTTTTCACGTCCAACAGGGGAGCGGCGGGCGAGAACCCGGTTACCGGTGAGCCTGCCATCTCACACCCCCTCCGCCGCAAACATGTCGCGCACACCGTCGCCCAAGAGGTTAAAACCGAGCACGACGACGACAATCGCCAGCGCTGGAAAAACGGCAATCCACCATTGGTCCGGCAAATAGCGGGCGCCATCGGCGACCATCGTTCCCAAGCTCGGTTCCGGAGGCTGGACGCCCAAGCCGA
Source organism: Chloroflexota bacterium (assembly GCA_023381515.1). The sequence goes on along the minus strand of JAMCQI010000036.1, from coordinate 31,447 downwards.
CGAAACTGAGCATCGAGCCAATGATGATGACCCACGCGACATCCAGACTCATCTTGGTAAAGATCGGGGAAATCGTGTTCGGCAGAATCTCGCGGAAGAGGATGTGCGCCGTACTTGCGCCGGTCACCTCCGCTGCGCTCACGAAAAACTCGTTGCGCGTCGCGCTCGCGAGACCATACACGAGGCGCGTGTACCAAGGCCACCACATGAGCGAAACGGCCAGCATGCCGTTCCACAAATTGGGCTCCAGCACCGAAGCGACCGCGAGCGCCAGGATCAAGGGCGGCACCGCCAAGAAGATGTCCGTCGTACGCATGATGAGTGCGTCGATCCAAGTCCCCTGAAAGTAACCGGCCACCAGGCCCAGTAGCACGCCGACCGGTACTACAAGGACCAAGACCATCACGCCCATGAGCAGTGATGAACGCAGCCCAAAGATGATCCGCGTGAAAATATCGCGCCCGATCTGATCGGTCCCAAAGATATATTGGGAGCTGGGCGGTTCTTTCGCGTGGGCAAAGTTCACAAAAGCGCCGGCGTGCTTTGGATAGGGCGTCACATACGGCGCAAAGACCGCGAGCAGCACGAGCGCCAAGACGGTCAGGGCACCAACGACCGACAGAATGTTGCGTGAGAACTTGTACCAAGAGCGGCCCAGGTTCTCTCTCCGTGATGCTCGCTCCAACTGTGCGATCTGTTGTGGCGTAATCGTCGCCGCAAAACCCCGGCTGAGATTCACCTGTTCGGCCATGGCGTCTACCCGCTCCTCGCCGCACTCAAGCGGATGCGCGGATCCAACTGGGCGACGATAATATCCACCAGAATGTTGACCACCACAAACACGGCGCCCAAAACCAGGATGACGGCCGAGATCGAGTTCAGGTCCTTGTTCAACATCGACTGCATCCCGTAGCGCGCCAGCCCGGGCCAGTTGAAAATGAGCTCCACCAGGAACGCAATGCTGAAGGTCGAAGCAATGTCCAGGCCGAGGATCGACACAGTCGGGATCAGCGAAGGTTTGAGCAAAAAGCGGCCCGTTACCTCACGCTCGGAAATGCCGAGAGCACGTTCCGCGGCGATATAATCTTTGCTCAGATTGTCCGCCATCGTCGCGCGGGTGATGCGGGCCTCCTGTGCGATGGCCCCCATGGCGAGCGCCAGGGCGGGAAGAACCAAATGCTTCAGTGCATCGAGAAAGGTTCCGAACTGTCCGGCGAGAAGTGAATCGACGGTGATGAGTCCCGTGACCACGGGGGGTGCCGGTGTCTGCTCGCTCAACCGCCCGATAACCGGAAACCACTTGAGCTCCCACGCAAAGATGAGGACGAAAAAGATCGCAAAGACGAAGGACGGAGTCACCACTCCGGCATACGAAAAGAGGCGCACGACGTTGTCGACCCAGGTATCTTTGTAGCGAGCGGATAGGGTGCCGAGGCCGATACCCCCCAAGGCAGAGAGCAAGCCCGCGACCAAGACGAGTTCGAGCGAGGCAGGAAAGAATTCTCTGATGTCCGCGGTGACCGGCCGCTGGGTGACGAGCGACAGGCCAAAATCGCCGTGCACGGCGTCCGCCAGCCAATAACCATATTGCACGGGTAACGGATCGTTGAGATGCATCTGCTCGCGGATTTGGTCCACCACCCACTGTGGGGCGCGTGCCCCCACAGCCATGCGCGCCGGATCACCGGGCATGATTCGGGCAATGATGAAGATCACGATCGACAGACCCAGGAGGACAAAGAACGAGTAAATGATCCGCCGTACTAGAAAATTCAGCATCGACATTCAGCATTCCCTCCCGTCCGACCCATGCCTGCTCCTTGTCCTGGCTGGCTCCTTCCGAAATGGAGCTCCCGAAGCGGGTCGGACCCGTGCTCCCCGGAAGCTCCTGCTTTACCGTCAATCAGAGACGTTCACCGGTGTCTACTTGCAGGTGACTCCCACATCCGGCATGAAGAAATAGTAGCCGATGAGAACGCTCGTCTGTCCCTTCGCGGCCGGCAGATCCACGCAGTCCCGAATGCCATGTTTCTCTAGCTGATCGTAGATCCACAAGGAGGCGGCACGATCTTCCAGATCCTTCTCGATCGCGGAATACTTGGCAAAGCGCTGCTGTTGATCGAGCGTGCTCAGCGCATCGTCGATCGATGCATCGAGCTTGGGGTCCCTCAGCCATTCATTCTGCTGCCACGTCCCGGTGGTGCTCGAGTGATAGCGCTGCCGAAGCATCAAGCCCGCTTCGGGGAGGTCTGCCGAAACATAGATGGTCGAGATCGAAGGGCTGCTATCGAGCTTGCTCATGTTGTCGACCAGACTCAGCCACGGCGTCTTGACGATATTGACCTTGAAGCCGATGTCGGCCATGTTCGACTGGAAAAGCAACGCATACTTTTCCTCGTCGGGCACCTCCGAGACCCAATCGACCGTGATCGGGTACTTGTCGAGTTGGTTGGCATACTTGCACTGGGCGAGTTCTTGCTTGGCCTTGGTCATATCGTGCTTGTAGTATGGGAGATTGGGGTCCACGCCCGCCAGGGTCGCCGGGACCGGCGCGATCATCTGCTTAGTGCCAGGCCATTCGAGCCCCAGCGCCGCGTTATAGTCGTAGGCGTAATCGATGGCCTTGCGGCAGTGTACATCGTCCGTTGGTGCCTTGGCGTTATTCAGCATGTAATAGAAAGACGAGACGGTGGGGAGAGCCAACACCTTGACGCCCGGGATCTTGGCGAACGCCTGGTAGGCTTCGAGCGACTGCCATTGGTCCGTCATCTCGAGTTGGTTGTTCTGGAGCAGGCTGCGGACCGTGACGGCTTCCGTCGTGACGATAAAGCGCACTTCATCCGGCGCGTTCGGGTTGAACTTGCCCCACCAATTCACGTTCTTGGACATCAGGACGTACTCCGCCAGCGGAAATTCGGTGATCATGTAGGGTCCCGAGCCGGCATCGTGGGTCTGCAACCAGCCCGTAGCATAGTCGCCGTTCGCGCCATAGGCCCCACTCGAGGTCGCATTCTTGCGCACCAGCGCTTCTTCGACCACATAGAGGCGGATGAGGCTAGGCAGGAACAAGGCGCTGGGTTTCTCGATCTTGAAGACGACGGTGTTGTCGTCGGGCGCCATGACACTCTGAACGCCGGGCGTGACCAGGTAGGCATACCCCTGGCCAATCGTCTTGAGGCGGTTGTAGCTGTACACGACGTCGCTTGCCTTCAGGGTGGTACCGTCATGGAACTTGACGCCGGTTCTCAAATGGAAAGTGTACGTCAGCCCGTCGCTTGAGATATCCCAAGAAGTGGCTAGCCAGGGGTCGACGCTCCCCTTCGCGTTGGGGAAAACGAGTGAGTCGTACAAATTCGGCAGCGTGGAGGATGCCACATAATCATTGCCGACAGCCGGATCGGCGCGCAGTGGTGGCGAGAAGGTCGCCCTAAAGACGCGTTTGCCTGCCGCGATCGTTGAGGTAGGCCCTGCGGTGGGCGACGCGCTCGCGGCAGCGGTCGTGGGTGCGGTCGTGGTCGGAGCGCTGGTCGCGGCGGGCGGCTGTGTGGCCGCGGGCGGAGGGGCGGGCGCGGGCGCACACGCCGAAATGAAGAGGTTCCCTACGAGCAGAGTAACTGCGAAGACGATCAATCTCTTGCTTGCCATGCTCTCCTCCTTCTTCAGTACTCGAACAGTCTCGAATCCCATTGACAAGCGACTGGCATGATCTGCCTTGGCTCTCTACTAGGCTCCCACCTCCCCTCCCATCGGGTTCTCGCCGAATTCGCCAGCCTAGCCGTTCGATGCTCAGGTCACGATTGGCGCTCAGACTGAGAAGCCGAATGGCTCCAAATCACCGTGCAAAGTTTGTCCCCTGGGTTGCTCCAGCCATGCGGCTGGAGGGCGTCGTAATGAATGCTGTCGCCGACCGCCAAGACAAACTGCTCGTCTCCCACGCATACCGCCAATTCGCCGGAAAGAACAAAGACACACTCTTCGCCGGGGTAAGGAGCCAGCTCTTGCCGCGGTGTAGCCGGCGGGAGGACGATATGGTCGATCGCGAGCTTGTGATTCCCTGTGTTGGTTGAAAGGGATTGGCGCGTGGCCCCGGAATCAGAGCGGGTGGAAACGCGTCGTTCGTCGGCGCGCACAACAAACGCGGCTTCGGCCTCTGCCTCGAAAAAGTGGCGCAGCGGGACATTCAGCATCTTGGCGATCCCGGTCAGAGTGGACAGCGAGGGGGTCGTCTTGTCTCGCTCGATTTGAGACAGGTAACTGGTGGAGAGGTTGGTCTTTCGGCTCAACTCGGCCAGCGTCATGCCCTGCTTGAGGCGCAGCGCCTTGATCCGTTCCCCGATACTTTCCATGTGCACGGTTTTGTTCATGGCTAGAAGATAGATGGAGAGATCATACCCAGCGCGCGCACCGGCTGGTAGCTGCGATTCTCCAACCGATGCTTGACGGCAGATTGGAAGAACGCACTGTCGCCGGGATACAGATCGTAAAAGGTATCCCCGATCCAGAGACGGAGCACGCCTTCGAGAACGTACAGGAACTCTTCGCCGATATGCGCGCGAAAGTCATCCGTGGGGAGCGCCTGCTTGGCCGGCTTAAAAGTCATCAGGAAAGCTTCGAGGGCCCCGTAGGGCAATTTGGTCGTCAGGCGCGCATACACAACCGCGGAGCCTTCAAAGTGGAAGTACTCTCGGTTTTCATGGCGTGTGACTTTAGTGGGGTTGACGCCATCGGGGAGGAAATCGGTGACCTTGACGCCGAGGGCTTGCGCGATCGAGTACAGCGTGGTGATGGACGGCACGGCTTTGTTTCGCTCCACCTGGGAGAGAAAACTCGGCGTGCAGCCACTCCGCTCGGCGACTTCATCGAGGGTCAGACCACGCTTGGCGCGAAGCTCCTTGATCATTTGCGCGATGACGCTGATGGTCGTTTCCATACGCGGCACGGAGAGATGAACACGATTTCATCATGAACAATCTGCGGCGAATGTTACAATGCTGATGCTAACCAAAAGGGGGCAGAACGACGCCAACTAGGAGTTTGAGTTACACGCTAACTAGGCTAAAAAGTCATCCCAAGTTGCCCGACACCAGATGACATCATCCGAGCCCAACTCAATGCGGTAACTGACTGAAACAAGGGGGGAAAATGTTGAGGGAGGGTTGTTGAAATATTAATCAGAGTTTATCACGGTTTCAATTGTGTGTCAATACTCATTTTTGTGAAGCTATAGTGAACGTCCGCGGGGCATATCGGCCTGAACTACCCTGCAGAGGACAGATTTCTGCGGGTTTTGTAGTTCTTGACTGCGGATTCTCTACGCTGCGTATCCTCCGGCGCCTAATCGTCGGATCTATATCTCTTTTCGCTCGGAAAAGCTCCTCTTTCGCACTTCGTCGAGGTTGTACTGGCTGAAAACCTTGTCCGCCCCAGTTTGGGTGGCGCGTCGTGGCTCACGCCGCTAGCCGGTAATCATGGTGCAGCCCGTTGAGAACGGGGAAAGCAATGAGCTTGCCTTTCTTCTCTTTCTCGGAAGCTGGAGCCCCCTCGGGAATTTGCTGTCCAATCCCCTGATGTGGCCGTGCCCCATTGAAGTACTCCACATATTCGCGAATCACCCGATAGAGCTGTTGTTCCTCCAAGACCAGGATGTGGTCGAGACATTCTCTCCGCACACTTCCCAAGAACCTCTCACAAATCGCATTCGCCTTGGGCGCACGACAAGGCGTCCTCAAGATTCTGATAGATGTGCCCGCCGCGACCCGCGTGAAGGCGTCCCCATATTTGCTATCGCGATCTCGAATTAGAAACCGTGGGGCTTGACCAAACGGCAAACCCTGGCGATGCCAACGGAGGAGCGTGTCGGGTTTGAAGATGAGGAGCGCCTCTTTCCAATTTTCGACGCGGCTGGCAAGGAGGACGAGCCAGAGACGATCGGATTGCGAAACGGTAGGCTTTTTGACTTGGCGGTGAAGGATAATCAGTTGTTGGCGAAGCGGAGCGTTTTCAGCGACCAGGTCGGCTTTACTGCGTGTCAAGTCGGCGGCAGTACCGAACACGATTGAATGGCGGGAAGGTTGAGTGATGTGCACAAGAGTATGTTCAAGGAAGGTGACGAGACGAACGACAAGTTGCGTCAGCCAATGGAAGAGAATGAGCACGCGGATCGACTCCCGGGAAGCTGTCAAAAACTTCAAGAAAGTGGATCTAACGTCCCGTTGGAGTCAAATTCCGCACGGACGGGGTTTTCAGCCACCACACCCGCCCCCTTTGTAGCGGGCGAGGAGCGGCGTGAGATCCAGTTGCTCGATGGCGCGGTTCACCACGCGCACGAGATGGTCTTCGGTGATGAGTTCCTCCAGACTCGGAGGCAGGAGGCTCGGTTGATTCATGGTACGGCTTGAAGACAACACGGTCATGTTTTCGTTTCATGCCGCGCCTTATACCACACTTCTGCAAACAACGCGAATTGGGGCTGCCCAATTCCATCTTTTTGGACAGCCCCTGTTCCGAGCAATCTATCCCGTTCCTCCCAGCCAGCAGAGATGCTGGACGTTACTTTATCCTCTTGGCTCGCATTTCCGTGGCTGGCATCCTCAGTCGTCACGCCCTTCCCATTGTCTGCGAGCACGGTGGGGAGGACATTATCAGTGAAAGGAAATCACGGGGAGCAGGATTTATCCTGTGCACAAGCCGTGAGGGCAAGTGGAATCACCCGCGTGGCACACCTGACAGCCGAATCCCTGCGCCCTTCGCTTTGTACTTGAGATTGATCGCGATGAGTGCCGCCGTCAACGTCTCTACCGCCACCGCGATCGCGAGCACGCCCGCGTCGAACGCCTCGGTTCCTGTTTTTCGAATGAGGTTAATCACGGCTGCGCGAGATTCTCTATCGCCACCGCAAACCAAAACATCCGAATCCATATATTCACCACGCGATCCCGGCTCTTCAGGTGAAATGTTTTGGAACGCGGCGACAATCTTCGCCGTCTCGCTGAAGAACTGCTGCACTTCGGCGGTTGCCGAACCGGCGGCAGGGCTTTTCGCGCGGCTCTTGCGTTCAGGATCAAGTGACGATGCAATGTTGATGACAATTTTGTTCCTCGCGCCAGAACCGATATCTTCGAGAATCGGAAGCATCCCTTGGTATGGCAGGGCCAGCAGAATAACATCCGCTTTTTCTACCGCCTCACGATTCCAGTATTCTTCCACATTCGTCGTGCCAATTCGCTCATTCAGCTCGTTCGCTGCGTTCTGCGCTTTCTCGGCATCCCGGGAGCCAATCAATGCGCGCACACCGGCCGCCGCAAATTGTGCTGCCAGGGCACTGCCCTCTTAATCTATTCCTCCGCTGATCGCAACAGTTGCGTTTATCATTCCTTTTTCCTTGTCACCTGTCACGCTGCTTGTCGTTCCGCCAGCATCAACGCTTCGGTCGGACACACCGTGACACAAGCGGGAACATCCCGGTGCGGGCACAGATCGCACTTGCGGGCCACTTGAATTTCCACATCACGTTGGATCGCGTCGAAGGGGCACACCATCACGCACATCCAGCAGCCCACGCACCGCGCTGAATCGAGCCGCACGATGCCGTTGGGATCCCGTTCCATGCAGCCGGTCATGCACGCGTCCATGCACGGGGCGGGGTCGCAATGTCGGCACAGCGATTGAAACTCATACCCTTCGTACAGGTTCTGGCGCACGATGATCGCGCCTTTGCGCGGATTGGCAACGCCCAGTTTCGCCGTCGCGCAAGCCAGCGAGCATAGTTTGCAGCCGGTACAGAGATCTGGATTTGCGTATATTTGTTTCACAAGTCTCCATTTCAGAATGAGACAACACTTGCCCTTGCGGGTACGCACACCTGCCCCGAGCGGGGCGGTGCCCCCAAAGGGGGCGAACTTCACCCCGCGCAGTTCAGCGGCGTGCGAGGGGAGTGCCAGGGTTTACCCATTCGGGCTTTGTCCCTTGGGTCATTCGCTCATTGCACTTGGCTCAGTGCCTCGAACTCTGCAATCCGTTCACGAGAAGGCCTGCCTTCCTCATCCCAGCCATGCAACGCGTAGAATTCGTCAAGCATTTGCGCGAATTGGGCACGATCGATCTGGTGCCCCGCCGTCTTGCGTCCATCCATCTTCTCGTCAAAATAGCGCGCGGGGAGCGTGTCACTAGCGCGCGTCATACCCTCGCGCATGTTGATGATGCGTTCCAGGTCTACCACTCGCCGTCCGACGCCGACCAGTTCTTCTTTCGTAAATTCCAGGCCGGTCGCGAGGTAGATCAGCTCGCGGAAATGGTCATAGTTCAGATTGCGCGGGGAGTTAAAGCCATGGCAGACGAACTTGCAGATTCCGATAGAGTCCACCACCGCGAAAATGGTTTCGCTAAAGGTGACGAGGACGGCCTTGCTCCGATACGAGGTGGGGTTCGGATCAACGGGCTGCCCATAGATCTGTTCTGTCACTTTCGCTGGCAAATCCAAAATCTCGAGCGTCGGGCGGCTGCGCAGATGGTCGGCGCCACGGGAGGAGGTCGCGATGCCGAGCGCAAAGCCTTTAAGGTACCGTACGTCGTGCGGGTCAGATTGCGGCAAGCCCTTGATCGCGATGAGGAAATCCGCGGAGCCGGGGAACTGCTTCGTCAGCCGGCTCCCTTCAGCGAGCCAATTGCCGAGACCGCGTCGCGCGGCAATATCGAAAATCAACTGCTTGATAGTCTCATAGTCGCCGAACCTTAATTCCTTCCCGCCCGTCCGCTCTTTCGTGAGCAAACCGCGTTCATACAACTCGATAGCCCAAGCCAGATAGGTACCTGTGGAGGAAATGTCCAGCCCTAGCTCATCTAGGATCTTCTGGAGTTCTACGACTTGGCGTGGGTTTGCGATACCGAGGTTGGCACCAATCAATCCCTCCGTCGTATATTCCGGTCCCTCGCTGCCGAGGCGGTTCCGATGGCGGCAGTGGACGACACAGCTGGCACAGGCAAGCATCTTGTCCACATATTGATGCATTTCTTCGGCATTGAGCGAATCATAAAAGGTCGTCGTCTGGCTATTATGCGTGCGTATGGCACCGAGATAGTTGCTGACGTCGTACAAGAACGGCGTGCCGACGCGGCCGAGCACCTGGATCATCTTCGAGGACTGCAAATTCTGCCGCAGCTCCACCGACTTGGTAAGGAACTCGTGCGGGTGAGCGATCGGCACACCAGAATTACCGCGGGCGACGATCGCTTTCAACTTCTTCGATCCCCATACGGCACCCGTCCCACAGCGCCCGGCGGCGTTCTTGAGCCCATAGCGGGTGCAGGCAAAGCGCACTTGGTTCTCACCCGCGGGTCCGATCAACTCCACCTCAGCATCCGCGCCGAGATCGTTCTTGAGGCGCAAGGCTGCTTCGGTGCAATTCGCGCCCCAATATTTGTCAGCCTCGCGGATTTCGATGCGACCCTCTTCGATGTAGAGATAGACGGGCTTGTCCGCTTTGCCGGTGATGAGCAAGCGATCGATCCCCGCGTACCGCATCTCGGATCCGAAAAAACCGCCGATGTTCGAATCGCCGAGGATGCCCGATTCCGGCGACTTACACGTCACGCTGTGCCTTCCCGAATTCGGCGCGCCGGTGCCGGTCAGAAGGCCCGTCCCGATAATGAGTGGACTGTCCGGCGCAAGTGCATCCGTGCCCGGCTTGAGATTCTGGTAGAGATAATACATATTCAGCCCGCGCCCACCGAGGAACTTTTTTACCAGTTCCAGCGGCGCTTGGCTAATTTCGACGTGCCGTGTAGTCAAATCCACACACGCGAGGGTCGCAATCGGACGAGCGCGGTTGATGCCCGGATGTTTCATCTTGATTTTCCTCCTCACTGACGTTCGTCGCGTTCGCGCTCCTCCCATTTGACGTCGTCAAAATGCTTTTCATAGCGTTCCGTCGAACTGAGCGACTTGCGCCAGGGCAGCCCGACGCCTTCCATCTCCTTCCGGACCTGTTCGCGGCGCGCAAAATAGAACTGTGCCTTGCCGTCGAGCAGTACGTCCTTGATCAGTTTGGCTGGTTTTTGCGTTTGCACCCAATGGTTGATCAGGCCCACCGAAGTTGTGTCGCCCACCATTACGGCGCCGATCAAATGGTCGCCGCGCAACACGAGTTTCTGGTAGATGCACGGCGTCTCGCGCACGCGAACATCATCGCCTTTCTCCGGCTCGACAATGCCGAGCGACACAATCGGGACGCCGAACAGCGGCATCGAGGTCATGCCAATCGAACCGTTGTACCTGGTTGCGCGACCCGCCATATTCAAACCGGCGATGCGCCCTTGCGCGTGAGCATTGGGCCAGTTTGCGTTCACAAATATCTTGCCTCGGGTGATATCGTAGGTTTCGGCCACGTCGCCCGCGGCGCAAACATCTGGGATGTTCGTCTGGAAATATTCATTGACGACGATGCCCCTGTTCGTCGAAATCGGCGTGCCCTTGACGAGCGCGAGATTGGGCACAACGCCGGTCGCCTTGACGACGAGACCGCACTCTACCCGCTCGCCGTTGTCGAGAACGACGCCGGTCACACCATCTTGGCCCGTTCCGACAATTTCTTTCACCGAGCGTCCGGTCAACACGCGCACGCCGTGTTGTTCAAAGATTTTCTGCGCATAGCTTGCGGCAGGTGCATCGAGAATGCGGCTGAGAATGGACGGCAACAGCTCGACCAGTACAACCTCCAATCCCGCGCCGCGTAGACCCGAAGCAGCCTGGATGCCGACCAGTCCCCCACCGATGACTACCCCACTGCGGGGTGATTGCACATCCCAACCGCTTATACGGTCGCGAATGGCGTCGGCGTGCGCTTTAGTCCAGAAATCGAAAACGCCCGTATGCTCCCGCCCTTGGATCGGTGGGAACTTTTGGATTGAGCCGGTCGCGATCAACAGCTTGTCGTAAGGCAACGACTGGCCATCGGCGAGCGTCACCGCGTGCGCGTTCACATCGATAGCGTCGGCACGGACTCCCAGGCGCGTGTCGATCTCCAGTCGCGTGTAGAAATCGGAGGGGCGGTAGCCCATCTCGCCGGCCGCTACCTCGCCCGCTATGTAGTGCGAGATGAGCGGACGCGAATAGACGTGTTGCACTTCGTCGCCGATAATCGTGATTTGTGCGTCTGAGTCCGTGGCGCGGATGGATTCCGCCGCTCCGATTCCGGTCGCGCTGTTGCCGATGATCACATAATGCATTGTGACTCTCCTGCAAGTATTAGAATCAAGCGCGAGCGATTATCCGTACGGAAGCGCATGCGATGAACGTGATTACAGGCACCCGCCCGTGGTCGGAAACGCCTCATCCGGAACAAAATCGCCGGTCTGCCCACGCATGTCAGCGTCGAGACCAGCGAATTTCGCTCTTGATTCACCGATCACATAATCTTCTCAAGATATTTGGCGTCTTTCTATTCCCGGCCCCCTGCGAGGGCTGGTCAGATTACTCCATCACGTCTGAAGGTCGCGATCTGCGCGCCCGGGTAACCAAGATCTCGTAAAACCGGCTCCGTGTCTTCGCCCAGCGCCGGGATGCGCTCATTGCGTGCCGGGCTGTCCGAGAGATGAAGTGGACTTGCCATGGTCGGTACAGTTCCGACTGGCGATTCAGTCTCGAGGAACATTCTCCGCGCTAGAAGTTGAGGATGCGCGAGAACTTGACCGATACCCCTTACCTCACCGTGAGGCAATTCGGCGGCTTTGAGCCGCCTCAGCCATTCATCGTGCGGCTTTTCGAGAAATCTCTTTTCGACGAGTTCCTCGAGAATCCCACGATTCCTACGCCGGTCTTCGTTTGTCGCAAAGCGCGGGTCCTCTAGCCATTCCGGCTTCTCGACCACGCTGCGGCAGAACACCTGCCAGTCTTGCGGCGTTGCGACCGCCATATTAACATACACCCCATCCTGTGCCAGATAAGGTCCATAGGGCGTGACATAGTGATGCCGCATGCCCACACGCTCAGGCTCTTCGCCGCGATGCCAATAGTGCTGCGGGAAATAGCCAAGCCACGAGACAACGGACTCAAGCATGGCGATGTCTATCACTTGGCCGCATCCTGTTTTTTCACGTTGATACAGTGCGAGTACGATGCCAAGTGCGGCATACGACGACGCCGCCAGATCGGAGATGGGGATGCTCACTTTCGCGGGCTTGTCAGGGTAGCCCGTACTGGCGATGATGCCCGCTTCGCCTTGAATGAGCAGGTCATACGCCTTGACGTCGCGATACGGCCCGTCCTGCCCATAGCCAGAGATGGAGCAATAGATCAGCCGAGGGTTCAGATTACGCATCGCGTCCGATCCCACGCCCAGCCGGTCGGCCACGCCCGGTGCAAAGTTCTCCACGAGGACATCGGAACGCGCGGCCAGCCGATGAATGATCTCGCGCCCCCCGTCTTGTTTCAGGTCGACTGTCACGCTTTTCTTGTTACCGGTGAGCCATACGTAACCAGACGAAAGACCTTTGACCGCCGAGTCCCAGCCGCGGATGATGTCGCCCGCGCCCGGCCTTTCGATCTTGATAATCTCCGCGCCCATGTCGCCGAGAATACGCGTGCAAAACGGCGCGGAGACGGAGGCTTCCAGCGCAAGCACGCGAATGCCGTCGAGCGCGAGCGGCGCTTTCACTCTTTAACTTCCGGGAAGAGGTCGCGTTTGGGGGCAGACGCCTTCTTATAAATCATGATGCTGCGCGTATAGTCAATCACGACCTTACCTTCTTGCTGAATCCCGCGTGTCCGAACCTTGATGATCCCCCACTGCGGCTTGGACTTGCTCTCGCGCTTGTCCATTACCTGGGACTCAGAGTACAGAGTATCGCCGGCAAAGAGCGGGTTCGGCAGTTTGATTTCATCCCAGCCGAGCGCAAAACCATTCTCGCTGGTGTCTGCCACGCCCATTCCGGCCACAATCGCCAAGGTCAGCGCGCTGTTGATCAAGCACTTGCCGAATTCGGTGCGCTTGCCATACTCGGTGTTGAAATGGATCTGATTCGTGTTGTTCGTGAGCAGCGTGAACCAAATGTTGTCGACTTCGGTCACCGTCCGGCCGAGGCGACATCGGTAGATATCGCCGACATTGAAATCTTCAAAGAACCGCCCCTCCCATCCTGGTACAACTCCCATTTCGATTTCTCCTTTGAAAAGAAGCCACGAATCAATAATCGCCCAACCCCTACCCGGCCACCGAACTTGCCAATTCCACCGTTCTTCGCGCGCGTTCGATGATGGGCAGATCGAGCAACTGCCCACCAAACGCCACCGCTCCATCGCCGCGCGCTTGCGCCTCTTCGAAAGCCTGAATCACCTGGCGCGCATAATCCACTTCTTCCGACGACGGCGAAAACACTCGGTTGATCGTGGCAATTTGTCCAGGGTGAAAGAGCGACATGCCGGTGAAACCGAGACGGCGAGACTGAACTGCATAGCGTTCCAATCCTTCGAGGTCCCTAAAGTTGGGCCAAACGCCATCAATAATCTGGACTTCCGCCGCCGCACCGGCGATGACGAGCGCGGAGCGCGCATAGAGCAACTCGGCAGCTTCAGCCACACGATGGACGGGCAGCCCCAACGATTTACCAAAGTCTTCCGCGCCGAACATCAAGCCGATGGCACGCGGCGATGAAGTGGCAATTGCAAACGCGTTCATCAATCCGATCGGACTTTCGATGGCGATGAGCAGGTTGATGCTGCCTTTTGGAATCCCTAACTCAGGCTCGCGTCGGTCCAACATGTCGGCGACCATCTTGACTTGGTCGGGGGTCTCGACTTTCGGCAGCACCAGCCCTTCCACACCGGGACGAATGATGTGCTCGCAATCCGCGCGCATGCGCTCGTGCCCGATGGCATTGACACGAACATAGCGCACAGGAGTCCTACTTCGTTCCCCGCACACCCTGTCTAGCGACGCAGCGATTTGCCGTCGGGCCGTGTCTTTTTCTGCCGGCGCGACGCCATCCTCGATGTCGAGCATGATCGCGGAGGCGTCCAGTCCGAGTGCTTTGTCAATCATCTTCTGGCTGTTGCCAGGAACGAACATCCATGAACGTAAGAGTTTCAAAGAAATGCTCCTGTGAATCGGTTTAGTACGATTTCGGCATGCCCAGTACGTTCTGACCCAGAAACGCTAGAATCAAATTGTTGCTCACGGGCGCAACCGTTAACAGTCGCGTTTCCCGGAACTTGCGCTCGACATCGTACTCGGCGGCAAAGCCGTAGCCGCCGTGGGTGTTGAGACACGCGTTCGCGGCTTCCCACGCGGCTTCGGAAGCCAGCAACTTCGCAATATTCGCCTCTTCGCCGCAACGCTGCTTGTTGTCGAATTTCCATGCTGCTTGATACCGCATTAGGTCGGCGGCTTTGATTTTCGCGTACGCGGCGGCGACCGGGAATTGGATGCCTTGGTTCGCACCAATTGGCCGGCCGAAGATGACGCGTTCGTTCGCGTATTTGCCCGCGCGTTCCACGAACCAATAGCCATCGCCAATTGCCTCCGCCGCGACTAGGATGCGCTCGGCATTCATGCCGTCGAGGATGTAGCGGAATCCCATCCCTTCCTCGCCAATCAGATTCTCGGCCGGTATTTCGACGTCCTCGAAAAAGACCGCGTTCGTGTGGTGATTAATCATCACGTCGAGCGGTTTCACATCCAGCTTGCCTTCGACGTGGCGCAAATCAACGATAAACGTCGAAAGCCCCCGCGTCTTGTCCCTCAATTCGGCGTACGGCGTCGTGCGGGCGAGGAGGAGCATCAGGTCGGACTGGCGCACGCGGGAGATGAAGACTTTCTCGCCGTTGATTACGTATTTGTCGCCTTTCTTCATGGCCGTCGTCTCAATGCGCGTCGTCTCCGAACCTGCGTTCGGTTCGGTCACGGCAAAGGCCTGCAGCCGCGTTTCCCCTTTAGCGATTCCCGGCAGGTAGCATTGCTTTTGTTCCGCGCTACCGTGCCGCAGGATAGTCCCCATTGTGTACATCTGCGCATGACAGGCCGTCGCATTCGCGCCATTCCGATTCAACTCTTCTAGGATGATGCTCGCCTCAGTGATGCCGAGCCCCATCCCCCCGTATTCTTCCGGAATCAATGCGGCTAGCCAGCCGTCCTTCGTCAGCCGGTCCACGAAGGCTTGTGGATAGGTTCGCTGTTTATCGATCTCTCGCCAGTACACATCTCCGAAATCTTTGCAGATCTTGCGAATCGCTTCTCGAATACTCTGTTGTTCTTCCGTTAAGGTAAAGTCCATTGGACGCCTCTATATTTGAACTTCTTCCTTGATATTTGAAGCAGATCTCTAAAGGCCACCTTCGTTTGACGGACTACGCTTTGCCTTGTCTGCAGAGCACTCGGTACTTCCAAATCTCCCAAGGCCGCTCCAGATTCGCGTCTTGCGCTACGGCTGTGTTCGCTACTTCTATCTCGTTCAGAAAAGTGATTTCTCCTAACTGAGCCGCCTCGCTCTGAATTTGCGCATTGACATCTGTGTAGATCGCACGAAAGACCGCTTGCTTGATCGAATTGCCGACAACGACCATGCCGTGGCCGCGCATGAGGATCACTGGCGCACTTCCCAAAGCCCGCGCGAGGGCGACGCCACGTTCGGTGTTCTCGATTAGCATGTTGGTCGCCTCTCCAGCTGCCTCGCGAATTTCAAAGAGAGATGCTTGCCGCATGAGAAATCCACTCATGTGAAAAACTGGTCGGAGCGGTACCTTCGTGACTCCAAAAGGAATAACCGACAGGGTATGACTATGCACGATCGCCTGAACGTCGGGGCGTACCTTGTAGATCTCGCCGTGAATAAAGCGCTCGCCGAATACCTTGCGACCCCGTTGATCTATAGGGTTGCAATCCAAATCGAATTCCATAATGTCTTCGGCAGTGACCATCCCGGCCGCCGGTGAACGAGACATTAGCAATCGATTGGAGTCATGAGACGCGCGGATAGTGACGTGACCAAACCCGTCGCTGATGACGTTTTGATCGGCAGGTATATGACATGCAAGGACGAGGTCCTCTATCTCTTGAACCTTTGGATCGTTCATACGATCTTCGAGTAATGCGCGATTGTTGTCCGCACGCAATTGGGAGACAACCGCGTGGCTCGTTAAGTAGCTTGGGCCGCCTTTCCGATCGCAGCATACTGCTTGGCCCAATCCTGCCCATCCCCTTCATCCATCCACATCAATTTGGCAGGATTGTCTTGGATCATCGTCCTGATCTCTTCGGCGGTGATTCCGTAGGCGAGCAGTGTCCGCAAAAAGACGCGCACCCCGTCAATCGAATCCATGTGGAGCACCTGTCCAAAGTCACTACCGATGAGGCAGTGTTCAGCTCCGACGGCTTTGATTGTCGTGACCGTCGCCACCGGGTCGAGCACGGGTTGGTATAGACTCGGGATCATCGGCTGGCAATACGTTCCCACGAGCACCCCAAGAGTTGCCAGTTCTTTCATCTCATCCACCAGCAGGCGGTTCAGTTCGAGAAGGGGGTGGTCCAAGACCGCTCGGACACCCAGTTCTTGCGCCTTTTTCGCCAAGGGCAACAACTCTGTAAAGTCCGTGTGACCAAAACCAATGCCGACACGTTTCTCGACCGCCATTTTCATGATCGCTACGACTTCCGGGAGCACTTCGCCCTGTTCACTGACGAGTCTCACGCCCCCTTGGTCGATGTGGCCGGCTCCGCGACGATAACCGAGGGAAGTAAAGGTCGGGAACCAGATCATTTTCGTGTTTGGGTACTGAAGACCGATGCGAACGTATTCGGGATTCATACCGAAGCAGGTGCCGATACCGCCATAGACAAGGATGCGGTTGGCCAGCTCCCCTTTTTCGACGAGGTGGTCAATGTGACGCTGAGTCAAATAGGCCGCCGGCCCCGTGACGTTCCAGTGGTCTTTGAAGGCGATGGCGCGCATTCCGGCTTTCGACGCGTCCAGCGCGATCTGGATCATGTCTTGGGAGCGATGGACAAAGTCCGGGTAGGCGTGAATATGGCCATCGATGGCGCCCTTAAGTAGTTCATTCTCAATCCCCGGATAGATCTTGGTCATTGCCGGGGTATCTTTGAGCATCTGGTAAAAATAGTCCTTCGAGTTCAATTGGCGCACGCGCTCTAGGGTGAGCGCACGCCCCGCCGAGAACTCGCCGTCCGTTGGCAAAGTGTCCCTGAGCTGAGACATTGGCTGATCCTTTCGTCTAGGAATGATTCCCCCACGCGTCGATAAACTGGCGCGCGTCTTCCATGACCGGCTCCGTAACGGGAACGTAAGGGACGATCAAGCGCGTCGCACCGGCTTCGATGAATGGCGCCAGACGCTCTTTGACCTCAGCAATAGACGTGCCGGGAATGACCGGAAGCTTGTTCATGTAATCGTCAGTGATGAGTTTCTGGGCCGCCTTAAAGCCGCCTTCTTTGAATGCTTTTTGGATGGCGTTCACCTCGGGTTCGAACCCCGAGGCCTTGAGCATATCCTGATAGTGGTCGGCGATATTGTAGAAGGTCAGCACCTGGCGCAATTTGGATCGCGCAACCTCTCGATTGGGATTTAGCGATACGCGCACTTTGACAATGATTTCGAGCTTCCTCGGGTCGCGCCCGGCGGCCTGCGCGCCGGCGCGCACGCGATCGGCAATTTTCTTGATGGTCGCCGGGGTCGCCATGTTGATGAACACACCGTCGGAAATTTCGCCGACCAACCGGGTCATCTGTTCGCCGAGACCGGCGAGATAAATCGGGAATTGGGGGTAGCCCGGCTTCCAGGCCAGTTGAAAACGCTGACCAGTGCTGTACACCTTGCCAGCATATTCAACCCGTTCGCCCGCCGCGACCTTTCGGACAATTTCGATGTACTCGCGTGCGCGGGTGAGCGGGTGATCGAAGACGCCGCTGTGCCACGCGGCAATCGTTTTGTTGGCGACGCCCAGTCCCAGTAAAAGCCGCCCGCCGGACATCTCCTGGAGTGTAGCGGATTGGATGCCGAGCGTCACCGCGCTGCGCCCGTAAATGTGATAGATCGCGGTGCCGAGTTTGAGCGTCTTGGTTCGCGCCGCAACTCCGGAAAGCAGCACGAGTGGGTCAGTGCTGTTCGATTCCCCTTTCCAGTACGCACCAAATCCCGCGGCCTCGATGCGCGGCGCAAGGTCGATGATTCCGGCGGGCGGATAGTGGGCCGCCGAGTTCAGCTCGATATCATACTGCATCTCTGGTCCTCACTGTTTGGTTTGATCGTGCCTTATCGCAAATACATTCGATGCGGATCAATTTCTTCGCGCAGCAAGCGCAGTTCCTCGGCGGTGGGCAGCAGTGTTCGCGGTAGGGGCTCCGAAGCCTCCAAGGGAAAGCCTGTGTTGTCTTGAATCTCTCGGACGGTCAGGCCGGGATGGATTGAAAGCAGTATGGCGGCGTGAGTTTGCGGGTCAAAGCCCAAGATCGCTTTATCGGTGATGATACGCACTGGGCCGCCGCCGCGCAATCCCAACTCGGCGCGGCTCTTGCCGCCAGGGAATCCCGGACTGGTGATGTGAGCGACCGCCATCGGCAGTTTCCGCTTCTCGTGGCGAGTGATGACGATAACACGCTTGGCAAGTGAGGCTATGTCGTTTCCGCCGCCGCTGCCGTTGAAATAGCGCACATGCCTATTCTCCTCGAGCAGCGTCGTGTTGATATTGCCGTAGCGATCT
Source organism: Chloroflexota bacterium (assembly GCA_023381515.1). Next base: position 12,744 of record JAMCQI010000036.1, on the reverse strand, counting down.
ACTTCGAGCGCACCCAAAAAGCCAACATCCACCAGGCCGCGATGGAGCGTCATGCCAAGCGTGTCGAGAAAGCCGCTCCAACAAGTCGCGCGATAAAAGATGCGCGAATCCGCGACGCCCACCGGCGTATCCCACGGGTCCATGTTCGTGACGCCGATTTCGAGCAGCGCGGACAATCGCGGAGCGTGGGTCCGTTTGGCGAGGACGTAGGCAACCTGCGGCAGCCCCAAGCCGACGACGATGGTCTCGCCGTCTTTCAACTCGCGAGCACCGGCCGTTGCCATGATTTCAGTTGGAGTAATGTCCATAAATCAGTATCCTAGAGTTCGGTCTGCGCGCAGTTCCGCTAACTTGCGCATCCCGCCCACCTTTTCGAGATAGTCCCAATGATCTTTGGTTCCAAACACATAGGCATCGAGATATTTTTGGATTGTCTCCGCACGCTTGGCATGATCTACATAGAGCCTGAGGTGGTCGGCGTCGTAATCGTAGCAGCGAAACGTTGATGTGGGATGGGCGCCGAAGGGTTGGTGGACGACCGCTTCGACGCGGTATCCGGGAATGACGGTACGCTCCGGGTTGCGCTGAATGTAATCGGGGGAAACCAATTCTTCCGTCACGACGATCACGCGGAGCGCGGCTTTGGCGGCTTCCTCGTTGTCCCAGCGCGGGCCCTCAATCTGGCAGTTGCCTTCGCGATCCGCGACCTGCACATGAATAATGGCGACGTCCGGCGTCAGCGCACGCATGAGCACGTACTCTTCACCCGTGAACGGGCATTCCATCCGCCGCAGGTCTCGGGCGGCCGGACCCGCTTCGAGCCAGGCTAGCACGTCGGACGCCAACATGGATTTGATGGGAATGAAGGTGAGGCCCAGCGCACCGGCGAGGTAGCGAAAAGTGACGGAAAGACTCGTCATATCGTGACATTCGACCGACCTGGATTCGCGGACGCGGTTGACGCAATAGACCGGGCCAAAGCGATCGAGCGAGCCACCACCGACAATCAAGCAGCTCACCAAGCCCGCGCCGACGAGGAGATCAGTATCCATGCCCATGACCGATTGAGAGAGCGTCAGATTCCTTTTCTGTTGGCGGATCAATTCGTGGACAATAGCGACGGGGTTGCGCGCGATTGCGAATCCACCCAAAGCGATGGAAGAGCCATCCTCGATTGTCTTCACCGCCTCCGCTGCACTTTTGACTTTGTCAGCCATGAATTTCCTTACTGGACGGGCTGAAGGAATCTGGTCCATTTATCCATACCAACAGGCTACTTGATGTTCCTTATGCCTAGCGGCTCGCAAAAAGGACAACCTCGCCGGTTTCCGACTTGACTTGGAGAGCGACCCCATACTTGGCGCACAGTTTGCTCATCAGAGCCACGACCCTGGGTCCGCGCCCCTTTTCCGGATGGAACACTTCGGGCTCATTCTGCTTGGACATGAAAGACGGCAAGAACTTGAACTGGTGAATCTTGTGCCTAGAGAAGACACACTGGAACAACATGCTCTCTCTCGGAAAGTCTTCTTCCAAACTGAAAACAAAGTTCCCGAGACTGTACAGGATAGCTTTTTCCTTATAGATCTCTATCGCTTGGAGAGCATGCGAGTGGTGGCCGATCACCAAGTCCGCCCCTGCATCCACGGCGTGATGCGCGATCACCTCCTGATGCCGAGTGACGGTGTGGGTACCGCCTTCAGACAACCCCCAGTGACAGGAGACGGCCAGAAAATCGGTCTCCCTTTTCCACGTACCGACGTCTTCATGCATGGTTTCAATGTCCTCATCGTTGACGTGGTCGGGCAAAAAGAATGGAGAAATGCGCATCGGGTTCAGGCCCTCTCTTTCCGCGCTTGCCTTAAAGCCCATCGGCGTATTCACATTCGCAGTGTAGGAAAGCAGCCCGACCGTCATCCCACCAATCTCTAGTATCGCCGGCTTACGGGCTTGCATAATATTCTTGCCCGCTCCGGAATGGCCAATCCCTACCTTATCCAGACGCTCTATGGTATCGTTGAGTGCTTCCCAGCCATAGTCCTGAGTGTGATTGTTGGCCAGTGAGACAATACTGATCCCGGCCTTTTTGAGGATGTGCTCCATGCCGGGATAGGAGCGAAAGGCCGCGGCCCTGCCGGACACTGGCTTACCCTTGTCGGAAATAGCGGCTTCTAGATTGCAGAACGTGACATCCGATTTGAGAAAATAGGGAGCTACTTGGTCCAGTACCCTCTTACCGATCTCTTCATCGACCGCGGGGCAATCACCATTGGACCAATGCACCGTTCCCGGCATAAAGACATCGCCCACCGCGGTAAACGTCAGGGTTTTTTCATGGGGCTGTTTGGCAACTTGTCCGAACGAAAATTCAACTTCGGGATGCAATTGTTCCATGAGTATATTTCCCATCCAATTGACTCTGAAACGTCTCAGAGTTGTATGTGCTATTGGCCATTCTGCTTTTATGGCAGCTCGTCGGCCTACTGTTTGTTGAGTGGCACTGGAACGGCGAAATCGTTTTGGAGCTCGAGCTCGGTCCCCAATGGATATGAGAGCCGTCGCAACCAGTCGAGAGTAGACCTGCCACGCTCTAGATCGAGTATTTCGGGCTGTTTGAGTGCATTTCCCACGGGACGAATGCGCACCTGCCCATGTGCCGCGCGCTCCAGCTGAATCTCGACTAGGATGGCTTCATTGGAGATCGTAGTGTGCTCCATATCAAAACCGAAGTGGGGCACACTGTAGGCAATCGTCTTTCCGTGATAGACCTCCAGCCCTTGCACGGTATGCGGATGGTGCCCGACGACAAGATCGGCGCCTGCGTCAACGGCGGCGTGGCCGAGCCGTCTCTGGTATGGCACCAGATGCTGGTAGCCCATACTGACACCCCAGTGCATCAAAACGACGATGACATCAGCTGGCTCTCGGGCATTGCGCACATCGCTTAGCAATCGCTCCTCGTCTTTGGAGTCAGGAGTGGTGATTACATCGAGAGGTGAACCCGGCATTTCGTGCAAGCGCTTGGGAATACGGTAGGTCGTATCCACTCTAACCACTGCGACACCCGGTTGGTCGGCGGTAGCTTCAAACCCAGGAGTGAAAACACAAGTGTACGACAGGAAAGCTACCCGTGTTCCTCTCCACTCCACGATTGCCGGGTTATGCGCCTCTTCAATGTTTAACCCAGCTCCGCAATGCTTGACGCCAGCACTATCGAGCACGGTCAGAGTCTGTTCGAGGCCTTCCACCCCGTAGTTCATAATGTGATTGTTGGCGAGGCTGACCATATCGAAACCGGTGGAAGAGTACAGAGGGATCTTGGACGGATGAGAGCGGACGACGCGGCCAGCCTTCCCCGGCCAAGGCACTCCTCGATCGGTGAGAGGCCACTCGCAATTGCAACACGCGATGGCAGACTCCCGCAGGTAATGCGTGACCTTTTGCATCATGACCGTTGGGTCCGCATGCTCAACCGCAACGTCTCCGACAACCACGAGACGAGGCATCGCCTTGTCCACGATCCTTATCCTCTCCCATTGCGTCCCTCCCCCGGAGGCACAGGGGGAGAGACGCAGCGCAGCACTTGCTCTCTTTCTCGTCTTGCGAGTCCGACAACTAGACGCCCATCACCTTTTTCATGATGACTTCAAACTCTGCTTCGCTGACATAAGGGCGCGGTGACCGGTAGACCCGCTCCTCTTTCAGGCATTCATTCACGGCGTTGCGGACCTTGATAAAATCGGCCGCGGTGTAGGGGATGCCGAGTTGCTTGAACTTGAGCTCGATGGGGGCGTCGTCCAGGCTGCCCTCCGGACCAAAGACCACCGTTGATTCGGTACCCACCAAGTGGGGACTGAGTGACTCGTGGAGCATCCAGGACTCTTTCGCCATATCGATGCCTGCCCAGACATACATCGGACGCAGGAACGCATTCTCGCCTACGATGGCCTTGTGGGGCTGGATGCGCACCTTACCATACTCAACGGCCATGTCAGAATACGCTTTCAGCATATCCAGCTTGAGACCCGTGTCGATACCGTACAGAGCTTCCAGACCGACCGCCATCTCCTCTAGGGAGGCATTCCCCGCCTCGTCGCCGTAGCCGTTGATGACACCGTCCAGCTCGGTGCAGCCGCCTTCCACGCAGGCTAGGCTGTTGGCGACCGCCATGCCAAAGGTATTGTGCATGTGGACCATGATCTTCATCTCTGGCGGACACATCGCCTTTATTTTCTCCGCCAGATACTTGAGGACGGCGGGCGAGCCGACGCCAAAGGTATCAAAGATCCCTACTTTATCCACGCCGCAGGCAAGGGACTCGGCGTAAACCTTTGTAATCAGGTCCATGCTGGCGCGGGTGATATCCGACATGCCCATGCAGATCTCTTTGCCGCAACTGTGGATGTATTCCACCATACCCGGGAAGGCCTTGAGTTGTTCCAACAGGGTCTTTTCGTTCAGGTACATCAAGATAATGCGGAAGTTGGTGCTGCCAGCTTCGAGGCAGATATCCACATCCCGCTTATAGTCCTTGGTGTTATTGGCAAAGAAGCGGCCGGTCGCACGGACTTTGATGCCAGACGCCTTGACGGCCTTGGCGAATTCGTACTGATGTTGATGCATCGATGGGCCGCCGGTATCGATTTCTTCGATGCCCATTCCCACAGCGTGGCGCAACATTTTGATCTTGTCTTCCACGCTGACTCGGTACCCCACATTGTCATCGCCCTCGCGGAACGTGACATCGCGGATGGCGACCTTCTTGGGCAGGTTCGGCATGGTCGCGCGGACCTTATCCGAGTAACAAAAGTGAGAAACCGACCACTTGCCCTCAATGTCCCAGGGTTTCACGATACAGCCTCCTCAACGGAATTTGTTATCCAATCTGGCCTTGGCCGGGCTTGTCTCTTTGACAGAAAGGCCATACCTTACTCCAGCGCCCGTCAATCGGCGTTTAGCCACGCTCTCGCCTCCCGAACGAGACTGGCAATGGCCGCCTCCGTTGCGCTGAGCGACGGTACTGCCCGTTGCGCCATCTCGACGTCCTTGGCGAGTTCCTCATAGCGCTGCCTGATCAATGGCAGATCAACCACCGTGGGCGGGATACGCTCTGCCCTGACGACGGCGTCTAGCTCCGCCGCGTCAACTTGGATATCCAGGCCCGTCTCTTCCTTGACGAACGCGCTAATGTTGGGTGGGGGCTGGTTCTCCGATTCTGCGCGTACCAACAGTCCGAGCGCTCGATGGGCAGCACGATTTGGGACTCCGTGATCGTAGACCAGTATGTCTCGTGCCTCGCCTGCTCCGACGTAGCCCATCGCGAGCTTCTCGCGTAGCTCCCCGGCATTGAACGAACCCTCCTCGATCACGTCAGCCATGAAACTAGTCCAGGCCGTCACATCCTTGGCGTGCTGATACAGGCTGCCGGCATGAAAGAGCGCATCGGACTCATCAGAGGGCGTTACATTGGCGGCTAGTTGGCCCGCCAGCCTCCCGGCGCCTAGCGCCGCGCCCCCAATGACCGCTTCCAAACCGAACGGGTTCTTCTTCTGAGGTAGATTGCTGCTTCCCGAGGCGTGCTGATCCGCGATCTCGAAGAACCTGAACTCGGGCGTCATCCACAGTCGCAGGTCCTCCGCCAGGCGCGCTAGGTCAACGCTGATGAGCACCAGGAAGAAGAACGGCTCGGAAAACTGGTCCTCGCACCAGATTCCCTCGCGCCGTGCCTGGCCTCGTCGTCTAAAGCCAAGCCGGCGGCAGACTCGGTCGTTAAGCTCCTTGATGTTCGGGCGGCTCGTCTCGCTCGCCGGCCCAAAATCCAGCCGCTCGCCAGCCTGCTCGAGACGCTCCACGTGTCTGAGAAACGTACTGACCCAGGAGAGCAAATACTCGCCGAGCGTAGTGATGCTGGCGTGCTGCAGATGATGGAATGAAGGAGCAAGCCATTCAAGGCCAGGCTCTGCTTTCCCGATCAGCGTGTTGGCGAGGGTGATCAGGGCCAGACGCTCTTCGTGCAGCGTCTGGCGGAAAAAGAGCCTGGGGATGTAGGCTCTTATGCTCTCGCCTCGACTACGGCCGAGATGCAGCCAACCGCCCACCGCCGGCCCAAGTTGTTCTATAACCCAGGCTTCGCGCTGCACCACGATGTCGGTCGCCGCATCTCGATAGTCAAGTGTTTCGGCCTTATCAAGCAGATCGAGCAGTAGCACAATCAGCGACCGGACCACTGGCCTCGGCGTCAGCCCCAATTCGCCGGCCGATAGGACATAGGCCAGGTCGCTCGCCAGCATATATCGAGCCACGAACGGATTGGCGCGTCCCTCCACCCGACCGACGGCCCGCTCGTAGGAAGCTGATTTAGCCGCTCCGAGCCGCCCCCCTACCCCTTCAGCGTATTGCGATCCGCTTGCTTTCAAGTGCGTGCCTCCAGATGGTGCATGAGATGACGCAGCGAGGGCGCATCTCGGAGACCTTTTATCATCTGAATGATAGCCGCTCGCCGTGGCTTGTCGAGCATCTTTTCTGTATAACTGGCGAACTTCTTCTCGACGTCGGCCGCGCTCATCCTGTTGCGCGGGTGGCCCGGCGGGTATGGCACCTCTACTTGCCACGTCTTGCCATCGCGCGTCGACACGCGCAACACGCATGGAAAGCTGCCGGGCGTGTAGATGTTCAAGCTTGCATCGGTGCGTATTGAGATGCGGTTCATCAGTTCATTGACCGACGAATCGAGCCAGCGGTGGTTTTCGAATTGGCGAGGCGTCATCTCCCCATCCAGCAGCGAGACGGCCAGTAAGTAGTAGAAGCTGTGATCCGCCGCCTCCCGGGTGGTCGGATGGCGCCGCTCTTCATCGCCGACTTGGGCGCGCACCTCAGGAAGGTCGGCCATACGAACTTCTACACTGTCTATCTGGTTCATCGGGCCCTCGAAGCTAACTCGGGCTTGCAGTGCGGCGGCAACTGCGCTCTGGGCAGTGCCAATACATGGATACGCTTTGATGCTGACGGACATCAATCGGTACTGCCCCTCTACTGGCGCAATGAGCTGGCTGAGGTCCGCGCCGGCCAAAACCACATGACCAAACCCGCGAGGTCCCTCCAGTACCCCCAATGGACCCGTGAGTCCCTGGGCGGCAAGTGCTGTCGCCACTACTCCCGTGTGTGCGACGAGCGCGTTGGCAAGCGATTTGGCTGTGGAAAGCTGCCCCCTCCGGACAGCCTCCAAGGTGTTGCCGTGAGCAACACTGAAAGCCAGGGCGTGCGATAGCTGGTCGGTGGTCAATCCCATGAGACGCCCGGCAACCGCGGGCGCGACCAGGCTTGACGCGGTCACGTGATCCCAGGGACTCGATTCAGGTGCGAGGTCTTGCAAGCGACAATAAAGTTCATACCCCATGATGATTGCCGTCAACGCGTCGCGACCTGATGAGGCTTGTTGCTCGCCCACTGCCAAACCCACCGCGATGTTGTCGCTTGGATGTCCGCCCGACCCTGGTCCCCAATATAGATCGTTGAGATCAAGCGTCCGGATGAGCGCGCCGTTCGCGAGCACGGCATTTGCTGCCGAGGTGTGCGTGCTCGTTCCGATGATCGTACATTCCGGGATACCCCCCAGTTGCTCCACAGCGCGGATGGTAGCCTGGGAAGTGCTCTCAGGCACTGCCGCCAGGGCGCAGCCAACAGAGTCCAAAATGAGCAAGCTTGCCTGAGATTCGACGTCGGGCGGAATCTCACCGGCTCGAAACTCGTTTATCCAGTTGCCGAGCTGCTCGACCAGGGTCATACCCGCTGCCCTATAACTCCACACTCGACCGCCAGCGCAGCATCCGATCTTCAATCCAACGCACCGCGACAAACAACAGCGCGCCCACAATCGCCAGAACGACCATTGTAGAGAAGAGGCGAGTGGTGTCGTTCACGCCGCTGGCTTGCGTCATAATCCACCCCACGCCGGCCGTTGACCCGACAAACTCACCAACCACCGCCGAGACCAGGGCCATGGAGATGCTCGTTTTCATCGCGGCAAACACCCACGCATAGGTCGTAGGGAGAATCACCAAACGTATCACGTCACGATTCGTTCCGCCCATCGTACGAATGCTGTTAACTAAGGCGGGCTCAACACTGCGCACGCCGGAAAAGACGTTGAAGAAGATGATAAAGAAGACGACCATAGCGGCAAGCGCAATCTTGGATTCCACCCCGAACCCAAACCAGATCAGGAAGAGTGGAGCGATGGCGATACGAGGCATAGAGTTGAACGCCACCAGAATCGGCTCCATCGCATCCCCGACCCGGCGCGAGATCGCAGAGAGCAGGCCAGTGGCCATTCCGAGAACGAGGCCCAGCAGCAAGCCTGCCAGCGTCTCGTACAGCGTGATAGCCAGATGCGGGAAGATATAGCCTGTCAAGATGAGCTTGCCAAGATCCGCGAAGATGCGTGAGGGTTGACTGATGAAGAATGGGTGGACCCAGCCAACCCGCACGATGCCCTCCCAGATGGCTAGCAGCACCACGATCAGCACGATACGGTCCAGCAACCTCGTGCGCGCAGCCCTGCGGCGTTCGGCGGCCAGCTTCCGGAGTAGCTCTTGATCTTCGGCGGTCAGGGCCTGTTGCAGCGCGTGGGCTTTCACACTCATTCGATCTCTTCCCCCGTCTGATGAGTTATCTCAACCCGCAAGTCATTCCAGATCGTGAAGAACAGTTCGTCGAAGCGGGGATTGAGGCGGCCTTGGGTTACGCTTCGCGGCCGGGGCAAATCCACCGTGTATTGACTCTTGACGCGGGCTGGACGAGCGGTCATCACAATCACTCGGTCGGCCAGGAGAATCGCTTCCGACAGATCGTGAGTGACGAAGAGAACGGTCTTGCGGTTGAGTTCCCATACACGAAGCAGTTCCTCCTGCAGCACCACACGGGTCTGGGCATCTAGGGCACCGAACGGCTCATCCATCAACAGAAGGGATGGATTGTAGGCCAGCACGGTCGCCAGCGCCACGCGCTTGCGCATCCCACCTGAAAGCTCGTTCGGATAGGCGTGTTCAAAGCCTCGCAACCCCATGATTTCTATTAACTCCGCCACGCGACGTCGTTGATCGGCGACCGGCGCCTTGCGCAAAGCCAGACCGGTCGCGATGTTGTCCTCGACGCGCTTCCAGGGGAGCACAGTGTCCTGCTGGAACACATAGCCGATGTCGAGGCGCGCCTCGGCGAGCGGACGACCGCGGATCAGCGCTTGCCCGCGCGTCGCCGGCAGGATGCCCGCCAGGACGTTGAGCGTGGTGCTCTTGCCGCAACCGCTGGGACCGACGATCGCTACGAACTCGCCCGATGCCACCTCGAAGCTGACGTCCTGGAGCGTGTGTACAATCGTATCATCCCTGGTGACGAAACTCTTCGTAAGCCCGACGAACTTGACCGCAGGTTCGCTCGAGTTACCCATCATTCTTCCTTCTCTTGGGATGGTCCTGCCGACCTTGCATTTGCGGTGGTCCGGGTGACGCCGCGCCACCCGCGGCGCGAGCCAGGGGCAAGGCGCGGGTCGGGCAGCCAAACAATATCAACCGGACCACCACACAATCTAGCCTTCGTTCATGAACCTGCCGGAGGATACTTCTTGATCGCGTTCTGAGCAAATTCGACGTTAACCAGTTGCTCGTATGGCATTGTCTCTTTGATCGCGCCGACGGCGAGCGGAAGCTTGATGGCATTGTCGAAGGCGTCTTTCTCGATGAGCGCCGTCTTGGGGTTCCCGCTGGCGCCGCGCTTGAGCATGGCTATTAGCACCTTCTGGTCGGTTCCCTGCCAACCCTGATAACCCATAATTACTTGAGCGATCTGCTCGGGTGCGCGGCCAGTGTCCCAAACGATCGCTCGTTGAATGGCGTTGACAAACGCTTGAACCATCTCGGGGTTGGATTTGATATAGTCGCCTCGGGTCATCATCTGGTTGTTGAGATAGGTATCCCCGATATACTTCTTGTGCTGAGCCACATCGGCCATATCGTACAGGAACGCCGCGTAGCCGTCGGCGACGGGCACATAGTTTTCGGGGTCAGCCATGGACATCGCGTCGAGCTTGCCGGCCTCCATCGCCTGAATTGCGGAGGTTCCAGCTCCGACGGAGACAAGATTGAGGTCTTCTTTCTTCACCCCATCCTTTTGCGCCATGTAGACCGCAAATTGCCAGGTGCCAGAGCCTACGCTGGTGATACCGATTGTGTGGTTCTGTCCCGTCAGGTCTCTAAAGCTCTTGATCTGGCCGGCCAGCGCCTTTTTCACGATGATGGAGTTGGTCATCCGGTTGGTCAGAATAGCAATGCCCTTGACATCAATACCCTCTCTTTGCAGGTTCGCCGCGTCGAGGAGCTGACCGGTCGAGAATTCGACCGCGCCTCCGGCAAGCATCTTCATCGCGTCTGACCCGGACTTGGAATCAATAATCTCGACGTCGAGGCCTTCATCTTTAAAGTAGCCGTTTTGCAGCGCGACATAGACGGGCAGGCGGAAGATGCCCACTTGCGCATGGCTGATTCTCACTTTGCCAAGGTTCTTGGCGGCGGGGGCAGCCGTCGGCGCAGTGGTTGGCATGGCGGGCGCGGCGGTGGACGCTGGGGGAGGAGCAGTAGTGGGACCAGGGGTAGGCGAGCAACTCGCAACGATCGCGCCGGTTGCGGAGACGACTGACAGCCACAGGAACTCGCGGCGGGTCAGTTTCTTGAGAGACATCGGATACCTCCTTGTGGTAACGAGCGAATCAAGGTGCAGATACTTTCTTTCCGCTGTCGAACCCAACCGAACTCGGATGTTCGTACAGACGCCAGGTTATGCGAGTCTTCACCTCCTCTGGCAGGGCCCGTCAGGCTGCCAAACAGCACGCGCTCACAGGCGAGGAAACATTAGCGGAGAGTTCATCCTTGAATCAGCATGGGTGTGGGACGTAGCCACTATTGCAGGAAAAACATGACTCGATATCAGGTGTCAGAAAGCAACAGGATGGACATGCAAACACCGCCTGGCCGCGGATCCGTCGAGTCGCTCAACCGCTCTACGGACATTGGGAACAGTGTTCCACCTGTTGCAGTGTGGATGGGATCGAGCAGGTGCTAGAAGTTGAGGCCAGTCGAAGAAAGAAGGGTCTAGGCACAATCAAGGCTCGTAAACCAAGTTTTTCAACTCGGTCACGTCTCGATATCCTACATTATAAATCATCAATCTTTGACAAGCGATTCGATTTTAGATATGATCTATTCCACTTTGGAATAGCTGAACGGGCAGGTGAGACGGATGGAAACCAACTACTTGCGGGACTTTGTGGTTCTTGCGGAAACCAGAAATTTTGTCGAAGCCGCCAACCATCTTTTTTCCTCACAATCGACCGTGTCGAAGCATCTTAGAAATATCGAATCGGAATTGGGTGTTCGTCTTTTTGATCGGACTTCGCGAAAAGTTGAGATCACCAAGTTCGGTCAGTTGTTGTTACCCTACGCGAAGCAGATCATCGAGCTTCAGGACAAGTACACCGCTGACTTGGAGAGTAATCTAGCAGCCGACCGAGAAACTCTGACCGTGGGTTCCATCCGTGCTATGGCACAATACGATATCCCACAGGTCCTGGGCAATTTCAAGAAAAGCCGTCCACAGTCGACACTCCGTGTAACACCGGCTGGTTCAGAAGACTTGAAGGGAATGCTCCGACAAAAGAAATGTGATCTTGCCTTTATTCGTTTTGTCGAGGAGGTGGAAAATGATCTCGTCAGAATACCCTTTACGATCGATCCTATGGTCGCGGTGCTCCCGGTCACCAACCCGTTGGCCAAGCACAAAACGATTCCGCTGCGGATGCTTGCGAGGGAGGATCTTCTTTTGCCAGAAGAACACAAGGCTCTGAACGTGCTATTCAGAAATGCCTGCAAGAAATGTGGGTTTGAGCCGAATGTGGTCCTTGCCGATGACAAGTTCGAGAATCTGGTCGAATTGGTGACCAAGGGAATGGGAGTCGCTCTGCTAATGAAACAGTTAGCGCTCTATGTCTCCAGTCCGAAAGTGGTCATTGTGGAGGTCTCGCCCAGTGTGATTTCGCAGGTCAGCCTATGCTACCTCAAGGGCGCTAAATTATCCGATGCCGCAAAGCATTTTATTGTATGTACCCGACAGCATATCGAATCTCGAGTGAAATCGTAGAGCCGATTCATAGATGGGGATAATCGGGCCAACGGTCTTGTATGGGGAACCGCTGGCATCTCCTTGGGACAAATGGGACGACACGACCCGGGAGAAGCTCAGGAAAACCTCTCAGGCAATTGATCATGTTGTCGTTCGATTGTGTTTTGCCTTCGGGTTTCGGTGGCTCGATTTCTTCCCGGTGAGGGTGAGACTAGGGTTAGCGGACACGAGCTGGGCATTTCGGGGAGGGCAAAAAGGTAGTCGGATATGGAACACCGACTACGTTCTTTTATCATAGCAGGAGCGACGGGCGTCGGTTGCTCGGCGGCAACTTTTTGAGCGTGATTTTGGTCGCCGCGCCGCCCCTGGAATCGGGGCTCTACCGACCCAACTAGCCTCATTATAGCAGGGCTTCGATCGCTGTTAATCTTCGGCTAAAGGGGGGGCGCACAGATGGATTGGGTTGTCAAGACCCAACGAGTGACTTGGCACACTTGGAGAGAGACAAAACTCTCCCTATCCCCTGCGCAAAGAGCGCAGCGGCTCCCTAACGAGATGAAACTTACTCTGCCGACC
>JAMCQI010000054.1:5901-70879 GCA_023381515.1 Chloroflexota bacterium | reverse complement strand
TCGACATCACAATGGGCGAGGTGGACCGGTAGGTCCAACCGGTGCCTTCCGGTGAGGCCGCCTCACGGGGCGAAAGGATGTCATAGAACCTCAACGTGGAGGATGGGGAAAAATGAGTTTTGGTCTAGGTCTGATGCGTGGCCTCGGGATCACGATGCGCCACTTTGTGGGAACCTATATCGGGGATTTCAAGCATTTCGGCCGAGCCTATGACGACAAGGCGCTCGCCGAACGACAGAGTGTGCGCACTTCCGGCATTTTCACGGTTCAGTATCCGGAAGAAAAGCTGGAGCCGCCGGAAAACTTTCGTTTCCTTCCTTTTCTGGTCTATGAACCGGTCGTCGACGAAAAGACGGGCAAGCCCGTCATCGACGAAAAGACGGGTAAAGAGGCCATCGGCTACGAGCGCTGTACCGCGTGCGGGATTTGCGCCAAGGCGTGTCCTCCGCAGTGCATCTGGATTGTGCGGGCCCAAACGCCCGAAGGCAAGCCGCGACCCAAGGCGGCCGAATTCTATATCGATATCGACGTCTGCATGAATTGCGGTTATTGCGCCGAGTTCTGTCCCTTTGATGCCATCAAGATGGACCACGACTATGAGCTCGCCAACTACGAGCGCCATGTGAGCCATATTTACGACATGACGGCGCTGCTCAAGTCGACGACGTACTATTCCAAGATTCGTCCGACCGACTGGGAGCATGAAGAGGCTGACCGTCGCATCAAAGAAGCGGCCAAAGCAAAAAAGCAGGCCAGTGCGTGATTCCATCAGTACAGGGTGCTCCGCGGCTGCGAAGCACCCTGTTGCAAGATGATCGACAATAGCTATGCCGACACTCAGTACGGGTCAATCCGCTCCTCCCTTTTCTTTGAGCGGGATTGACGGAAAATCCTACACGCTCAACCAAAACGGCGCGCGGCTAACGCTCGCCGTCTTTTTCAAAACCACCTGTCCGACCTGCGTGGCGATTTGGCCGTACGTGGACAAGTTACACCGTACCTATCATGCTGCCGGGCTTGGCGTCTGGGGCATCTCTCAGGACAGCCGCCAGGCTTCAAAGGGATTTGCCGCCGAGCGGGGGAGCACCTTCCCGGTTTTGATCGATGCCGATTGGCGGGTGTCGCGTTTGTATGATCCTCAATTCGTCCCCACGCTCTTTCTGATTGACTCTACGGGGCAGGTCGTCGAAACTATAGTCGCTCTCGACAAAGCCAAGCTCAATCATCTCTCTCAAACCATAGCGGGAAAGCTCGGCGTCCCGGCGGCCCTCGTCGCGCCCCCCGAAGATGGCGTGCCGGCGTTCAAACCGGGCTGAGGGGCTCGCCAGCGCGACCCGTGAGGTTGCGGAGTGATGGTGCTCTCTTATACACAAGGTGAAGAATGGCCATACGTGAGATTTTGACATCGGAACAGCCGGTGCTGCGACAAAAAGCGAAAAAAGTGAAACGGGTGGACGGGTCCACCCAGAAATTAATAGAAGACATGCTCGAGACCATGCGGGGGGCGAACGGCCTGGGTCTCGCGGCACCTCAGATCGGCGTCAGCTTGCGCGCGCTCGTGATCGAAATGCCGGAGGACGAGGAAGAACCTCAGGGTGGGAAACAGGTCATCTTGATCAACCCCGAGATCGTCAAAGCCGAAGGGGAACAGTTCGGCGAGGAGGGTTGCCTATCCATTCCCGGCTATGTGGGGATGGTCCGGCGGGCAATGAAGGTGACAGTCAAAGGTCTGGACCGCAAAGGTAAAGAGGTACGCGTCAAGGGTGAGAAACTGATGGCGCGCGCGCTGCAACACGAGATCGACCACCTGGACGGCGTGTTGTTCACCGATCGGCTGGAAAAGCCCGAGGACCTCTATCGCCTGACCGAAGACCACGAACGCGTGCCGGTTTTTCAAGGCGGTGCTCCCCGGCCCGCCTCCAAGGAGAAGCTTCCGGTCGGATAACAGAGACCTGCAGTCACGAACAACGCGAGTCCACGTGGCCCAACGCCGCCGAGCAGCCGTTTGATTTTTCGTTGACTTTTCCTTTTCGACAGCGTATAATCGATACCACGTTTCATGCATGCAGGGGGAGGCATACGTGATCAATGCACTACGCGTCGGCTACAGCGTGTTCCGCTACCGCGGCGGAATTGACCAGTGGGCCTGGATTGTCAATCGGGTCGCCGGACTGGGAGTGGTGCTCTTTCTCGCGCTGCACATATTTGATATTTTCCTCGCCGGCTTTGGCCCCGGATTGTTCAACGACCTACTTTTTCTTTACAAAGGCCCGGCGGTGCGTATCCTCGATCTCTTTCTCCTCTTTGGACTGCTTTACCATGGGATCAACGGAATCCGCCTGATCATCATGGACTTTTGGCCTTCCCTCGTACCTTTGCACAGGCAGCTGTTTTCCATCCAGGGGATCATTTTTGTTCTTCTCTTCGTCCCGGGCGGGACCCTTCTCGCCAGAGAGTTCTACGGCGTCGCCGGTGGTTTCGCGCTCACCCTCGCCGTGCTTGCGCTTCCCGTCGCGGCCGCAGCGGTGGGCACTTTTGTCCCGTTTGGGACCGCCGATGTGCAGGTGAGCGGCGGAAATTACGGACAAGCCATGACCGATCTGGCACGCTCGCGCGGCCGCCCGCGCAGCGGCTTTGAATTCGACATGTGGCTCTTTATGCGCGTGTCGGGCGTCCTCCTCATTCTTCTCGCTCTCTTTCACATGTTCTGGCTTCACTTTGTGATCAGCGTGGAAGCGATCGATTTCAGCACCATCGTGAGCCGCTGGACTGACCCCGCCCAGGGCGCCTTTTGGCGCACGTATGACTCGCTTCTCCTCGTGTTCGCGTTTACCCATGGCATGAACGGCACACGGATGGTGATGGATGACTATTTCCATTCGCCCGGGTGGCGCGCCTTTTTAAAAATCTTGCTCTTACTCCTATGGTTCGTCCTCCTGGGCCTGGGGTTGTATATTATCTTTGTATTCAACCCCGGCACGCTTTCAAGATGAAAAAGTCAGACAACAGACATCAGACGACAGACGGGGGGCTTGCCGTCTCGGAACCGCTGCGAATGGTCTGTTTTCAGCTATCTGATGTCTTTGGTCTGATATCGATAGTCTGACGTCTGAACAAAGGGGCTGAAATGACGCAGGTTCATCGCTTTGACGCGGTGATTGTTGGGGCAGGTGGAGCGGGTTTGTGGGCGGCATTGGAACTCGCACGCGACAAGGTCAACGTGGCTGTCCTCACCAAGCTATACCCGACGCGCTCCCACACCGGCACCGCCCAAGGGGGCATCGGCGCCGCCCTTGGAAATCTGGAAGAAGACCACTGGGAATGGCACATGTTCGATACGGTCAAGGGGGGCGATTATCTCACCGACCAGGACGCCGCGGAAATCCTCGCCCGTGAGGCCATCGAGACCGTCTACGAACTGGAGCACATGGGATTGCCGTTTAACCGCACGCCGGAAGGCAAGATTGACCAGCGGCGGTTTGGCGGTCACACCCACCACTTGGGTCAAGGTCCGGTGCGCCGCTCGTGCTACGCGGCCGATCGCACGGGCCACATGATCTTGCAGACCCTTTACCAGCAGTGCATCAAGCACGAGACCCGTTTTTTTGACGAGTTCCAGGTCTTGGACTTTATCATCCAGGACAACGTCTGCCGGGGTGTGGTCGCCATCGAAATCCTGACAGGTGAGCTGCATATTTTCCATGCCAAGGTTGTGATCGTGGCATCCGGCGGGTTCGGCAAGATGTTCAAAATTACGTCGAACGCGCTCAGCTTGACCGGCGACCCCGTTGCGATGCTCTATCGCCACGGATACCCCCTGGAAGACATGGAATTCTTCCAATTTCATCCGACCGGCATCTACAAGATGGGCATCCTCATGTCCGAGGCGGCGCGCGGCGAAGGCGGCGTGCTCATCAACGACAAGGGTGAGCGCTTTATGGCCCGGTACGCGCCGACCATGATGGACCTCGCCCCGCGCGATATGATCTCGCGCTATATGCAGCAGGAAATAAACGAGGGGCGGGGCATCGGCGGCGGGGACTATTTGTATCTCGACATCCGTCCCGAGTCCATCAACAAGTACAAGAGCGCGCCGGGCGGCAAGCAGGTCACCGAAAAGGAATTGCGCGACAAGTTGCCCGATATTATCGAGATGATGGAACTGTACTTGGGCGTGGACCCGATGAAGCAACTGGTGCCGACCCAGCCGACCGCGCACTATGCGATGGGCGGGATGCCGACGGATGTCGACGGCCGCGTGATTATCGACGAAAAGAACACGGTGCTCCCCGGTCTCTATGCCGCGGGCGAGTGCGCCTGTGTCTCCGTCCACGGGGCCAACCGCCTGGGCACCAACTCGCTCGTGGACATTCTCGTGTACGGACGGCGGTCCGGCCGGAGCGCGGCCGAGTACGTTCGGCAAACGGATTTCCCATCACTGCCGCCGAACCCCGAAGAGCCGGCGCGGCAAGAAGTGGAGCGATTGTACAACAGCACCGGCAAAGAGTCCCCCGGAGAGATCCGGCGCAAGATGCAGGAAGCGATGACGGCCAAGTGCGGCGTCTTTCGCAGTGCCGCCAGTTTGCAAGAAGTACAGGACATTCTGAAAGAACTCAAGGCGTGCTATCAGAACATTGCTATCCAGGACCACACGAAAAAGTTCAATTCCGACTTGCTGGAGGCGCTGGAGCTGGGATATCTGCTGGACTTGGCGGAAGTGACCGCCGTCAGCGCGGCCGCGCGCACGGAATCGCGCGGCGCGCACGCGCGGGAAGATTACCCCAAGCGCGACGATGCGAACTGGCTCAAGCATACCCTCGCCTACAAGCGGGACGGCAAGATCGAGTTGAAATACAAACCGGTCGTCATCACCCGCTTTGAGCCCAAGGAACGCAAGTATTAACGACCATGAAGGCGCTCGCTTTTTGGAAAGCCGTTACTGTGGACCAATCGGACCTGCTCGGCCGGATTATTGCTCTGCTCAGTGAGCACGGCATTCGATACTGTGTGATTGGTGGTCAGGCTGTCAACGCCTATGTGGAGCCTCTGGTGAGTCTTGACCTAGATTTGGCCGTTGCGGTTGACCAGATGGGCACCGTAGAAACGCTGTTGCAGCAAGAGTTCAATGTCAAAAGATTCCCGCATAGGTTGAACGTCTCGCTTGCCGGGTCTGATCTTCGGGTTCAAGTACAGACGGACCCTAGGTACTCTGATTTTGTGGACCGCTCAGCCGCCCGCGAGGTGTTGGGCCTCGTCTTGCCGGTGGCGAGCCTAGAAGATATTCTGAGAGGCAAGATCTGGGCCGCGCAAGACCCGACCCGGCGGAAAACGAAGCAGCAGAAAGACCTGCTGGATATCGCGCGATTGTTGGAAGCTTATCCGGAGCTGAAAGCGCAGGTACCGGCGGAGATCCTGTCCCGCTTGGCATGAAAACAAAGACGTTAGGCTATTGAGATACAAGGAGAGCCACGTAGGCGAGTAGAGCAATCTCCATCCATAATGAGGCGAGGCGAGCATCCAGCGATACAGCGATGCGCGGTGGCAAATGGTGCTCAAGCTCGGCGCTCTGATGGTGACGGCGCTCATCATCTGGCTTGCTCCGAATGCGGGGAGAGAGCCGACTGCTGCCGCGGCGTTCTCATCCCACCATCCGCCGGCTGCCTCGAGCCAGCCATCCGTAATGGCCGCCGCGGCTTTCAAACTCTACGTGCCCATTGTCTCCCGCCAAGAGCCGCCTCCGCCGCCGGGCAGCCTGCCGCCGATCTACTGGGACCCTCGCCTGGGTCCCGGAGGTCTCTCCGGTCTCGAAAACGTCAGAATCATCCCGGCAACTGTCGGGCACAGTCAGAAATTCTGGCGAGTGGTTAGCGTGGTTTTTCAAGATTGGTACGAATCGGGGAATGATCACACGATCTATGTCAAGACCGTCGACGAATACGGTAACCGCTTGACTGGCAAGCAGGCACACTTTACAGGCGCTTTTAGCGGGATCTCGGAATATCCGTCTGAAAAACCGGCAGGCGACCTCTGCGACTGCAATTACGATTTTCCCATGTTCGGAGATGCCTACGCCGCCGAGATTGTTGCCGATGGGTACCCGAGCGATCAGATGGCCGGAATGATTATGCCGGAAAATCGGCATGTAAACTATCGGATCACGTTTCAACGGGCCACTTGGCCGTGAGCGGACTGGGTCTCGTGCCTTTGTTCGTAAGGCGTCATCCAAGGACGGAGGACAAGAGCAATGCAAGTTCAATTCAGGATCAAGCGCTTTAACCCCGAAAAAGACCCAAAGCCCTATTGGGGCGAATATGCCGCCGAAATGGAGCCGACGGATCGTATCCTCGATGGGCTGAACTATATCAAGTGGAACGTCGACGGCTCACTCACGTACCGGCGGTCGTGCGCCCACGGTATTTGCGGCTCGGACGCAATGGTCATCAACGGCCGCAACCGCCTCGCCTGCAAGCTGCTCCTCAAGGATGCGTTAAAGGAGAGCAAGGTGATTACGGTCGAGGGACTGCGCGGCTTGCCCGTGATCAAAGACCTCGTCGTCGACATGGAAGGGTTCTTTGAAAAGTACCGTAGCCTCAAACCCTATCTCATCAACTACGACCCGGAACCGGAAGAGGAGCGCTATCAGTCGCCGGAGGACCGGGCACGGTTTGACGATACGACCAAGTGCATCTTGTGCGCCGCCTGCACGGGCTCGTGCCCGACCTTCTGGGCGGACAAGGAGTTTGTGAGCCCGGCCATGATCGTGCAGGCGCACCGCTTTATCTTTGATTCTCGGGACCAGGCGACGGCCGAGCGGCTCTCCCAGATGGGGGAAAAGGGCGGCGTCTTTACTTGCCGCACGATTTTCAACTGCTCGACCGCTTGCCCGCGCGGCATCCAAGTCACCAAGGCCATCGTCGAGGTGCGCCAGGCCATCCTCTTCAACAAGACCGGATAGCTTTGGGGTATACAGGGCTGTCCTCCCGACCTCTGCAAGCGCTGGACGCGTACTTGACGGACGAGGGTCAAAAAGCGATAATAGAGTGTACAATTCTGGTTCGAATGGATTAGCTCATGCCACTTTACGAATATGTCTGTAAAGACTGCCAAGCCCGCTTCGAAGTTCGGCGTTCGATGAAGGAAATCGACAGCCCGACCGCGTGCCCCGAGTGTCACGGCGACCATGTCGCGCGCCAGATCTCTCAGGTGCTCGCGTTCAGCCACGGCGATGGGGGTAGCGTTTCGACGTTGGGTGGCGGGGGAGGTTGCAGCTCCTGCGGAGGTGGGACCTGCAGCAGTTGCGGCGGGTCGACCCAAAACTAGTCGCGCGGGGCAGAGCGCCCCGCGTTTTTGTGGAGGAATATCTCATGCCCGGCAAGGATTTGACAGTTCGGGTGGGCGGCGATTCGGCGACCGGCGGCATTGTGACGACCGGCGAAGTCTTTGCCCGGATGGCGGCCTACGCGGGACTGGAAGTCTATACGACGCGGACGATCCCGGCGGAAATCAAGGGCGG
Organism: Chloroflexota bacterium; assembly: GCA_023381515.1. The sequence goes on along the minus strand of JAMCQI010000054.1, from coordinate 63,366 downwards.
CCACGTCATGTTCCAAGCGCGGATTGCCCCGACGACCGTATGGTCGCAGGGCGATGATCTCGATATGCTCATTGCATTTGATCAGGAATCGATCGATCGCTACTATAAACTGATTCGGCCGGGCGGGATCCTGATCTTTAATTCGAACGACAGCCGGCCGCCCGAGACCAACGGGGTCAGCCAATATGCACTCCCCCTCAACGACCTGGCCAAGTCGATCAATTTCCAGCGCGGCCGGAACATTATCACTATCGGCGCTATGGTCAAGCTGTTCGATCTGTCCTACGATATAGCCACGGCCGTCGTCGAGCGGCAATTGGGCCGCAAGAAGGAAATGCTCGATCAGAACCTCCTCGCGCTCAAGACCGGTTACGATTACATCGAGCAGAAGGTGACCAAAGAGTCGCCCTATCATTTGTCGCCGCTCGCCGAGGCGAAAGGGCAAGAGCGGCTCGTCATCAGCGGCAACCAGGCTCTCGCCATGGGTGCCATCGCGGGCGGATGCCGCTTTTATGCAGGCTATCCCATCACGCCCGCCTCGGATATTATGGAATTTCTCGCCGGCGAGTTCCCGCGGGTAGGCGGCACCTTGATTCAGGCGGAAGACGAGATGGCGGCGATTGGTATGGCGCTCGGCGCCTCCTACACGGGCGTCCGATCGATGACGGCGACCTCCGGTCCGGGTCTATCGCTCATGACCGAGCTCATCGGCCATGCCACGATGACCGAAATCCCCATCGTCGTGGTGGACGTTCAGCGCGCCGGTCCCTCCACGGGGTTGCCCACCAAAGTCTCCCAGGGCGACCTGCGGATCTCTGTCTTTGGCGCCCACGACGACGCGCCGCGCATCGTGATGGCGCCCGTCTCCGTCGAAGACAATTTCTACCAGATGATCAACGCTTTCAATCTGGCCGAAAAGTACCAGACCCCGGTCATTTTCCTGAGCGATCAGGACATGTCGGTCCGCGTGCAGACGATTCCGCCCTTTGATCTGTCCCGCGTCCACCTGGAATCCCGACTGGTGTGGGATCCCAGTGCCGACGGTCAAGGGTCCTTTAAGCGCTATGCGAACACGCCTTCGGGCGTCTCGCCCATGTCTTTGCCCGGAATGAAGGACGGCCAGTATGTCGCCGAAGGCTTGGAGCACGAACCGAGCGGCGCCCCGGAATACACTCCCGAACAGCATACGGAGAACATGCAAAAGCGCGCCCGCAAGATTCGGGGCGCCGTCGAGGATGCCGTCAAGTGGGATATGTTTGAGCGGTTCGGAGATCCCGCGGCGCCGGTCGCGATCGTCGGCTGGGGCTCGACGATTGGACCGGTGCGCGAGGCAGTCGACCGGGCTCAAGCGGAAGGAATGAAGGTGGCGGTTCTCTATACCAAGATGATCTTTCCCCTGCCATCTGATGTCATCGGCAAATTCATTCAAGATCGCGAGGCGGTGATCGTTCCGGAGCTGAATTTCACGGGGCAGTATGCGCGCATGATCCAGGCCGAGTTCTGGCGCGGGGTCGTCAGCTTGCGCAAATATGGCGGCGTACCCTTTGCCGCGCACGAGATCTATGACAAGATCAAAGAGGTCTATTCCAGCCTGGGCAAGGGGGTCGCCGTTGGCGAGGGCCCCGGTATCGATGTAAAGAAGCAGGCGCCCTAGTCGGCGCGGAGGTTATAGAATGATTTCCACCTTAAAACCGCAGACGTTGAGTTTTGAACCGGTGAACTTGACGCCGAATGACTATAAGAGCGACGTGCATCCGATCTGGTGTCCCGGTTGCGGTGATTTTGGGGTCCTTTCCAGCTTTTACAAGGCGATTTCCGAATTGCACATTCCGCCCGAGCAGCTGGTCGTCGCGTCCGGCATCGGCTGTTCGGGACGGTTCCCGGCATTTGTGAATGCCTATGGCCTGCACGGCACGCACGGGCGCGTCCTGCCGCTCGCGACCGGAATCAAGATGGCCCATCCCGAGTTGGTCGTCGTCGCCGCGGGCGGTGACGGCGATGCCTTTAGCATCGGCATGGGACACTTGCCGCACGCGGCCCGTCGGAACATCGATATCACCTATCTCGTTATGGATAATGAGATCTACGGGTTGACGAAAGGGCAGCCCTCGCCGACGAGCCCCTTCGGGCTGGAGAAAAAGGCATCGCCGTACGGTACCGTGGACAATCCGATTGATCCGATCCAGATGGCGCTGGCCTATAATGCATCCTTTGTCGCGCGAGGCTTTTCGTCCAAGCCGAAAGAACTTGTCGAGCTGATCAAGGCGGCGATGACCCATAAGGGATTTTCCTTCGTTCAGGTCCTTTCGCCATGCGTCACCTTCTACGACACTTACGATCATTTTAAGAAAATCACGGCACCCCTGCCGGCCGGGCATGATGCCTCGAACCGTGTCAAGGCGATGGAGCTGGCGATGAACGAAGAGTCCTTGTATTTGGGCATCTTTTATCAACAGCGCCGCCCCACCTATGACGAAAGCATGCAAGCGATCCGAGAGAAGAATGCCAAGCCAGACTATGGGGTCACGCAAATCATGAACAGGTATCTCCGTTAGTATGATAGAACCGAACGTTACTGCCCCGCCCGCGCCGCCCCGGCCGCGCCATCCTGACTGGATCCGCGTGCGAGCGCCGATCGGGGAGAGATATACTCACTTGAAGGGTTTGGTGCGCGGGCTGGCTCTCCACACTGTCTGCGAAGAAGCCCTGTGCCCGAACATCGGCGAATGCTGGGGGGCCGGAACGGCGACTCTCATGATCCTCGGGGACACTTGCACCCGCGCCTGCCGGTTTTGCGCTGTCAAGACCGGCAACCCGCGTGGAATTGTGGACACCGAGGAACCGCGACGGGTGGGCGAAGCGATTGCCGAGCTCAAGCTCAACTATGTCGTCATCACGTCTGTGGACCGGGACGATCTGCCGGATGGCGGTGCCGGAGTTTTCGCCGAGACCATTCGCCAAATCAAGGAACATTCACCCCGAACCATCGTCGAAGTCCTCACTCCGGACTTTCGGGGCGTGCGTGAGCATGTCCAAAAGGTCGTCGAGGCTAAGCCGGAGGTCTTTGGGCAGAATATCGAGACCGTGCGGCAGCTGACGCATGTCGTACGCGACCGGCGGGCAGGGTATGATCAAACCTTGAACGTCCTGCGCATGGTCAAGGAAATCGATCCTGGCCGCAAGACCAAGAGCTCCATCCTGGTCGGGATGGGCGAGACACCGGAGCAAGTCGTCGAAACGATGCGGGACCTGCGCGCGGCCAAGGTGGACTTGCTCGCGATCGGCCAGTATCTGCAGCCGACGCATTTGAAGCGGCACGTCCCGCTCGTGGAATACGTCCGTCCGGAGCAGTTCGCGCGCTACAAGGAAGAGGGCCTGAAACTCGGATTCCAATACGTGGCGTCAGGGCCGCTGGTGCGCAGTTCCTACAAGGCGTGGGAAGCGGCGATGCTGTTCGATCAGCCGGCGGGCGAGTCCACGCCGTAAGCAGCGGGCTGAAACCGGGACAGTTCCGAAACAGCCGGACCTGCAACGGTTGAAGGAAAAACACAAAACAGCGCGGGAGATGAGTGTCTCCCGCGTTGCTCTATTATTGAGGATGCTACTTTCTTGCGCCAGTGGATGTGGCCATCGCCGTCGACGGGGCGGGCTTGGGAACCATGAACTTGGACAGAAAGAGGGCCGCCTCGAAGAGCAAGACCATCGGAATCATGACGACGAGCGGGGCCACGATGGGATCAGAAACCGGGGTAATCAATTCGGCAAAGAGAAAGATGACAAAGTAGGCATAGCGGCGTTGCTTGCGCAGGAATTGGGGCGAGACCAAGCCGAGCTTGATCATCAATAACATCAAAATCGGAAGCTCAAAAGCGATGCCAGTCGCGATCAGAAAGTAGACGACGAAAGAAATGTATTGATCGGCGCTCGGAAAGTAGTTCAGCTCGCTCCCAAACATGACGAACAAAACGCTCATCATATTGCGCAGCATCAGGTACCCAAAGCCATTCCCCAGAAGAAAGAGGATGACCATCGCGGCGACCCCGGGGATAACAAAGCGCTTTTCGTTCGGCAGCAGGCCGGGCTCTATGAACCGCAGAATCTGATAGATCCAGACCGGCGCGGCGAGGGCGATCCCTCCGTAAAGGGCCACCCGGAAGCGGATCATGAAACCGTCCATCGGACTAAAGGCGTACAGCACGAACTTGCCACCGGACGAGGCCGGATCTTCAAGAACGCGCAGAATCGCATCGGAGAAGACGTAGGCGAGGGCGGTCGTGATCAGGATGGCGATAATGGAGATAATCAGGCGGGTGCGGATCTCCTCAAGGTGCTCGAGAAATCCCATCCTCTTTTCTTCGGACATACTAGGCTGATTTCCTCACCGAAATGATGCCAATTAGACGGAAAGAGATGCTCAAGCGGGCAAACTCCCCGAGGCATCTCTTCAGCGGTCGACGTAGTGATAGCGTTCTGGAGGAGACAACTACTGACTCGCTCCACATTCGGGGCAGAACTTCATGCCAACCTCCATCGGCTTGCCGCAGGACTTGCAGGAGGTTTGGCTCTTGGGAGGCTCCGCAGCGACAGGCTCGACCGGTTTCTGCAGTTCGGCACTCAGACCCTGGGTAGCTTCCTTAGTCGCGGATTGAAATTCTCGGATGGTTTTCCCCATCGCGCGGCCAATTTCCGGCAAACGCGAAGGGCCGAAAATCAAGAGCGCAACCACCAGAATAATGACCAAATGTGTCGGCTGTAGACCAAACATGTCGAGACTCCTTTCCGTCTGGGCGCGCGGCTCGCAGTTCGCGCCCCCTCTAATTCGATTGTATCACAAAAGGAAGGGCTGTGCAAATATATCCCGAGAGCGCATTGGCGGGGGCGGGGCAAGAGCGCTTCGAGTAAAAGAACTTGCGCCGGCGCAAAATCCTTGCATAAAATGAACCGTCCGTGTTATACTGCAGTGAAACGACAAGCGGAGGGAGAATGCAGGAACTGAAAGAGCGTATCCTGAAGGAGGGGCGCGACCTCGGCAATGGCATTCTGAAGGTGGACTCGTTCCTGAACCACCAGATTGACCCTGGGCTCATGGTGCGCGTAGGACAAGAACTGGCGCGGCGCCTGGCGTACACAGGCCCCACCAAAGTGCTCACTGCCGAGACCAGCGGTATCGCCCCCGCCTTGGCGACCGCCGCGGCGCTCGAAATCCCCGTCGTCTTTGCTCGCAAGCATGCTCCGCTGACCATGGACTATGCTATCGTGCGCGCGGGGGCTCGCTCTCGAACGCATGGCAAGATGGTCGAGTTGATGGTTTCGACCGAGTACCTGAGGTCGCAGGACCGCGTGTTGATTATCGACGATTTTCTCGCCACGGCACAGACGATCCGTGCACTCGCCCAGCTGATTACCCAGGTGAATGGCACGTTGGTCGGCATTGGCACGGTTGTCGAGAAGCAGTTCGAATGCGGACGGCAGAACCTCCGAGATATCCGTGTGCCCATTGAGAGCCTCGCCGTGATTTCCAGCATGGAGGACGGCCGCATTACGTTTGCGTGAGGCCGCCCCGAGAGGACCAGTCTTTATGCCGGATACTATAGTCATCCTCGATTTCGGTTCACAGTATACCCAACTGATTGCAAGGAGGGTGCGTGAACTCCACGTCTACTGTGAACTATTGCCCCATGATGCCCCACGCGAAGAAATCGAGCGCTTGAAGCCGCGGGGCATTATTCTTTCCGGCGGGCCTGCCAGTGTCTACGATGAAGGCGCGGCGGTTCTCCCCGGTTTTATGTTCGATCTACACGTGCCTCTGCTCGGCATCTGCTATGGCTTGCACCTCCTCGCGCAGGCTCTGGGAGGCCGCGTGGCGCGATCCGAGCGGCAGGAATATGGGCCGGCGGTCGTCCAAGTCGACGAGGCCGCCCCCCTTTTTGCAGGTCTGCCGGCTTCGCTTCCAGTCTGGATGAGCCACGGCGATCAGGTCACCGATTTGCCTCAGGGCTTTGGCGTCCTCGCTCACAGCGATACGTGTGCGTACGCGGCCGTCGCCGATCCCGCACGAAAAATCTACGGCTTGCAGTTTCACCCCGAGGTCTCCCACACGCCGCAGGGACAGGAGATTCTCCGCCATTTCCTGTTCGATATTTGTGGCTGTTCCGGGGACTGGACACCGGCTGCCTTTATCGACTCGGCGGTCCGGACCATCCGCGACCAGGTGGGCGCGGCGCGTGTCCTGTGCGCCTTGAGCGGGGGTGTGGATTCGACCGTTGCTGCGACCCTGGTGGGTCGTGCGATTGGCGAGCGGTTGGTGTGTGTCTTTGTCGACCACGGTCTGTTGCGGGCCGGCGAGGCGCGCAGTGTCGCCGATCTGTTCCATCGTCAACTGGGCCTGGAAGTTGTAACCGTACAAGCTCAGGACCGCTTCCTCGGCAAACTGCGCGGCGTTGTCGATCCGGAAGCCAAGCGCAAGATTATCGGGACCGAATTTGTGCGAGTCTTTGAGGAAACGTCGCGTGAACTCCACGAGCGGGCTCTCACTCGTTCGCCCGATGCCGCACCCATCCGTTATCTGGCGCAAGGGACGCTCTATCCGGATGTGATCGAGTCGCGGGGTCGCGAACGGCAAGCCGCCGCTCGGATCAAGACCCATCACAATGTCGGGGGTCTGCCCGAAGACCTGGAATTTGAGCTGATCGAGCCGCTGCGGTACTTGTTCAAAGATGAGGTGCGAGCGGTTGCACTCGAACTGGGGCTGCCGGAGCAAGTAGCCTTCCGCCAACCGTTCCCCGGTCCGGGTCTGGCTGTCCGAATCCTTGGGCCGGTTACCGATCAAGGCTTGGCCATCCTGCAGGCGGCCGATGCCATTGTGCGCGAGGAGATAGAAGCTGCCGGTCTTGCTCGTGACGTCTGGCAATACTTTGCCATTCTCACTCCTCTGAAAACGGTAGGAGTGATGGGAGATGGGCGCACGTATGACCACGTGGTGGCTGTGCGTGCGGTCACCAGCGCGGATGGAATGACGGCAGATTGGGCCCGCCTGCCGCATCCGGTCCTCGCGCGAATCAGTACCCGCATTGTGAACGAGGTCCGGGGGGTTAACCGTGTTGTCTACGACATCACGAGCAAGCCCCCCGGCACCATCGAGTGGGAATAACGGCTCTCTCCAGCGCCTCCCCCAGTCGCAAGTCCACAGTCGCCAGTGGGCGCGCTTCTCTGGTGTTGCATTTCTACACGAACGGGCATATAATGCAATCACCTACTCACTTGGGTAGGTAGGTGTGCGAGCCATCGCAGTTGGTTCTCGAGTGGGTGTCCGGACTCCACCTTCGATGCCTATACGACTGCTCGAAAAGGGGAGGGTCTCGCCTGTGATCCATCGGCTCATTGCACTCCGGTGGCTTATGATTCTAGGCCCGGTCGTCTTCGTTGCGGCCTTGTCGTACGCTGCCTACTTTTATTTGCCTGCTTTTTTCCCTCTCCCCATCCTCTACACCCTCGTCGTGCTCACCGCCGCGGCGGCGCTCCTTTATGCCCACTTTCTCAATGACAGTTGGGCCGCGCACGAGCGGGAAATTACCCAGCACCAACGCGAATTGACGGCGCTCAATCGGGTAGGGACGGCTGCTAGTTCGTCGCTGGAGTTGACCGAGATCCTCTCGCGCGTCCTGGATGCCGTTCTTGAACTAACGCATGCCGGGGCCGGCCGGGTATGGCTTGTCGAGGCGGATTCCAGCAGCCTAAAGAATGTCGTCCACCGCGGGCTCTTTCCTGAGGCCTTTGAGGAACCCGCCGTCCTCAAGCTGGGAGAGGGCACAGCCGGCCAGGTTGCTGCCACCGCTCAGGCCAAAGGTATACCGGATTTGAACCGGGAAACCAGCCCCGAATTAGCCCCCTTGCGCGCCAAGGGATTTGTGCAATTTGCGAGCGTCCCGCTCGTCGCCAAGGATCGCGTCGTCGGCGTCGTCGAGATTGCGGCACGGCACTCGGGAGACCTGGCTTCTTCCAGCCTCGATCTGCTGACCTCCATCGGCCGGGAGGTGGGCCTGGCTATTGAAAATGCCCATTTGTACGAGGCGGCACGAGTGCGGCAGGCCGAGGCAGAGAGCTTGTACAAAGCCGGGATAGACGTTTCGTCTAAGCTGGACTTGGCGCAGGTTCTGAATACTGTCACCGAGCGCGGCCGCGCCCTTCTGAATGTGGATGCGGCCGCCTTGTGTTTATGGGATGCTCAAGAGCGCTGGCTGGTCGTCGGAAGCAAGAGTGGGCCGGCGGAGGCGTTTGAATCTCCAGGCAGCCTGGGAAGGCGTGTCGCACAGCGAATTGGGGTCTTGCGTGTGGATGTTGCCCACCAGGGGGAAGACTGCCTTACTTGTGCTCTCATCCGCGGCCCTTTCCGGCGGACGCACGTCGAGATACCGGTGCGCGTAGCAGACCAGGTCATCGGCTGTTTGTGCGTCTCTTCGGCCCGCCCCCGTACATTTGGAGATCGGGAGGTGCAAGTCTTGGGGGGACTCGCCGACCAGGCGGCGATTGCGATTCACCCCGCGCGTGCGTACGACCGGGCCAGCAATACCGCCATCTCCATCGAGCGCGAACGGCTGGCGCGTGAAATGCACGACACCTTGGCCCAAGTATTGGGCTTTGTGAATACGAAATCACAGGCGGCGCGTGAGCTGCTCGAGCAAAACAGAGTGGACGAGGCGCACGAGCAGATTGACCAACTCATCAGTTTGTCTCAAGAGTTGTACGCCGACGTGCGTGAGGTCATTCTCGGTCTACGCACGGCCATTTCTCCCGAAAAGAGTTTGCTGCCGGCTCTGGCCGGCTATGTGGAATCCTACAGCAAGCAAAGTGGAATTAACACGCGGCTCGTCGTCGAAGACGGCGCTGGCGAAATCAGGTTCGCGCCCGCGGTGGAGCTGCAGCTCATTCGGATTGTGCAGGAATCGTTGACGAACATTCGCAAACATGCACGCGCCGATCATGCGATTGTCCGTTTTTCGAGAATAGATGGTCACGCCGAGATGCGGATCGAGGATGACGGGCACGGCTTTGACCCCGGCCGGATTGCGCGGGGCGATTGGCCCCAGTTTGGGCTGCAGACGATGCGCGAGCGCGCCGAGTCGGTTGGCGGTGCCTTCGTCGTCGTCTCTCAACCCGGTGTCGGCGCGCAGATCATCGTACAGGTTCCACTCAGTTATGCGGGAGGGCGCTAGTGGTGGCGATGCGCGTGTTGCTGGCAGATGATCATCCGCTGTTTCGAGATGGGTTGGCAGCCTTACTGCGCGCGCGGGGGATGGAGGTGGTCGGGGAAGCGAGTAATGGTCTGGAAGCTCTGGAAAAAGCACGGGCGCTCAAGCCCGAGTTGGTCTTGATGGATGTGAACATGCCGCAAATGAATGGGCTCGAAGCTACGCGGCTCATCAAGACCGAGATGCCCGAGACCAAGATCGTGATTCTGACGGTGTCGGACGACGACGAAGTGTTGTTCGAGGCGATCAAGAGCGGGGCCCAGGGCTACCTACTCAAGAGTCTGCAATCCCAGGCCTTTTTCGAACTACTGAACGGCGTCGCGCAGGGCGAGGCGCCCATCTCGCGGGGTCTCGCGACCAAGATTCTGGGAGAGTTTGCGCGGCATCTGCAGCAAGATGCCGCCCAATCGTCGAACAAGGAGGACCTGACCGATCGGGAGAAAGAAGTCCTACGTTTGGTCGCCGAGGGTTCGACCAATCGCGACATTGCCGTGAAGCTGAATGTGACGGAGAATACGGTCAAGTATCATCTCAAGAATATCCTGGAAAAGCTGCATCTGCGCAACCGCGCCCAGGCTGTGGCCTATGCCATGCAGACCGGCTTGCTCAAAAAGAGCGTCCGCCCCTGAGCCGGTGCAGGGATCAACGAGTCAGGGAAATAGAAAGAGATGCTTACAGCCTGTATCCATTGGGCGATGCGCCAAGCCAGACGGGAAAAGCTCTGAAACCAAGTTGTGGAAGTGGGCACATAGCAAGCACTATTATACGGTGCAGGAGTCTCCTGCACCATTTTTGTGCATACGAGCGGCATATCCGAATACTGGAGGAAGAGTACGGTCGGAGGATGGACCTCGTCCAACTGCCGCTTTTGCCCTATGAAGCCAAAGGCCTTGCGGCGCTGAGCCGGGTCGCCGAAGTACTGTTTAATCCTACTACAATGCGCCGAGGGTGAAGGGCTGTGCTCCCGCCGTGGGCAAGGTACCCACGAGCGTTTGCTTTTCGGGATTCGTAATTGCGACGAGGATCCCGGCCGAGTCTCCCCAATGCAGATTGACGTCTTGCAGCGGGACTGCGATTTCCACGATGCGGTCGCGCACTGTCGCGGACGCTTGTACAGGAGTGCTTTTCCACACCCCCTGCCCGTCCGCTCTGTACGCCTGTATGGGTGAGTCTCCCTGGGCATTTCGGGGGTCGACGGAAATTTCCCAGGAGAGCGATAGGCCGTAATTTGATTCGGCCCCGCGAGGACGCGAGTTATAGCGCTCCGCGCGGGGAGTCTGCAAGTAGACCGAGACCCGCGCGGCCGCGAGGTCAGCCCCCCCCTCGACTCGGAAAAAGAGCTTGGCGGAATCATAGCCGTACAAGACTCGCACCAATCCCGTCTCCGCTCGCTGCATGGTCCCTCCGGCAGATTCAGGGGCGATGGCGCCTGCTCCGTTCCATTCGTCAAGGTCGTCGGGAGTGGCACGGAGGCTCGGCGTAATGACGGCCGTAATGCCTCGCTCTTGAATTTCCGCCGCAGCTTTCCGAATAGGCTCTCTCAGAGAATCGGGAACGGGCAAGCCGATCGTGGCATAGACCCTCTGCAAATGGCCGCGGAAGAGCTCGTCAAACATGGTGTCCTGGGCCGAATGATTGCGGCTGGAGTACCACCAGAACCAATCGCTCCCCTCGGCGATGTACAGCTCGTCCCACGCTCGCGCCATCACCCCTTCGTCGGCCAGTGAGTACTCGCGTTCCCAGGCGCCGAGCGCCGTGCGAGCGTCGGCGAGCAAGTCCCAGGCGCGGTTCTGGGCCGGTTCGCCGATCCACGTGTCAAAGTTGCCGTTGATCCAACTGCCGGCGGCGATATGGCCGATCCTTCTGCGCGGACGGTTCTCATGAAGATATTCGCTCACCGTTACGGTTCGAAGCGTGGGGTCATTGGCAAGCGCTCCATACAGCTCTCGGAAAAAGGGGTCGCCATTATCCTCGTACGACTCCCAGGCATTCTCGCCGTCGAGAATGATCGAGACCAAATAAGCATGTTCGTCGTCGGCCAGGCGCTCCCGGATGGTATGGAGACGATAGACCAAGTCCTGAGCGGCATCGTGAGCCGGCATGTACTGGTAGGCAAAGCCGATGCGGTCGGAGAGGGCGTGATCGCGAAAAATCAAGGCCAGAGAGTTCGCCTGCAAGGGGCTGCGTCCCTGGTGCCTGCTCGTTTCGAGTGGACGGGCATACGGCTGGTAGAGGACACGCGGATTCGTGAGGTGGCCTTCGTGGTCGCGTTCGATGGCTTTGCCCAAAGAGCGGGCCAGGATGTTCTCATCGGAAGCCATCCACGAAAAGTTCTCGGGAAGGATTTTCGGCAGGGCGTCGCTGACCGAGCCTTCGGACGTCCACAAGCCGCGGGGCGATTGACCAAAATAGGTCCGGTGCGCCAGGACGGCGCGGCGGAGCTGCTCGGCGGCATCCTCCGGATGCGCGAAAAGGGTAGCAGGCAGCGGGAGATTCGGAATCGCTTCCCGCGCCGAACGCTGGTCGATGAGGAGCGGCAAGATGGGATGATAGTACGGCGAGACGGAGATTTCGATCTGCCCGCGGGCAGCAAGCTCACGATGGAAAGGGAGGACCCGGGCCGCGAGGTCACGCTGTTTGTCGATAATGACGGCCATATCTTGCCGCGTGAAATTCTCCCCTTTTTCGACGAGCGCGGTCAATTGCTCATCTCGGGCGATTGCGCGCGCATCGAACCACGCGAGGTTGAACCAAGCGGCGAGATCCATCCAGTATTGGTCGTTCAGGTATTTGGAATCGACCTGCTTGTACTGGGCAAGCCGGACGTAGGGGGGATAGCGCGCGAGCAGGCGCGGATGAACCGAAAAAAAGTGGTCGAGCAGGAATTGCTTCTCCGCTTCCGTCCAGGATTCTTTCAGACTCAGAACTTGCCATGCATCCACGTATTTCCCTGCGCCAATGGAGGCGATCTGCTCTGCGAGCGAGGGCACATAGTTGAAGGTGCAATGGATCTTTGGAAAGTCGGCCACCAGTTCGGCCATGTGTAAATAGTCTTTGGCCGCGTGGAGGCGGGCCCAGGGCATGAGGGCCGGCCCGCCCGAGGGGTCCCGATAGTCCGGTTGGTGTTGGTGCCAGACGAGGGCTACGTAGAGAGGATGTGCCATTCCTCACGTTCTCAATTGCGGAAAGAGAATGACCTCGCGGATGGAAGACTGATCGGCAAAGAGCATCGTCATACGGTCAATCCCCAGCCCGAGCCCGCCGGTGGGCGGCATGCCGTGCATCAGCGCCTCGACGTAATCGAGGTCCAGTTGTTGCGCTTCCCGGTCACCCGCGCGGCGCTGTTCCGCTTGCTCCATAAAGCGGGCGTATTGGTCCAATGGATCATTCAGCTCCGTAAAGGCATTTCCCAACTCGAGGCCGCCGGCAAAGGCCTCGAATCGCTCGACGACCCGCGGATTCTCCGGCTTTTTTTTCGCAAGAGGCGAAATCTCTTCCGGATAGTCCATGATAAAAGTCGGCTGGATCAGGTGAGGCTCGACAAACGTGCTGAGCAATTCGTCCACCATCTTGCCCCACGTGGGGTGGAACTCGATCTTGAGTCCCAGTTCTTCGATGCGTCGCCGCAGACTCGCCAAGTCCGCGTCCTGGTAGATGTCGATGCGCGTCGCCTCGAGAATTGCATCCCGGATGGTGAGTCGCTTCCAGGGGGGAGTGAGGTCCACCGAGTTCCCCTGATAGGGGAGCTGGAGGGAGCCGACGGCCGCCTGTGCGCACGCCGCATACACCTCTTCGACGAGCGTCATCATTGTCGTGTAATCGGCAAAAGCTTGGTAGCACTCCATCATCGTGAACTCGGGATTGTGCTTGGTGTCAATTCCTTCGTTGCGAAAGTCCTTGCCGATTTCGTACACCCGCTCGAATCCGCCGACGAGGAGCCGCTTTAAATACAGCTCGGTCGCGATCCGGAGATAGAGGTCGCGGTCGAGCTTGTTATGATGCGTCGTGAATGGCTCTGCCATGGCGCCGCCGTAGAGAGGTTGAAGAGTCGGCGTCTCCACCTCGATAAAGCCGTGGGCATCCAAATACTGGCGCATCGCCGCGATCGCGCGGGCGCGCACGATAAAGATCTTGCGCACCTCTTCGCTCGCCTGCAAATCGAGATAACGTTGACGGTAACGAGTCTCGACATCTTTCAGCCCGTGCCACTTCTCCGGCAGAGGCGATAGAGTCTTGGACAAGAGTTCAAGGTGCGTCGCCTCGAGCGTGATTTCACCCGTCTTGGTGCGGATGACCTTCCCTTCCACGCCGATGAAATCGCCGAGGTCCAAGTCCTTGAGGAGCAGGGCATACGCTTCCTCTCCCACGACGTTCCGGCGGAAGAGGAGTTGGAGCTTGCCGGTGCCATCCTGCAAATGGGCAAACGTGATCTTGCCCATATCTCGAAGCGAGATGAGGCGGCCGGCCAGGCGCACAGATTCGAGCGGTTCACCCCGCGTAAAGGCCTCGATCACCTCGTGAGTCGTATGCGTGCGAGCGGCCCGGAGCGGAAAAGGCTCGATCCCGCGCTCGCGCAAGCGCCCGAGCTTTTGGTAACGTTGTTGCTCTTGATCGTTCAAGCGTGCCGCGAAATCGTCGTCCATCGAATCTCCAGAAACGAGAGGATCAGATAATAAAGAGGTGAGGTTGTTCCCTCACCTCTCGGTTATCTTAGCGAATGTCGGAAATCTTCAGGTGACGGATACCATCGGGAGTGCGGACGGGGATTTCGTCCCCCACGCGCTTACCGAGGAGCGCGCGCCCGACGGGCGACTCGTTGGAGATGCGGCCGTGGGTTGGGTCCGCTTCCGCGGATCCGACAATTTGGAAGACTTCGTCCTCCCTGCGGCCGCGTTCCACTACGGTCACATAAGAGCCGAGGCCCACCGTATCCGCGGCCCGTGTCTGATCGATGATGACGGCGTTCTTGAGCATCTGCTCGATCGTCATGATTCGGCCTTCGACAAACGCCTGTTCGTTCTTGGCTTCATCGTAAGCCGAGTTTTCCATGATGTCGCCCTCTTCCTTGGCAGAGTGAATCCGTTCCGCGACCTCGGCGCGCCGGACCGTGCGCAAGTTTTCCAGCTCCGCTTCAAGTTTCGCGCGTCCTTCGGGCGTCAGAAAAATTGGTTTTTCAGCCATGCAGTAGCAGCCCCTTCCAAATAAAAAATCAGTCGGACATCGCCGTGCCCTGGCACAGAGAACGACATCCAACCGAGTATATTATAACTCAAATGGGCAATTTTCGCAACGCGGGGCGGCTTGGGGGTGTAGTTCAGTTTCGGGGCGAATTGACACAGACGAGCGTCAATGCGAGGAGCCGCGAAGCGGCGGCGTCCTGTGGAGTGCCATCCCGCAGACCCCCGCAGGAGTCGCGGGGTCTAGGGACCCGCGGGATCCGAGATCCCGCGATCTCCCGCGGGACCATAGCGGGGCGGGCGCAATCTCGGCCTCGGGTGAGATTGCTTCGCTCCCTACGGTCGCTCGCAATGACGAGTTGCCCCCGACCTGAACCGCACTCCAGCTTGGCGTCGCGGCTACTGCGAGGTCGCCCGCGTGTCACTGCGAGCGCAGCGAAGCAGTCTCCCCCTCCCACCGGGTGAGACTGCGCCCGCCCCGCTATGGTCCCGCGGGATCTCGGATCCCGCGGGGTCTGCGGGATGGGAGTCTATGGGACGTCGGCAATGCCTGCACCGCTGACACCCCGCCAGGGTCGCGGAATCTAGGGACCCGCGGTGTCTGCGACCTCCTCGCAGCGACGGAATGCCCCTGAGGGGACCTTGCACCGGCCGTGGTCCACCCCGGAATTGTCGTTGACAGCCCGCGCAATCGGTGATATCCTCACGAGGTGCGCCCGGGCCAACGCCTTGAGCGGGAATTGGAGGACTGGTACGGGCCGCGGCTGTTGAAGAATGATGAAAGAAATGATGATCGGTTCGCACGGATTTGGCCTGCGTCTCTTGATGGCCGGTCTTCTTGTCGTCCTATTCACACTGCATTCTGTTCAGCCAGCCGTCGCCAGTACTCCATCCAGCCTCATTATTAGCAACGTACGCGATACCTCCTTTACAGTTTCCTGGTTAACCGGCGCGGAAGAGGTGGGCCAGGTCCAAGTTGTCGGGGGAGGCGTGTACGATGATGTGCGCGGCGCTGATTACCATGGAATCACCCATTATGTCACGGTGAAGGGGCTAACGCCGAACACAAACTATTCATTTGATCTCTTGAGCGGCGGGACCAGATACGAGGGCGGCGGAGCCCATTGGGCGGTGACGACCGGCAAGACGCTAACACCGCCCATGCCAGATTTGATTCTCGGACGAGTCAGGAATCCGGACGGTTCCAACGCCGCCGATGCGATCGTCGTGTTTACGGTCGAGCAGCAGCGGCAAATTTCAGCGCCGCTCTCGATGCTGGTTACGGCAAGCGACAAGGGTTTCTTTCACGTCAACCTGGCCGATTTGCGGGAACAGGCGGACCCTTCTCGCTTTTTTGAATATTCGCCCGCGGGCGACCTCCTTACCATTCAAGCAGTAAATCCGTACGGGTCTGGGTCCATCAAGGTAGGGCTGGGCGACCCCCGGCTGCGGGCCTCTGACCCGCAGCAGACCCTGACGGTTGATCTGCAAACGCCGAGTGAGACGCCGACACTTGTGGTCCGCCAACCGACGCCGACGCCGATTCCCCCCGCTCCGGCGCCGGAATCCAGCGGCCTCTGGCTCGGCGTTGGAGCGGCGGCCATCATCGGGATCGGTATTCTCATCGTGGCCGTCCTGTTTGTCTGGCGGCGTTGAATCGGGTGCGACGCACAAGGGATGCGTCGCACCTTCATTGTGCTGCATATTCATACTGGAGAGAAGCATGAGCATTACGATTCTAGGCCTGGGGCCGGGTGACCCCCAAGCGCTCACCCTGGAGGCGCGCGATGCACTGGCCCAAGCCGGCGAGATTTATCTGAGAACGCGCGAGCATCCCACGGTTGCCGCGCTCCCGCATCACTTGACTATCCATACCTACGATTACCTTTACGAGGCGAACTCGGATTTCGACACGATTTATACGGCGATTGCCGGCGATGTCGCGACACGGGGGGAGCAGGGGGACATCCTCTATGCGGTTCCGGGCAATCCGCTTTTCGGCGAAACCAGTGTGCACAAGATCCTCGCTCAGGCGCGTGCAAAGAACATCCCGGTGAGGGTGATTCCCGGGTTGAGTTTTGTGGATGCGACTTGCGTTGCGCTGGGGCTTGATCCGCTTGCCCAGGGTCTGCAGGTGGTCGATGCAACCGATCTCGCCTATGACCATTTTCCCCAACTCGATCAAGACGAGCCCACGCTCGTCGGCCAGGTCTATAGTCGCGCGGTCGCGAGCGACTGCAAGCTCACTTTGCTCGTCACGTATCCGCCCGATCACTCCGTCACGCTTGTCGACGCAGCCGGCACGCCAGGGCAAACAATCACGACGCTGCCGCTCGAAGAGCTGGACCGCTCGGATAGCTTTGGACTCTTGACGACTCTGTATGTCCCGCCGCTTGCGCGCATCAGTTCGCTCAACGGGTTGGCCGAGATTGTCGCTCACCTCCGTTCTCCCGAAGGCTGCCCGTGGGATCGTGAACAGACGCATGAATCGCTGCGCGCGGGGTTTCTTGAGGAAGCGTACGAAGTGCTGGAGACGCTGGACGAAGGGGATATGCCGCATCTGAGGGAAGAGCTGGGGGATATGCTTTTGCATGTCCTCTTGCAGACGCAGATTGCGGAGGAAGCCAGCGAGTTCACTTTGAGTGATGTCGTCGCGGATATTGCGGCCAAGCTCATCCGGAGGCACCCGCACGTCTTTGGAAGTGTCACCGTGAGCGGGACCGAGGAGATCATCGCGAACTGGGACAAGATCAAAGAGAAAGAGAGGGGGGGCAAGAAAAGGGTGGCGGTGAGCCTACCGCGCGGCCTGCCCGCGTTGGCGCAGGCGGAAAAGATCGCCCACCATAGGAAGGTGAAGCCGAGTCCCTCTGAAATCGCCGAGCGGGTGGAGAAACTCACGCGGGCGCGCAGCCGCGACAAGGCACTAGGCGAAATCCTCTATGCACTCGCGGCTTTTGCCTCGACCAAGCACATCGACGCCGAAAGCGCGCTCAGAGCTGCGGCGACGCGGGAACTGAATCACCACAATCAGGAGGTCAGTGACGAATGACGGGAGCCCGCCGCTGGGCACACCGATACCCACTCGTAAACTCGGGGCGGGCAGCGTGGGGCATCGGGTGAGAAGGGCTAGTGGGCTTTAAGCATAAAGCGTTCGTACGCCAGCCAGACGAGGATACAAACAATACCCACGACTGCTCCCTGGATGAGACTGGGGACGAGCGCTGCCTGCACCCAATCCATACGGAACCCATTCGCGATCAGGAAGAGGTACGAGAACGAGATGGCCCACGCCACGGGCGGGATGGCCATCAGTCCAAAACGCACAGTGTTGGCGCGCTTTTTGTCTGACTCTTGCATCTCTGTCCCCTCTCGTCGGGCATGATGTCGGCACAATGCTGTTCCAAGTGTAAGGGGGTGCAGAGACGTTGTCAATAGTCTAAAGGGGGCAGGCCCTGTCCCAATGGGCCAATGAGCCAATAGAGCAATCGATGCCCCCCGGGTACTGGATAGACACGGCAGTCGGACAAGTCGGATCGCCGGATAATGGGGTGGGCAGGCTAATCAGAGGATAAGGTGCCTCCGCGCGTTCCAGCGGAGGCACCTGCTTACGCCAGCGTTAGGTCACTTTCCACGCAGGACATCTGGTCATGGGTGGACAAGATCGGTTGAATATCCGGATGGACCTCCGGGCTACCGATCTGCTTGATCAATCGGCAGACTGCAAATTTGGCGGACGTGGCCCTATACTTTTCGTCCCATGCTCGAAACCGCATTTCCGCGTTGAAATCTTGCCACGGATACTTGGAGGGTGGCTTGCCCGCGCCGCAGCGCCACGGCTTGGGCGAGAGGCGCGCCCGAAAGCAACCTTGGTCCCGGCACAGGGTGATATACAGAGGATCGCTCTTGAGCTCGCGTAGAAGGGCGAGAGAGCTCTCCTGCGTGGGATCAAACAGCTCGTTTGTCATCAGGCACCTCAGACCGCCAAACGTCCGGTAGACCCGCACGCCGAGGCCGGGATTCCTGGCCGCCCACTGCTCAATCGCGGCTACGGTGCGATCCTCTTCGCTTGGGACGGCCTGGCCGCGCAGTTTCTGCACCTGAGCGGACAGCGAGCTGAGCGCACCTTGTTCCTTGAAATCGATGTCGACGAACATGGCGTTCGACGCATTCAGAACGGTCGCACCGTACGCGTTACGTGTAAGAATGCCGGCTTCCTTGCCCGAGTCACCTGAAACCCCTTGAATAATCTCCTCTCTCAGGGGACGTTCGCCGTACGAGTATCGGTCGAGCGTTTGCCCCGCCTTGATCCTCTCGACGAGCTCCCTCACTCTTGCCTGGGCGGACAAGACCGCATCGTCTTGGCTCGCGTCCGACCAGCGCCAAATTGCCAGCTTGAACCACTTGCCGCGCGGGTCTTGCGCCGAGCCGGATTCTTGCGCCCAGTACCTGGGGATCTTCAAGACTGTTGCTCCTCGCACAGATGTTTGTGTTGTTCTCTACATCTCATTGGTCAGTCAGTACAAACGCGGAAAACCGGAAACTCTCCAGCCACCGCCTGGAACTCGGCCAGCGGCGCGTCCTTGTCGACCGGTATATGCGGCCGCGCTCCGGGTGCGCGCTGCAAGTATGCCTTCAAAACGGGCGCGCGTTTCTCCACGGCCAGCTCCTCAAGGCGCACCTGTTCTGTGCGTCCATGGCGCAGCCGAGCACGGCCTCCGGCGGCGTGGACGTTCTTCACCCACTGCGCATTAGCGCCCAACATGGAGACGAGATAGCGCTCGCCGTCTAGGACTACCATGGCGAGCGGGAATGAGATCGTACGCCCGGACCGACGCCCCGTCACCTCCAGGGTGACGAGAAGGTTCGGCGCGACGCCCAGGGCATGCACCCAGGCCCAGCCGCGGTTCTGCAAGCGAGCAAAAAGATTGGGGCGCCCGCCCCGATAGAGCCAGCGTTTGAACGAACTCCATGCCATGCGAATCTCCTAACTCATCGAACGCCATCCTCGATCAGACGGCTCAGTGCTTTGACTCACGCACACCAAGGTCCGCACCAGCGGATGGACTTGACAACCTAGACAGCCTTATGACCAGTGAAAGGGGCCAAATGGCAACAATCATCTTTCGAGCCGTCCCTGCCGCTTTCGATAATGGCGAGGTCCACCAAATCCTGACGCAGATTTGAGTCTTGGAGCATCCGTTTCAGGACAGCTTGCTGCTCCGTGAGCGGCAAGCCGCGAAATGCCGCCCAGAACACTTCGGCGGTTGCGTCTGTACGTGTCAGTCGTATCACTCCAGCTGGCAGCTATGAAAAAGGGGAAATACAGAGCGAATAGATTTCACTCGCCGAATTTCCCCCAAATCGAGTATATCTGTCGTGGCGAATGGACTTGAAGAGGTCAGCCAGAGCAAAGAATCGTGAGTCCTTTGTTTAGCCGAGTGTCGAGTCAAGGCCCCTACTAATCAGAGGAACAGGGCTCTGCCCGTGTTAGCCCGCGCCCTCGATCAAAGACGCTTCGATGATCTTCTGGGGTGCTTTCGTGGGAATGATTTTGTTCAGTTTCATCCCAACGCTCTGCAACAGCGAACTGAATTCGTTCTCCGTTCTTTCCCTACCGCCCTGCATCACCTGCATGTGGAGATCAAAGAAAGAGTCTATAAAGTCAGTCGGAGTCGCGATGACCCTATCGATGACGAGCAGGCGCGAAGTCGGCTGCATGGCTTGTCGGCAATGACTTAGAATGATTTGGCATTTTTCATCGCTCCAATCGTGGAGCACGGTCTTGATCAGCAGCACATCGGCGGCCGGTACGCGGTCGAAGAAATTTCCGCTTTGAATTTCTACGCGATCGCTCAGGTCTGCGAGCACGTGGTCTTTGACCACGGACTCTTGGTCATAGAGAATGCCGCGCAGATGCGGATTGGCCATGAGAATATATTTGAGCAAAATGCCCTGTCCTCCACCAATGTCGCACACACTCCGGAAAGACGTAAAGTCGTATACGCCGGCGATGGCGCGAGCCGTCCCCGTTGTCGCAACAGTCATGAATTGATCAAAAGTCGTTCCTAATTCAGGCTGATTGTCGAGATACTCGAAGAAGGGGAGGCCGGTTGCCAGTTCAAAGGCCTCATCGCCCGTGGCGAGAGAATGCCCGAGATTTTGCCAGGCACGCTGCCATGATTCGCTGCCGAAAAGCAGAATGCCCAAATATAAACTGCCGGGCACATCTTTGAGCAAAAACCTTCCCACCTCGGTCAAGGCATATTGGCCGTCGTCATGTCCCACAACCCCTATCACCGTGGCATAGCGCAGCGCACGATGCAAGACATCGGGATTCAGGTGACACCTTTCAGCCAGTTCGGTCGGAGTTTTGGGATGGTCACGCAGTTGCTCAATCACTCCTGCCTTTGTCAGGGTATAAAGCACGGCCGTGTTGGTAAATCCTAGAACGAGTTGCCAGATCCTAAGCGGACTGGGTACTTGCGGTGGATTCATTGCTCTATTCCTTTCCGAGCCTGTAAAATCAAGTCGAGGTCAGCTTTCAGCTGATGCAGGATGGAAACACTATAGTTGGACATGGAAGCATGTAGCAGGCTAACACCGCCGTGCGCTTATGGTTGGAAACTTGCCAGGCGCCACTCTACACCTTTTCATCGTAAAAAAAAAGGGGCACGGTTTCCCGTGCTCCTGTCGGGGCGAATGGACTTGAACCATCGACCTCAGCGTCCCGAACGCTGCGCGCTACCAAGCTGCGCTACGCCCCGTTGGCACCCCTATTATACCGCGAAATCTCCTTAATGCAACCTAGCTACTCAACCCAGTCTGACGCCGAGGGGACGCTGAAGCCAATGGCACAACTGACACGTAGGAGGGCATCTCATCGAACGTTCTGCCATGCAACTCGCGGCCGGTGAGGTCCTTTCTTACACCTCCCCATTGTTTGAAAAAGAATGCCACGCCTTTCTGCTGGCACTGCAATAGAATTGAGTCCACCCATGCTTGCTCCATTCGCCGCGCTTTCGGGCCGGACTCACCTCCAACGATGACCCAATGAACGCCCTCCAGCGGGAGGCTGTCAATGGGTCCGATCAGAGGCTCACAAGACAGGAACCGGACGGAGGCAGGCACTTGCCGTAGGTCGTGGATACGATTAATCACGCGGGAATCCTCGACGCTCACCCCCATCCATATATTCGGTGACCAAGGGAGGGCGTCTGCCACTTCACGAAGTCTTCCGCTCCGCTTCGTTAGCACCTGAAATGTGTGCTGGGGGCAGCGCACCATAGTCTCGAAAACCCTCTGAATAAAAGCCAAGGGGACGTGCTCGTGAAACAGATCACTCATAGAATTCACGAAAACCAGCCGGGGCTGCTTCCACTTGAACGGCGCTTCGATTAGATCCTCGTGCAAGGTGATTCTAAATCCATTCCTATAGCGCTGCACTCCCATCGCCTGCAATCGTTTTGCCAGTAGTTCGGCGTAGCAATGTTTGCAGCCTTGGCTTATTTTAGTGCAGCCTGTTATGGGGTTCCACGTCATCTCCGTCCACTCGATCTTGCTTTGAGTGGCCATACGCTACCTCCGAAGAATATCTTGTGCGATCTTAATCGCGGTCGGGGCTCCCCTGGGATTCGCTGAAGCGAAGCAAAGTAGGTAGAGAGGAGTGTTTTTCGAGTTCCGGAGAGCTAACGGGTTCTTCGCGACTGCAGTGAAGACCGTTTTAAGTCGCTGAACAAAAAACTGTCCGATTCTGTCAAAATCGGCCTCTTTTGCGTGGGTTTCCTCTTCACCAAAGAGCGTGAGCCGAGTCCGTCTGGGGTAAAAGGCTTCTTTCCACTGATCCGTTCCAAACATGCGGGTCAATGCCTGTGCCCACTGCTCGGGAGGGGGTTCATCCCTGGTAAGTAGACGATTAACCGCCATCCCAAGCGGAAATAGGATCCAGAGATCGACTGCCTGAGTCTTGGCTAGGGTCTCTATTAGCAGCCACTCTACCTGCATGCCGTAGGGGTCGAGGAAAACTACAGACCTCCACTGCCTCCAATCCGTTCTGTCGCACCATTGCCTCAGATACGCGTTTGCTTCTTCGTCAACGATGTCTATTCGATCGATTCTGGTGGGGAACTGCTCTCTCAGGGTCTCCAATTCGCGAGCGCGTTCTGGATCTTGCTCGATGAGTACGTACCTATTGAAGGGCGGTTCGACTTCGAGGGCAATCCGAGCGCTCCCCTTTAGGAAATTCTGAGCTTCAGGATCGACAGGTCCAAGGAACGGAATGGTGGATGCGCCTTTTCGCTTGGGCACAGTTCTGTAGCCTGTGCCCGCGAACGCGTCAACGTAACAGGTATAAAGCTTCCGGGCCCTAGGATTCGATGTGAAGATCCTCGTGTAGGCCGTTAGGTACTTGCGGACACGCTCTAGCTTTTCGGTCGTCCATTCGCCACCGAATTCATGCTTTAGTGAAGGCTTGTTGGTCATTGCAGGATTTGCCCCATTTACTCATGAGCGTTCTCAGGACTCGAAAAGCCGCGCGGAACCTATGTTCTATTGCCCGCATTATAGTGCGAGACCCCCCAGCCTGTCAACCTGGGCGCAACAGCAAAATCGCCCGGGGCAGCGAGACGGCGTCCGCTCCCCGGGGTGCGCGGGGTCGCAAGACCACCCCACAGCGATGCCCAAGCCGCGACTCTGGGGGACCCACGCCGTCAACCGGGGAGAGGCATGGTCTCGAATCCTTCGGAACTGAGTGTTGGCTATGGGCCGGGGTCCTTCGGTATCTTCTGCTTTCCGATGCTTTCTGCCATGTGCCTCCTGCTTTCTGCCTTCCGCCTTCTTCCCGCTACTGCCGACCCAGCACCTTTTTTAGCAGGTCCGGATGGTTGGTCGTGATGCTGTCCACGCCCATATTGATCGCCTTGAGCATCTCGTCTTTCGTATCGGGGGTCCAGACGCCCACGAGCATCTTGTGGGCGTGTGCCGCGTCCGTCAGCGCCGCCGTCAAAAGGTCCTTGTTCGCGCCGATGCCGTCCGCGCCGTAGCCCGTCACGTCGTCGATGATGGGCGCAGGATTGTTGGGGCCGTGGCTGCGCAAATAGTCGTTCATCAGCGCGATGATGGTGACACGCGGATTGATCGCCTTGACGCGCTTGAGCGTCTCCCACTCAAAAGCCATAATCTTCACGCGGTCCAACATCCCCCGCGCGCCAAGCTCGTCGAGCACCTTTTGCTCGATCCCGGGATACGGCTTGCCCGTCGCATCCACCTTGATTTCCACTTCGACCTTGACGTTCGTCGGCTGGGCGAGGTCCAGCACCTGCGCGAACGTCGGTATCGACTCTCTTGATGTAGCGCCGGCGAATTTCGCGGCAGCGTTCCATTTTTGCAGTTCGGCCGTCGTGTAATCGCTTACGCGCCCCGCGCCATCCGTCGTCCGATCAATCGTCGGATCGTGGATGACGACCACCGACCCGTCCTTGCTGAGATGCACGTCCATCTCGATATAGTCCGCGCCGAGTGCAATTCCGTTTCTAAAGGAAGCCAACGTGTTTTCGGGCGCGAGTCCAGCGCCGCCTCGGTGCGCCGTGATCAGAACGGGCTTGCGCCCCGGCGCAGAGGCGGCCGGCGGGGTCGGAGAGGAGTTGGGCGCGGGCAGCGCGGCGCTACAGGCGGCCAGAAATAGCGGAAGCAAGAGGAGTACGGTCCATTCGTTCATGAAGACCTCATGACAAATTCAGACCTGGAAAGCAGATGCTCTCCAGGTCTGAAGGGATTGACGAGACAAGGGTAGAGCTATTTCACGGTTGTCTGATTGTACTGGACGATCGCCTTGGTCACGTCGGTGTTGGCCGCGTCGAGTGCGTCCTTGGGCGTCGCCTTGCCGGCGAGCACCGACTCGATCGCCACCTCCACCGTCTGGCGAGCGCTGGGGAAGACGCCGATCAAACCGCCCTGGGTGATGCGATTGTTCGGCGCCATATGGAGTTGGTCAATGGCGGTCTGGAACTGGGGGTACTTGGCACGCCAATCCTTGTCCAGTTGTTCGTTGTAGCCCGCCTTGCTGATCGGGTAGTAGCCGGATTGGGTGTGCCAGAAGGCCTGTTCCTTCGGAGAAGAGAGGAACTTGACCAACTGCCAGCCGCACTCTTGTTCGGGTTGCGGCCGCGCGTTCAGAATCCAAAGAGACGCGCCGCCGATGATCGTACCATAGTTCTTGTACGCGTCCTCGTTCGGGCGCGGAAGGAACCCGGTGCCGAGCTGGAACTTGCCTTGGGTGGCGTCGAGCAAGCTGCGCAAGGTCGCGGTGGATTCGACGATCATGGCCGTTTTGCCGGCGACGAAGGCGTTGCGGGTGTCGGTCGTGTTGCGGCCGTAATTGCCCAGCACGCCGTCGTCATACATCTTTTTCCACCAGTTCACGACGGCCAACCCCTGGGGGCTGTTGAAGGTGGCGGCGGTGGCGCGGGCATCACGCCCATTGCCATTGTTTACATACTGGCCGCCCGAAACCGCGAGGAACTGCTCAAAGAACCAGCCGTAGATCGCAAACGAGACGCCGTACTGGGTCACTTGGCCGGAAGCATCCTTCTTGACCAATTTCGCAGCGTCCTGGGCCACCTCGTCGAATGTGCGCGGGGGCTTGGTGGGGTCCAATCCCGCCGCTTTGAACGCGTCCATGTTGTAATACAGCATGGGATTGGAGCTGTTGAACGGCATGGCCTGGAGCTTGTTATCGACCGTATAGTAGGCGAGGATGTTTGGCTCGAGATCAGAGACGTCGTACTTTTCCTTGTCGATAAAGTCCTGGACGGGGGTCGCGACTTTGAGGTCGACCATCAAGCGGGTGCCGATATCGTACAACTGCATCACGGTGGGGACGTCGCCGGCTTGCAGCCCCGCCTTTAGTTTATTCAAAGCATCGTCGTAGGACCCTTGGTAGGTCGCTTCGGCAAAGCACTTGTTCTGCGACTTGTTAAAGTCATCCACCATTTGCGGGATGGCTTTGCCGCCCAGGTCGCCGCCCATGCTGTGCCAGAAGTTCACTTTGGTCTCGCCTGCTGGCGCCGGAATGGGCGTCGGCGGGGTCGTCGCCTTGGGCGCGGCCGTTGCGCCAGTGGAAGGCTGGGTCGCGGCCGCTGGTGGCGGCGTCGTCGCCGGGGACGCTGCCGGCGCGCAGGCGCTGATCACGGCAACCAGGGCGAATAGAGCTAGCACCACGAGCATCGTTCGTTTCATTTTCTCCTCCTTGGATTTACGTTCAGGACGAACTGCGTTCTTGGGTCGCTCATACGACTACCCCTTAGAACCCACTATTCACCTCCTGTCGTGCAGTTGCAGGTTTTGCGCAATTCACGGGTTACAGTGTCAGGAACAAGAGACCAGAAACCTGCAACCTGGAATCGGCTCTGCTTCATCCTTCATCCCTCATCCTTTAACCGCTCCCGCCGTGAGGCCGCGGATCAATTGGCGGTTGGCGAGAATGAACAGGGTGATCGTGGGCAGAAGGATGATGATCACCCCTGCCATGACGATGTTGAAGGTAAAGCGTTCTTCGACCTGCAGCATGGTGATACCGATCTGCACGGTGCGCATGTCTTTTTTGCCGGTAATCAGCAGGGGCCAGAGATACTGGTTGTACGTCTGTAGAAAGCTGTAGACGGCGAGCGTGCCGAGCGCGGGGCGTGCGAGCGGCACGACAATCATCGTCAAAAAGCGCAGATTACCGCAGCCGTCCATGATCGCGGCATCGTGCAAGTCTTTCGGTATCGAGAGGAAGAACTGGCGCAGAAGAAATGTGCCGAAAGCGGTCGCCATGAAGGGCGCCGCCAGACCCTGAAACGTGTCGGCCCACTTGAGCGATCGAACAAACAAATAGTTGGGAATGATGGTCGCTTCGAACGGAATCATCATCGTCGAGAGGAACAAGAGAAAGAAAAAGGTCCGCCCTTTAAAGTTCAGGAACGCGAACGCGTATGCGGCAAGGCTCGCGGTGAGCAGCTGCCCCAGTGCGACCAATCCGGATTGGACGGTGCTGTTCAACAGATAACGGAAGAGCGGCGCCTGATTCAAGGCATCCCTATAATTCGCCAGGTTGAGTTGCGTTGGGAACAAGGTGGGGGGATAGCTGGCGGCTTGCGCCGTGGTCAGCAGGCTGCTGTCGAGCGCAAAATAGAGTGGAAAGAGCACCACGAGGGCGACGAGGATGAGGAGCACATAGAGAACCAAGTTTGGAATTGCGTGGCGGAAAGGGAATTTTCGATTCATTGGTAAAAGACCCTCCGCTCGATGACGCCGAACTGAATAATGGTGAGAATCAACATAATGAAGAAGAGGACGCCCGCCTGCGCGGCGGCATAACCATAGTTGCCGTTAAAGTAGAATTGGCGGTAGATCGAATAGACGACGACGTTCGTGGACTCGACCGGACCGCCGAGGGTCATCACCTGGAATTGGGTAAACGCTTGCAGCGCGGCCAGTGTGTCGACGACCAGGAGAAAAAAGATCGTAGGAGAAAGCAGGGGCAAGGTGATGTGTCGGAAGGTAGACCAAGGCGCGGCGCCGTCGATCTTGGCACTCTCGTAGAATTCGTCCGAGATCCCCTGCATACCTGCCAGGAGGATGATCGTGTTGAGGCCCATCTGGAGCCACACGGTCGTCAGCGACACCGCGGGGAGCGCTGTCGCGGTGCTGGTGAGCCATTGTACGGGCGGCAGCCCCATCAGTTGAAGGAAATAGTCGAGCGGACCGGTGGCCGGATTGTAGAGGTACAGGAAGACGAGTGCCGCCGTCGCCCCGGAGATGGCGATCGTGGACGAAAAGATCGTGCGGAAGATGGTAATGCCGCGCAGCCGCAGGTTGCCCAGCTCGGCGAGGAACAGCGAAATGACGAGGGTCGTCGGCACCGTCAAGAGCGCAAACTGAAGTGAGACCCCAAGGCTGTTGGCAAAATCCGAATCTGCGAAGAGTTCTTGGTACTGCTTCAAACCGACGTAGAGAGAGGGCCGCCCGATCGGGTCAGTGGCATAGGTGCTCAACTGAAAGTTTTGAATCAGGGGTACAAAGACGAAAAAGAAAAAAATGATGAGCGATGGAAGAAGAAAGAGGAGGCCCGTCACCAACTCTCGAATGGAGCGAACGCGGGTGCTCCTGCCGGCGTACACGGCCGAGCCCGGCGTCCGGCGCGCCACCTGGGCGCTCTGAGAAGTTGCCATAGTACTCGTCCTTGAGTTTTATCGATAATTGGCTTAAAGCCCAAAACAAAAAAGCCTCTCCCAGCAAGCGTCGGGATAGGCGATCTTTACCCAGCGGCCCAATTCATTGCGCGAATGGAACAATTATATTGCGCGTGAGGGATCAAGTCAAAATCAAGAGAAGGCATGCGCATACGGCAAGCTTGAGAGGGAGCCGAGGACGTGCGGTTATGGAGCCTCACCTGCCGAGTAACTCTATTGTTCCTCGTGCCAATATGGATCTCCATGTAAACTGATTCTACCATGAGAAGCGTAAATAGGCAAAGGAGAGTTTTCATGGGCCCGCTAAGATTGGAACGGGAGAGGAGCACCAGCACGCGCTTGCGTCCATCGTTCGTGTGGGGACCCAAGTCGCTTCCAGGTGTCACAAAGCGCCGCCAGAGTTTAATGGCCCGTTGGCGGACCTCGGACCGAGACAGAAAGGTAACATTGCAAGCGCCGCGATGACTCGGCGCTTTTGACTTTTTCCTTGCCCCAGCTATACTGGGCCTGTCGCTCGTCCGCGCGTGGCTCGCCGTTTCATCGTTCCGCAGTTGGCTCTCGCATTGCACCGCCGTTCCCAAACCATGGCCGCGCCTCATCTTTCATCCTTCATCGTTCATCCTTTGAAAGCGCCTGCCCTCCTCTTGGCCCCCGCCGCGTCGGGCAAGACGCACGAGTGCATTTTGTGCGTCCGCGCGCTCCTAAAGGAAGCACCCCTGGCCCCCGTCTGGGTCGTTCTCCCCGACCGCAACCAGATTCGCGCTTTTCGCCGCCGCCTCGCCGAGCAGGGCGGCGCGCTGGGGGCGCGCGTGGGCACCTTTGCCGATCTCTACGTCGAAATTCTCGCTCAAGCCGGCGTTTCTATCCCGGTGACTCCTGAAGCCGTTATCCACCGGCTTGCCCAGGCGGCTATTGATGCCGTCGCCGATCGCGGCGACCTCGCCCACTATGGCACGATCCGCCGGCGGCCGGGACTGACCCGCGCCGTCACGAATCTCATCGCGGAACTGAAACGGGCGCGAGTTTTGCCGGCCGATTTTCGCGCCGCCGTCCAGGGGCATGGGCCGCGACTGGAGGAACTGGCCGCTCTCTACGCCGAGTACCAGACCGCGCTGGTTCGGCTCGGCTGGGCGGACCATGAAGGGCTCGGTTGGATGGCCGCGCAAACGCTCGAACGGAACCCGGCGCTCGTGTCCGATTCGAAGCTCCTCATCGCCGACGGTTTTGACTCGTTCAATCCCACCCAACTCGACATCCTGCGGCTCCTCGCGGGGCGTCTGCCCCTCCTGATTACGCTCTCCGGTACGCCGGCCATGGACCGCCAGGCCCACCGGCGGTTTGCCCGCACTTGTCAAGCGCTCAAGAGCACACTTGCGCCCGTGATCGAGAGCTTACCTTCGCGTCCCGTTCCGGTCGCTCCGCTCGCGCACCTCGAAGCCTGTCTCTTTGCACCGAATCCGGAAAAAGTGGCGCCCGGGGCTCACGTCGCCTTTCTCGAAGCGCAGACGACCGTCCTCGAGGCACGCGAGGCGCTGCGCTGGATCAAGGCGCGCATTCGTCGTGATGGGGTCCACGCCGACGAGTGTGCGGTGATCGCCCACGACCTCGCCCGCTACCGGCCGTTCCTCCAGGAGGCCGGCCAAGAGTTCGGTCTCCCCATGCGCTTTGCGGGCGGCGAGCCGCTGGCAGGTAACCCCGTCATTGCTGCTATTCTCAACCTGCTCGAGCTGTCCTCCCGAAATTGGGCGCATCGCCCCTTGCTTGACGCTATCCGAACGCCTTACTTGAATCTCTCGGCGTTTCACTTGGCGCGGGAGGACGCGGTCCGTCTCGACATCGTCGCTCGTTGGGGCCAGGTCGTCGAGGGATTGGACCAGTGGCGGGAGGCCCTCGACCGGCTTCAAAGGCAAGCGGAACGCGATCCGGACTTTGAAGAAGACGCGCCCGGGCCGCCTCCTCTTCCGAGAGGCGACGCCGCGGCAGAACTATGGGAGCACCTCTCTGCCCTGGCGCAAAGGCTGATACCGCCGGAACGCGCGCGCCTTGTCGAGTTCGTGAAATGGATCGAGGACCTGATTGCCGACAATCAAGGCCTTGGAGTGACCGGGCAAGTCGACGCGCAATCGGATACCAGGCATCGAGATCGGGCCGCCCTGGGCGCTTTTCAAGAGGTGCTGCGTGCCCTTGTCCTGAGCGAGACGGTCGTCCAGGGCCGAGGCGAGCTGACCTATGCGGAATTCTACGGCGAGCTCCGAGGCGCGGTGGAGGGCGCTCTATATAATCCTGACGACGGATCGCCGCAGCAAGAGAGCCGCATCTATCTCGCGGATGTGAATGCCGCGCGCGGCGTCTCCTACCGCGCGGTCGCGGTCATGGGTCTCTCGGAAGGGCTTTTTCCCATGCCGCTTGCCGAAGACCCTTTCCTTTCAGATGACGAACGCGCCGGGCTCGCGGCTCAAGGGCTCGCGCTCGAACCGCGCCTTCGCTCGGACCAACAGACCCTGTTCTACGAGGCGGTGACGCGCGCGAGCGAATTCCTCCTCCTGACGCGGCCCTACCTCGCGGAGGATGGCGAGCTGTGGGAGCCGTCGCCCTTTTGGAACGCGGCGCGGGAGCTTGTAGATGCCGAGCCACTGCGCACGCGACCTGAGGATTCGATCCCTCTAGCGCAGGCGGCTTCCAAGCCCGAACTCTTCGCGAGCGCCGTCCGAGCGCGGGCGCTCCCGGGTGCATATGCAGGCTTGAAGCCGGAATGGGAAAGCTTGCGCCGGGCAGGTGTTGTGCTGCGAGCACGGATGGCGCATGAGGCGAAAGGGGAATTCGAGGGCGAGCTGGAGACGCTGGGCGGTGCCTTTGCCGAGCGCTTTGGCGCGGCGCACGTGTGGAGCAGCAGTCGCCTCGAGACCTATGCGAGTTGCCCGTTTCGTTTCTTTATTACAAAGGTGCTGGACCTGGAACTGCATGAGGCGCCCAAAGCAGGATATGATGTTTCCCAGCTTGGCTCGATGCTCCATAAGGTCTTGGAGCGAGTTTATCAAGAGGCGCCGGACCCGACGGATGTTCAAGCGCTTCTCGTCTGCCTGCCGGCCGTCACCGCCGAGGTGTTCGCGCGAGCGCCTGTGGAATACGGCTTCCGTCCAACTGAGCTCTGGCAGGCCCAACAGTCCGAGCTCAAAGAGAAATTGGCCAAAACACTGCAAGGGCTCGTCGAGGAGAGCAGCGGTTTCCGGCCGGCACGTTTCGAAGAGCGGTTTGGAGAGCCGCGTCCGCTCGCGCTCGAGACAGCCGCAGGGCGCGTTCTCTTCCACGGTGTGATTGACCGTCTGGACAGGAATCCGGGTGGCGAGATCCGCGTGATCGACTACAAGGCGGGCTCCAGCCATCTTGATGCGCGCGACCTCGCGGAAGGCAAACGCCTCCAGCTTGTGCTCTATGCGCTCGGTGCGGAGCATGTCCTGAAGCTGGGCAGCGTCGTCGACGGTTTCTACTGGGCGATTCTAAAGGGAAAGGCGGGCAGCCTGCGGCTGGGCAAGTTCAATTGGGCCAAGGACGGCCGCGAGTACAGAGATTTCTCTGGGGCGACGGAGTTGGTACGAGAATATGTTGGGGATTATGTCGCAGGTGCGCGAGCGGGCCGCTTTATGCCTCGCCCGCCGCGTGACGGCTGCCCGGACTATTGCGATGCCAAACTTGTTTGTTGGCGCTATGCGCCGTCATTGCGATGGTGAAATTACTTGATACTCTCGGTCTGAAGGGCGCGCAAGGGCCGGCCGCAGCGGAACGCGGGCGTGACATTTCGCTCGCCGCGGGAGCGGGTTGCGGCAAGACCAAGGCACTCGTCGCGCGTTACCTCTCTCTCCTCGAGGAGGGATACGCACCGCGTGCGGTTGCGGCGGTCACTTTTACCGACAAGGCCGCCCGTGAGATGCGCAACCGCATCCGGTCGGCAATTCACACATGGCGTGAGGGTGATTGTCCTCCCCCCGAGCGGCCGCGCTGGCAGGAAATCGAGGCGGATATCGATTCTGCGCGAATCGGTACGATCCACGGTCTCTGCACCGCGATCCTGCGCGCGCATCCTGCCGAGGCCTTGCGTCGATCCCCGTTTCAGTGTCTTGGATGAGGGAATGGCGGCGACCCTTCAAGCGCAGGCGGTGGACGATACGCTCGCGTGGGCTCTGGACCAACCCGAGCTCGCAGACCTATTTCGCGTTTTTGAGACGAGCGCTCTCGCGGACATACTCGCTTTCCTGCTGGACCATCGTCTTGAAGCCATGACCGCGCTCCAAATCGCGGACGTGGCCTCTGTTTGGAGTCACGTGCTCGAGGGGGCGATTCAAACCTACGTCTGCAACGAAGAGGTCCAAGCCTCGATTTCCACCTTGCGCGCTCTCTCCGCGTCGGGCGATCTTGCGAAGGATGCGGGCGAACTCCTCGCAGGGCAGGTGGAGGGACTGCTCGCCGAGTGGGCCAGGTTGGACAAGGCGCTCGCCGGGGGTAACTGCCTGCAAGCGGCGCAAATCCTCTACACCATCCGGCGAGAGTACTGCGGCGGGCAAGCCGGGAAAAAGAACGGCCGGGCCAAGCCGGCGGTGGCCGCTTTGAGAAAGCAATACGATGATACCGTCCAATCCTGGATCGGCGGCAAGTTCCCAGAGGACGTAGCGCCCGACCCCGCGATCGAGGTGAGCGCGCTCAATGCGGTCTCCTGCCTCGGGGCACTGTTCCAACACGCCTGCCAGGAATACCAAAAGTCCAAAGACCTGACCCAATCCCTCGACTTTGACGACCTGGAAGCGGGCGCCCTCGCGCTCTTGCAGGATGCTGCCGTGCGGGCGCGCTGGCAGGGGCAGATTCAAGCAGTGCTTGTAGACGAGTTCCAGGATACGAACGAGCGCCAGCGGCAGATTGTCGAGGCGCTCGCCAGCACGCTTGACGGCAAGGCAGGGCGGCTCTTTGTCGTCGGAGACGCGAAGCAGAGCATCTACCGCTTTCGGGGCGCGGATGTCACCGTCTTTCGACGTCTCGACAAGGATATTCAGGCGCGCGGGGGAGTGCCGCTCGCCCTGGATCTCACCTTCCGTGCCCACGACGCGCTCATCTGCGCGTTGAACGAAATCCTTCGCCACATCATGGGACAAGTGCAAGTTGCGGACCAACCCTACCGCGTCCCCTTTGCCGAGCTGCAGGCCGAGCGGACCGGAGCGCGCGACGGCATCCGCGATCCCTTTGTGGAATTCCTCTTTGGACTCGGGGAGCCTGTTGAACAAGCCGCGCAGGCAGCCGCCGCTCTGCTCGCGCAGCGTTTGTGCCAGCTGCAAGCAGAAGAACGAGTCCGTTGGGACGAAATCGCCCTCCTCTTTCGCGCGTCGACGGGCTTTACGCATTATGAGACGGCGCTCGAGGAAGCCGGTATTCCGTTTGTTACGGTGGCCGGCCGCGGCTTTTACGAGCGTCCCGAGGTTCGCGATTTGCTCAACATCCTGCGTGCGCTGGCCGATCCGTGGGACGATCTCGCCATGGCCGGCCTCTTGCGCTCACCGGCTTTCGGTCTGTCCGACGCGGCGCTCTATCTCTTGCGCCGGCCGAATGGGAATGGACCTGTCAGCTATTGGACCGCTCTGACGGGCGATGTCTCACATCTGTCCGAAATCGACCGGCGCCAGGCCGAACGCGCCCGCGGCATCGTCGAGCGATGGTCCGGCGTCGTCGACCGCATTCCTGTCGCAGAGCTGCTCAAGGCGGTGCTCGACGATACATGTTATCTCGCGCTCCTCGCCGCCGAAGGAAACGGCACTCGCTTGCAGAGAAATGTGAGCAAGCTCTTGGCAGATGCTCACTCGAGCGGTCTGGTCGGCGTAGGCGAATTTCTCGAATACCTCGAGACCCGCCAAGCGGCGGGCGCGCGTGAGGGGGAGGCGCCGACGGAGGCGGGCGGCGCCGTTCGGCTCATGACCGTGCACAAGGCCAAAGGGCTCGAATTCCCGGTCGTCGTCATCGCCGATGCTGCGCGGGCCCGACCGCCGAACAAAGAATCAGTTCTCCTGTCGACTGAAATCGGCCTGGCGCCCCGCTCGCGCCGCCAGGAACGTGCACCTCTCATTTTTAAACTCGCTCAAGAGATGGAAAAGGAGCGCTCCGAGGCCGAGGATGTGCGTCTCTTGTATGTCGCGGCCACGCGCGCCAAGGAGAAACTGATTATCTGCGGCCATCAACGTGACAAGGGGAACGACACCTGGATGGCGCGCCTCGCGGAGGCGGTCGGCCTGAACCTCGCAGAACTGGCGGACAAGCCGGGGGAATGGCACACAATCACATTGCCAGAGTCGGGCCAGGTCGTGCGGGCCATGAGCCGGGCGAGCGCCAATGCGGCTGGATCTGAAATGCCCGCCGAGCCGCCCAAGACAGCCGCCACCTCTCAGGAGGTGAATTTCTACGAGCCGCTCGCCGTGAGGTCGTGGGAGGATGTGGACGAAAAGCTCGAGAACCGACGGCCCACGCGTGCCCTCGTGCAGCGTGTGACGGGGCGCCTTCGGGCCGACGGAACGGTCCTGGGGACGTGTGTGCACGCGGGGATCGCACGCTGGTGGTTTCCGGGAGACGCGCGCCTGGACGACCTGCTCCAGTCGGTCGCGTTGGGCGAGGGTTTGGTGCAGCCGGAGCAGGCAGAGTTAACGGTCCAGGAAGCCAGGGAGCTGCTGTCGCGTTTCCGCGCCGAGCCACGTTGGGCCGAAATCGACGCATCGCCAGAGCGGCGGCATGAGGTGCCCTACAGTCTCTCCACCTCCGACGGCCTCTCGACCGGTTACATCGATCTCCTTTACCGCGACCGAGCGGGCTGCTGGCACATTGTCGAGTTCAAGACCGAAGCGGCGAGCAGCGATTTGGACATTGAGCTCATGCTCAAGGGGAAACAAGGCAAGCAGGTGCGCCGCTATCTCGGAGCCGTGCATCACCTCCTCGGCGGCGACGTCGACGCAGTCCTCTGCTTGCTGAATTATAACGGGAACGTGCGCTGGGTGCCGGTGGCCTGATCCGCCTCGAATAGAGTCAAACGTGAGTGAGTCCAGGAAGCAACAGGCGCTCTGGATTTTTTGAAAGGGCAACTGGGTTTCGTCATTCATCCTTCATTTTCGCTGGAGAGTACCCATGATTACCGTCGAACCATCCTTTACGATTATCTCCCCATCCACGAAAGAGCAGGCGTTGGAATCCATGCGCCGCGTGGAACATGCGGGACGGGTGTGTTACAAGTCGGAGGATCGCCAGACGGAAGATAGCTATATCCGGTTTATCCAAATGCTGATGGGGCGTGGGCACTGGTCGGTGATCGAGCATGCGACGATGACGGCGCACATTGTCACGAATCGCGGTGTGACGCACGAGCTCGTCCGGCACCGCCTCGCGTCCTTTTCGCAAGAGAGCACACGGTACTGCAACTATAACAAGGGGCGGTTCGGGGGAGAGATTGCGGTTGTCGCGCCGCCCGAGTTAACGGGAGACGAACTGGAGGTGTGGCGCGAGGGTGCCTGCGCGGCCGAGCGGGCCTATCTCGAGTTGATCCGGCGCGGCGTCTCGCCGCAGATCGCGCGCGGAGTCCTGCCAAACGATTTGAAAGCCGAGATCGTCGTCACGGCCAACCTGCGCGAGTGGCATCACATCTTTGAGCTCCGCTGCGCGCCGCCGGCGCACCCGCACATGCGCCATGTGATGCAAATGGGACTGGCGCAAGTCATCGATTGGTTTGTGCCCGTCTTCGACGACTTGAAAGAGTTGGTCGACGACCGGCTGGCAACCGCGCAGATGCGGCTGCCGCTGAAAGGATAAAGCGCCAGCGGAGCTGGCGTGGAAGGATGAAGGCGGAAGGACAAGCCCGAGCCAAGTCTCCCGAACATACTATCCCGCAAGAATTAACGAGACCTTCCAGGAGCAATGGAAGGTCTCGTCTTGTGCTGCGCATCTGTGGTCACTTGGGCGGGCAGGTTGTGGCCGGACAAGCGCCAGGGACAGGTCCGCAGTGATTGTATCCAAAGCATTGGAGCCCGCTGGTGCAAGCCGCCACACAATCATAGCAGGTCTTGTACCACCGCCGTCTGATCGGGCACTCGCAAAAAGCTCCAAAGTCATCCGAACGGGTCTTGAAGCCCAACGAGGTATCGCAGCGCTTGTCACATTTGTTCGTGCCCAGGCAGGTGACACAGGAACACTGGGTGTTCGACGACGGCGGGGCGAAACACAACAGCGCGCAGGCGTAGAACCGGTCCACATCGGTATTGTTGTCGGCCAGTCTTTGATCCGGATCGTGATACGGGACGTCGAGGTGCATGCTCTCATGGAACAAGGTCGCTAACTGGCTGGCATCATCATAGTCGCAAAAGGCATTCCTGTTCACTATAATGGTCGGGTCCATGAAAAGTGAAAATGTGGTAAGCGTCTCCGCCAGCGTCGCGTGACCGTTCGTCGGCGCGATGTCAAAGCACTGGACTTTAACTCCACTGCGAAGGTATGCGTGCAACAAGCGGTCGGCGAACTCCTTCTGCCAGCGGGCGAGGTCAGGCATGAGGGAGGTGCAGGGACCGCAGCCGGGGTTGGAAAAGACGAGGAGGAGCGGCCTGCCCGGGGCGCGGAGCGTGTTGAGAGAAAACTTGGTCCCCTGGAGGTCAGGGAGCTCAAAGGCGGGTGCGAGAGTGCCCACCTTGAGACCCACCTCACGGCGAGGAGGAGCAGGGGGCACTGGCACCCGACCACCACTGGCGAGTTGAGCTTCGAGGGCATCGAGGCGGACAAGGAGGCGGCCATGCTGTTGGAAGAGTTGGAGGAGGAACCAGCCTTGGAGCGCGATGAGGGCGAGGGCGACCGGTCCACCGAAAAGGGCGATTCGCTCCACCGTCGAGAGACTGAGGAGCCAAGCCCCGAGACTCAGCCCCGGATGGGCAGGTCCCTGAGAGAGAACAAAGAGGGCGACGGCCGCGAGAATGCTGTTGCGAGCAAGGGTCTCTGGTCCGGCGGGAGCAGAATAGAGCTGGCCGAAACAGTGACAGTTGGGCTTGCGGCCGCGTGCCAGGTTAGAACTGATGCCGGCGATGAACAGAGCCAGGAGAGCGAGGGCCCCGAGAGCCGCCCCCCCAGGCAGTGACAAGGGGGAGGAGGGCGAAGGCGACGACGAGTTCGATGAGTGGGAGGAGGACGCCTAAGGGGCCGGCGAGCCGAGTGGGCAGACCAAAGTCGCGGAGGGCTTGGCGGGAGCCCGGGCGATCGGCGAGTTTAGCCAGGCCGGCGACGGCGAACACGAGCGCGAGCAACAAGCGTGCGGCGAGTAACAGCAGGTCCATTGTTATCTGTATTTCAGCAGACAAGTTTCAGAGTAAAGGGCGCGCGCAAGGACTAGCGCCGGACAAAAGGGATATACAGCTTGTTGGACAGTCTGCTTGGGACCGGACTCGGATTCGGACCCGGAATAGGGCTTGGAGTAGGATTCGGCCCCGGAGGCGGAAGTTGGATCGCTTGCAGGCTCCAGGACGGATGTTGGCCGCCTTTCACCAACAGTTGCGGGTTGGATCCGTCGGTCCCGATTGTCCACAGGTCCGACGCCATACCATATGCTCCCATCGTTCCATAGGGCGCCCGTTCAAAGATGATGGTTTGGCCGTCGGGCGAGATAGAGAAATCGCGGGCGTACTCCTGGGTTTCGCTGAATTGGGTCAGTTGAGTGATCTTGTCGGAGGCAAAATCGTAACGATAAATATCGGACGAATAGCTATCGGTCGTCATGGTATAGATAAAGCCGGAGGCATCGGGCAGCCACTGGATTTGGAACACGTGCCCGCCATAAGAAGTAATGACCTCGGTTCCGGGGCCGCCGTTCTCCGTCGTGCGGTAGAAACCCGACGGGTTTCCTGTATCGCTGTAATACACAATTTCGTTGGCCGTTTCAGGAGTCGGTCCGTAGGCCATCACGCAGGGCCTCACCGTGCTATTACTAGTATCGAATAAACGCTGGCCATAATCTCCCGGGGCCGGGTGGTCGGCGATCCCGCGTAGCTCCTCGCATCCAAACGCATACCCAATGCGTGAGCCATCCCTCTTCCAGACGGGGCCGTTCGCGCTGATCGAATCGGTAAAGGCGCTCAAGACGCTGACCTGTCCGCCGACGGCTTGCCCGGCCTTGACGTCTATCGAACCTCCCATGGCTCGCTCGTCCCCGCTGTAGATAATGATGGGCTGCTGCACGTTCCCAAAGTCGGCGACATGATCAAAGCCCACGCTCCCAGCGCTCCCGAATTTGGGACCCGGCGCCCCCTGAACATAGACCGCGTACCCATACGCGGCGCTGTTGTCCAGAGCCACACCTCCTTGGGGGAGCCCGCCGAGCGACGCACACGCGGGGCTATTGGTCACGCGGCGGTAACCGCTCCCGTCCGAGAGGATGGCATACACATCGTACTCGTACCAGGAGCATAAACGTTCGTAATTGCTAGTAAAGATGAGTTCTCCTGCATCGGGCCGCCATGCCAGGCTGCTAATGTATTCGCTCGTACTGGCGACCCCGGTACTGTAGATTTTGCGGCTATGGCTGCCATCCGGTTCGATGAGCCAGAT
Source organism: Chloroflexota bacterium (assembly GCA_023381515.1). Next base: position 25,113 of record JAMCQI010000054.1, on the reverse strand, counting down.
CTGATCGCCGGCGTCGTCCCCCACGACGTACGCGATCGTCCCCGCGGCTTGAGGAGCCGGGGCGGGCTGGGCTGAGGCGACTCGCGGATATTGCGGCTGGAATACGACGAGCATGACCAGCCCGGCCAGGGCGAGGGCGAATTGGCTCAAAACGCGCCTGTGCACAGCAAGGCTCCTTCTGAAAGTCGTTTTGGATTCGTTAGGGCGGAGGTAGAGGAATTCATAAGCTTTTCCGGGTTCAACTTGACATCAAGGTCACACAGCAGCGGTAAGCTGATCACGGAGTCGATTCTAGCAACTCACCGTCAACAAATCGTCATTGTATCGTCATTGGTTTTGCAGAAGAGGAATGACGGTGGCACGACCGTAACGGGTGGGAGATACGAAACCTGGGCTCATCGAACCACTCATTGACCCGCCCTTGGACTTGCACTATACTGAATCGAGATTCTCACACCGTCGCCCAATCTCGGAGGTGTCCCATGGCCGATTTACATCCTCGTGCGCCGATTCGCCGGTTTGACGTCTTTGCCGAGTACAATCGTCTCAAGGGTATCAAGGACAAGCACCTGAGCCCGGGCAAGGCCAAGGGCTATGGGCTCTGGCTGGCCAAAGTGGTCGCGGCCCAAAAGTTCGGGCGTATGGCGAGACCCAAGCCGGGGGAAAAGCGTGCCGAGGAAGAGGAAAAGAAAGAGGCGCGCGCCTGGCATGATCTCAGCGGCGTGCCGCAAACCGACAAGCTCTTTGACAAAGAAATCGTCAATCGAATGGGCAGAGAGTTTTACGCCGAGGTCTTTTCTCCCGCGATTCGCGAGGCGTACGAAGAGGGCAAGAGCTATGCGGATATCCGCGATAGCCTCCGCGCCGGCTGGAAGCCGGAAAAGGTCAAGAGCGCTTAGCGCATAATAGACAAAAACACACAGTTGCGCTAAAATCCCCGCGTTCGGCAAACTCACGAGAGCTGGAGGACGAACGATGGCACTGATCAAGTTCACGCGCAACCACCAGGACAAGTGCACGGATAACGGGTTCCAGTTCGAGTTCTTCTGTGATCGTTGCGGAAACGGGTACGAGAGCACTTTCCAGGGTTCCGCGACCGGCATGATCAGCCAGGGACTGGACACGGCGGCGAACATCTTTGGCGGTCTGTTCGGCGCGGCGGCGCAGATCGGCGACCGGGCTCATTCTGTCGCCTGGCAGCAGCAAAAAGATGCCGCCTTTGCCAAAGCGGTCGAAGAAGTCAAGCCGATGTTTGTGCAGTGTCATCGCTGCGGCAAGTGGGTGTGCAAAGAGGTGTGCTGGAACAAGGAACGCGGCATGTGCAAGGATTGTGCCCCCGACCTGGAGCAGGAGTATTCAGCCGCGCAGACTCAAGCGGCCATTCAGCAGGCGCAGCAGGTCGCCCAAGAGGGAACGTATGTGACCGCCGACAAGTTCAAAGAGACCATCGTCGGAACCTGCCCCAATTGCGGCGCGGACCTGACCGGAGGCAAATTCTGCCCCGAGTGCGGCAAGCCGGTCTCCCAGAAGAAATTCTGCAAAGAGTGCGGCAAACCGGTCCAGGCCGGCGTCAAGTTCTGCCCTGAATGCGGCGCGCAACAGTGAATTGAGAGTCGATTGATTACCATGGAGTGACGATGTCTGAACTGACGGATATGTACGCGCAAATTCGCGTCTGCACCAAATGCGACCTCTCGCAGAGCCGCACGAATGCAGTCCCGGGCGAAGGTCCCGAGCACGCCGAAATCATGTTCATCGGCGAAGCCCCGGGATTCCACGAAGATCGCCAGGGGCGACCGTTCGTCGGCGCGGCCGGTCAGTTCTTGGACGACCTCCTGAACATGATCGGGATGGATCGCGGCAAGGTCTATATCACCAACGTCGTCAAATGCCGCCCACCTCAGAACCGCGAGCCTCGGCCCGACGAAATCGAATCCTGCCGCCCCTATCTGGACCGCCAGATCGAGCTTATCCAGCCCAAGGTGATTATTACGATTAGCCGCTTTGCCATGGCGCGCTGGTTCCCGAACAAAAAGATCTCCGACATCCACGGCAAGCCCAAGCGCTTTGACAATCTTGTCGTCCTTCCCATGTACCATCCGGCAGCAGCCTTGCACCAGCCCGGTCTCAAAGCGGTGCTCGAGGCGGATTTCAAGCGGGTCCCGCAAATCCTCAAGGAGATGGCCCAATTGCCTTCCGCCGAGGACGGAGAGGCCAAGCCCAAGCCTCCGACCGAGCAACTGAGCATGTTTTGATGTATAATAGAGTACGAGTTTCTGCAGGAGAGGTCTCTCTGATCAGGGACACTCTCCTGCTTAATTTAATGCGTGTTTGTACAAGGATGCATGTACGTTGAAGACTAGATTGAAAATCATACCTTTGGGCGGCGCCGGCGAGATCGGCAAAAATATGACCGCCGTGGAGTACGACGGCGCGATTCTCGTCGTCGACGCCGGGCTCATGTTCCCCGAGAACGACATGCTCGGCGTAGATATCGTCATCCCGGATATTTCGTATCTGCTCGAACGGCGGGAAATGGTCCGGGGCATCATCATCACCCATGGGCACGAAGACCACATCGGCGCACTCCCCTATGTCTTGCCCCGCATCAATCCGCCGATCTACGCGACCCCTTTGACCCGCGGCTTGATCGAGGTCAAGCTCAAATCGCACAAACTGCTAAAGGATGCGCAGCTTTGCACTTTTCAGATGGGTGACACTCTCGATCTGACACCCTTTCAAGTGCAGACGTTTCACGTCAGCCACAGTATCCCGGATGGGGTCGGCCTGGCCATTACAACCCCGGTGGGCACGGTTGTCCACTCGGGCGACTTTAAATTTGATCCCAGCCCCGTCGATGGGCAATTGACGGATTTTGCCCGGCTCGCGCAAGTGGGAAGCCGCGGTGTCCTCGCGCTGATGAGCGACAGCACCAATGCGGATTCCCCGGGGCATACGCCCTCGGAAGAGACAATTACGACCAGCTTTGTGCGGGTGTTTGCGCTCGCCGAAGGGCGCGTCATCATCGCCACCTTTGCTTCGAATATCTCCCGCATTCAGCAGGTGATCGATACGGCCGTGCGGTTTAACCGCAAAGTCGCCATCGTCGGCCGCTCGATGCAAGACAACGCCAAGATGGCGATGGAGTTGGGTTATCTGCGCGCGCCCGAGGGCGTCCTGATCCGTGTGGATCAGCTTCACCAATATGCTTCTAACGAGATCGTCATCGTTTGCACCGGTGGGCAGGGCGAGCCGACGAGCGCGCTTGTCCGCATGGCGAACCACGATCACCGGCAGGTCTCGCTGGTGCGCGGCGACACGGTCATTGTGTCGGCGACGGCCATTCCCGGAAACGAAGAGTTGGTGAACAGGACACTCAACAATCTGTTTCGTGCGGGCGCGACCGTCTACTATGATCAACTGATGGATGTCCACGTGTCGGGACACGCGAGCCGCGAGGAACAAAAACTGTTGATCAACCTGCTCCGCCCCAAGTACTTTATCCCGATTCACGGCGAATACCGTCACCTCGAGCTGCATGCCCGTCTCGCCCAGTCTCTTGGGATTCCTGAGGATCATATTTTCGTGGTCGAGAACGGAGCCATGATCGAGTTCGACGAGCACGGCAACGGCCGCGTCGCCAAGGAGACCGCCCCGGCGAGCGATGTCTTGGTGGACGGGCTGGGCGTCGGCGATGTCGGCACGACGGTCCTGCGCGACCGCCAGCATCTGTCTCAGGATGGCTTTTTGGTCGCGCTGGTCACGCTGGATACGCACACGGGCGAGGTCGTCTTTGGCCCGGAGATCATTACTCACGGTTTCGTCTACACCGAGGCGGCCGAAGACTTGATTGAAGGGACGAAAGAGGCCATACTGGAGACGATCAAAAAGGGGGGCCAGGGTCCGGCGCTCAGTTCCAAACTCAAGGATGTGCTTAGTCACTATTTGTATCAACAAACGCGCCGCCGCCCCATGGTGATTCCGGTCGTCACCGAGGTGTGAACTCCCAACCCCTCCATTTGCAGAAACGCCGATTCTGCGTATAATAACAACATCGGCGCTTGAGAACGACGCTCCTCGGCCCCTCGGGTGCCGAGGTTTTTGTTGGTTTTTCGGAGCAGCTATGCAATTACGTAACGATCTGCGCAATATCGCCATTATCGCCCACGTCGATCACGGCAAGACGACCCTGGTCGATGCCATGTTAAAGCAGTCGCATATCTTTCGCGACAATCAGACCGTCGTCGAGCGCGTGCTCGACTCGAACGAGCTGGAGCGCGAACGCGGCATCACCATTCTCGCCAAAAATACCGCCGTCACCTACCGCGGCATCAAGATCAATATCGTGGATACTCCCGGCCACGCGGATTTCGGCGGCGAGGTCGAACGCGTGTTGAACATGGTCGACGGAGTACTACTCCTCGTGGACGCCGTGGACGGCCCCATGCCCCAAACGCGTTTTGTGCTCCGCAAGGCGCTCGAGTTGGGGCACAAGGCGGTCGTCGTCATCAACAAGATCGACCGGCCGAACGCGCGGCTGAATCATGTCGCGAATGCGACCTTTGATCTCTTTATCGACCTGGGCGCCACGGACGAGCAGGCCGAGTTTCCCATTGTCTACACGGATGCTCTCCTCGGCCGCGCCACGCTCACCCCTAGCCTGGGGGGCACAGACCTCCAGCCGCTCTTCGAAACGATCCTCAACTACCTGCCCGCGCCGCAGGTCGAGCCGGACAAGCCGGCCCAATTGCTGGTCACCACCTTAGGCTACGACGATTACAAGGGCCGCATTGCCATCGGGCGGCTGTTCGCCGGCACTTTGCATCCCGGTCAGCCCGTCGCGCGGATTGCGCATGACGGCAACGTGACGACGGGGAAAATCGCGCAGCTCTTTGTGCATCAGGGTCTGGAGCGAGTCGAGGTGCCGGAGGCCGCCGCGGGCGAGATCGTCGCGATCACCGGCCTGCCTGAGATCTATATCGGGGAGACGGTGGCGGATATCGAACACCCGAACCCGCTGCCGCCTATCCGCGTCGAGGCGCCGACCGTCCGCATGGCTTTTGGCGTGAGCACGTCTCCCTTTGCCGGCCGCGAAGCGACCTGGGGAACCTCGCGCAAGCTGCGCGAGCGCCTCTTCAAGGAATTGGAGTCGAACGTCAGCCTGCGAGTGGAGGAAACGGAATCGCCGGACACCTTTATCGTCTCCGGCCGCGGCGAGCTGCACCTCGTCATCCTCATCGAAACGATGCGGCGCGAGGGCTATGAGTTCCAGGTCTCCAAGCCGGAAGTAATCTACCGGGAAGAGAATGGGGAAACCCTGGAACCGGTCGAAGAAGTCTACATCGAAGTCGCGGGGGATTTTCTCGGCGTCGTGATGGAAATGCTCGGCGGCCGCCGAGGGCAATTGAAGGAAATGCACACCGCGGACGACGGGAGCGTCCATCTCCAGTATTTCGTGCCGACCCGCGGCCTCCTGGGTTTCCGAAGCAAGTTCCTGACCGCCACCCGGGGAACCGGCGTCATGCACGCCCTCTTCCACGGCTACCTTCCGCTCGCCGGCGGTATTGAGACGCGCGAGCATGGCAGTCTGGTGGCGTGGGAATCGGGCGTGGCGACGAACTATGCGCTCCACAACGCCGAAGGGCGCGGGATTCTATTCATCGGGCCCGGCACCGAGGTCTACGAAGGCATGGTGATCGGCGAGCAAGCGCGCGAAGGCGACATTGCGGTCAATGTGTGCAAGAAAAAGCACATGACGAACGTTCGCAGCTCGAACGAGGACATCGCCGTGCGCCTCACACCGCCGCGGATCATGAGCCTGGACGAGACGATCGAGTACGTCTCGGAGGATGAGCTCGTCGAGGTCACCCCCAAGAGTTATCGAATTCGGAAAAAGATATTGGGGACGGAAGACCGCCACAAGGCCGCCGCCGCCCGAGACCGCGTCACACGCACCGAAACAGCCTGATTCATGCTCTGACCCCGCCTCCACTGAGGAAGCGGGGTTTTTATTCGACCCCACACCCCTTATTTATGGAAAGCTTGTTTGTGCTCGCGACGTGCTCTCCTATGGTATCGCCTGCAGTGACGAGCGGCCTGACGTCGGCTCTGGCACACCCCCTACCCATTCGCGTGCTAAAGACTACCCGTTTTTCTATTGAAATATCAGTGGCTCATTGCTATAATGTGTCATAGCGCACAAATAACGAAATGACTAATATCGAAGGAAAGCCGTTTCTTCGCTTTGTCGGTCACGACATAGAGCAAATTGATGGGGATTTGCCCTGCCATGCGGAGGTTGGCTTTTCTTTGTTTTACTTGCGCTGAAATTTTTCCCCCATCATCCCTCCTATCCCGGTATTGAACACCTTTGCCAGCGCCTGATAAACTCGCAAACCCCAGAATCCATACAGCGGGCCAGCCATCGAATCCGTGACCACTCTTGGAGGCTGTTCTGAGCACCCTGCGTTCAAAGCAAATGATCTTTACGCTCTACGGGGACTATATCCGCCATGTCGGCGGGAGCATCTGGGTGGGCAGCCTCATCCAGTTGCTCGCCCGCTTTGGCATGTCCGAGCAATCTGTCCGCTCTACGATTCTTCGGATGTCCCGCGGCGGCTGGCTCCAGGTGGAGCGAGTCAACGGCAAGAGTTTTTACTCTCTCACCACCCAAGGTTGGCAGTTGCTTGACGAGGGCGCGGCGCGCATTTTTCATTTCAATTCTCCCCGGGGCGAGTGGGATGGGAAATGGCGCCTGGTCGCCTATTCCATTCCTGAGGTGGAGCGCGAGAAACGTGAACAACTTAGACGCGAGCTCGGCTATCTCGGTTTCGGGCCCTTGACGAGTGCTTTGTGGGTCTCGCCCCATGACTTGCGGCGCGAGGTCGAGCACCTCGCGGATACATTGGGGGTGGCAAACCGGGTCGAGTTTTTCACCGGCGCCCACGGCGGCTTTTCCGACCAGTCCGCCCTCGTGGCGCGCTGTTGGGACCTCCCCGCGATCAATGCCGAATACACGGCCTTTATGGAGAAATACCAGCCCGTGTTCGAAGACTGCCAAGGTCGCGGCCTCACCATCGACCCGAGTGAATGCTTCGTCCGCCGCTTTTTGCTCATTCACGAGTATCGCCGTTTCCCCTTCATCGATCCCGAATTGCCTGCCGAGCTATTGCCGGACGATTGGCACGGTCGCGAGGCCGCCACTCTCTTTCAAGAGTACTATGCTCTTCTTGCCGACAAGGCGAATATCTTTTTCCAGGCCGTCTTTGCCGGTCCGCCATCCTACAACGGATGCAGCCCGGATGAAACTTGCACTGTCGCGCCCGCCGCGCGAGAGAGGGGCTAAAAATGAGGTATGCAGAGACTGGGTATAATCTAGAAATTGATCTATCCCGCGGAAACATCGAGAGAGTGGCCACGGACCCCCGATGGACCGATCTTTATCTGGGTGGGTTGGGCACCAACGCCAAGCTGTTGTGGGATAGGGTTCCCCCGGAGACCGCCCCTTTTTCTCCCGATAACCTTCTCATCTTTAGCAGCGGTCTTTTTGGTGCGACACCTGCTCCGGGCGGAAATCGCACGATCGTGACGACCTATTCTCCGCAGACCTTGCTCATGGGCTATTCCATGATGGGCGGATTCTGGGCGCCGGAGCTCAAGTATGCCGGCTACGACAAGCTCATCCTCCGCGGCAAAGCCCCCTCCCTGGTCTATCTATGGATCAAAGACGACCACGTGGAAATCCGTGATGCCACCCATTTGCAGGGAAAAGGCGCGGTTGAAACCGCCGAATGTATCAAACAGGAGTTGGACGACCCGAACGTCCAAGTGGCGGCCATCGGGCTCGCGGGTGAGAACCGGGTTTTCACGGCCTCCATTGAGCAGGGCCGGTCCAGCGCGAGCCGGCTCGGAATCGGCGCCGTGATGGGAGACAAGCGGGTCAAGGCCATTGCCGTGCGCGGATCCAAGGACGTTAATATTGCGCAGCCGGCGAAATTCTACGAGCTGTGCAACGAGGTGTTGAATTACATCAAGTTCCGCAACGAGCACCCCGTCAATAATGTGATGACCATCCTGAAGGGGCTCGGGTCGCCGCAAGAAATGAGAGAGGCGGACGAAAAGTGGCACACCGAGAACTTTATGTGGGGGAATGCGCGCGAGCGGAAAAGGGATTTCTGGAACAAGGAAATCGAGGACAAGTGGCGCGAGACCCTGGAGACGGTCCGGACGCGGCTCGTCAGTTGCTATAACTGCCCCATGAAGTGCGGGGCAACGATCTCGGCCCCGGGAATTTCCACCTATCAGATGAAGTGCTTTTCCAAGCTGACCTATACCATGGCCGCCTATTCCGATCTGGATTTCGGTTTCAAGATCGCCCAGCGCGCCACCGAGTATGGGGTCGACGGGTTCTCTACCCCGCAAATCATGGCCTTTGCCGTCGAGCTCCGGCAGGCCGGCATTCTGACCGATGCGGATTTTGAAGGATGTCCGCCCGACAAGGAGGGCACCTTTTATTGGCTGCTCGACCGGATCGTCCGGCGCGAAGGGATCGGGGATGTCTTGGCCGACGGCACTTACTGGGCGGCCCAAAAGATCGGCAAGGGGGCGGAGCAGTTTGCCCACAACAACATCAAGAAGCATGAGCAGCTCCCCCTCAAGCTCGGGATGCTGAATCCCGTCTATTTTCTCATGTATGCGACGGGCGAAAAGATCAATATCACCCAGATCGAAGGTCAATTCCCACAGTCGCCATTCCTCACGATGGAGGAGCGGCAAGACTTTGTCAAGGATTGGATCCAAGTCCCTGACGAACATTTCAAGCAAATCCTGCTCGACTGGGAACTCCGGGGAGACCACTCCAACCCCTATTATCCGACGGTAGACATGTCCGTCGATATCGTGGACTGGCAAGAGACGATGCACTATCTCGACGACACGCTGGGTGTCTGCGCCGGTCTGTCGTCTTTTCCGCTCAAGCCTCCCTATCACATTCACAATTACCCAAAGCTGGTATCCGCGGCGCTGGGGATCGATATGGACGAGGCCGGCCTCAAGCAAGTGTACCGGAGAAACCGAAATCTCATCAGGGCGGTGAATGTGCGCAGAGGCATGCGGAGAGCCGACGAAAAGCCGCCGCAAGACCATTGGAAGAGAAGATTCCCCGAGCTCGAGGAAAAACTCTTGGACGCGTATTACAAATTCAAAGGGTGGAACCGGCAGGGCATTCCGACGAAAGAGACTTTGCAAAAACTGGACCTGGATTACGTGGCCGAGGATCTCGAAAAGAGAGGCATTTTCAGCGAAAAGCAAGATGCTCCCTCTCCGGAGCCTCAACCGGTCGCAGAGAAGATATAGCGGGAAGAGGTGGTAGCCGTCATGGGTGAAAAAAAGAAAAAAATCATCAAGACCATCAAGATCGACGTGAGCAAGTGCAACGGTTGCCGGGCCTGCGAGATGATCTGCTCCGCGTTCCATGCCACGCCCAAGTACAGCAGCAACAATCCGGCCCGGTCGCGTATTCGGCTGGTTCGCGACCCTCTGCGAGACATCTATCTTCCCGTGTACGCGGGCGAGTATACTGCGGCCGAATGCATGGGCAGGGACAAGTATGTGATTGACGGCAAGGAATACGAAGAGTGCGGCCTTTGCAGGGCCTCTTGCCCCTCGAGGGACGTCTTCAAAGAGCCCGACTCTAAACTCCCGCTCAAGTGCGACATGTGTGAAGACGATCCGCCGCAAGAAAAACCTCTCTGTGTTCAGTGGTGCATCAACGATGCGCTCATCTACGAAGAGAGGGAAGAAGAGGTCGACGAAGAGGTCAAGCAGGAAGATGTGGAGATCGGATTGGAATCCATGATCGATACCTATGGATGGGACTCGGTTTTGAATACGGTTTCGCGCCTGAATACCGCACGGTTGGCGGCAACGAAGAAAACGTGAGACGCCACCCTGTCATTCTGAGGAGCGCTTCTTGCGACGAAGAATCTCGTCGTTGGAACAATGAGATTCTGCGGGTTGAGTTCACCCGAGGCTCCTCTCAGAATGACAGCTTGGGCTGTGGCGAAAGAAGAGGATCATAACGATCGTGGAAACGGTAGCTCCCTTTAAAGAGATCGTCGACGCCATCAAGGCGAGCGGCGGAGACGCCTTCAAACGATGTTTTCAGTGCGGACTGTGCGATACGGTTTGTCCGTGGAACCGCGTCACGACCTTCAGCATGCGCAAGCTGGTCCGCGAGGCGACCTTCGGCCTGACCGATATCGAGACCGAAGACATCTGGCGCTGCACCACTTGCGGAAGATGCCCTCAGCAGTGTCCCCGCGATGTGCAACAGATCGAATCCGGGGTAGCGCTGCGTCGGGTCGCGACACAATACGAGGTCTATGCCAAAGGCGCCAGCCCCCTCCGCGCCATCAAGAGCAATCTCAACGCCCAGGGGAACCCCTTTGGCGAAGACCGGGAAAAGAGGACGGCCTGGACGGAAGGGCTCGACGTCAAGCCGTTCGCCGAGGGGATGGAAATTCTCTATTTCCCTTGCTGCTATCTCAGCTATGACCCCAGACTCAAAAAGGTGGCCAGAGCCACGGCGAATATTCTCAACTCGGCGGGCGTCGATTTTGGCATCCTGGGCGCCGAGCAGAACTGCTGCGGCGAAAGCATCCGCAAGACCGGGGACGAGGAATTATTCAAAAAGCTGGCCAAAGGAAATATCAAAGCCTTTATCGATCGCGGGGTAACCAAGATCCTCGTCTCCTCCCCGCACTGCTACCATACCTTGAAGAACGAGTACTCTCAGTTCAGAGTGAACTTTGAGGTCGTTCATATCTCCCAGTACCTTGACGAACTCGCCAAGGAGGGAAGGCTCCAGATCAAGAAGGGGCTGGCGGACAAGCTGACCTATCACGACCCCTGCTATCTGGGGCGCCACAACGGCGTCTATGACGAGCCGCGCGAGATTCTGAAACAGATCCCGGGCGTCCAGTTCAATGAACTGCCCGAGTCGCGCTCGGATAGCCTCTGCTGTGGGGGCGGAGGGGGACGAGTCTGGATGGAAACCCCAAAGTCGGAGCGATTCAGCGATCTGCGGATCGGCCAGGCTCTCGAGGTCGGGGCCGAGGTGCTCGCGACGTCTTGTCCCTATTGCATTACGATGTTCGAGGACAGCCGGAAAACCATGGACGTCACAGAGAAGATCGAGGTCAAGGACATCACAGAGATCCTTCAAGAAGCGATCGAGTGAAGTGAGGCGCCCTGTCTTGGGCCGCCGCACATCCGGTCGATGAGGTGATACAGAGTGGAAAACGAACAGGTTGGACAGCAGACATCGAGTCCCCAGGACGACAAGGTTGGAGACGTGATGGTGGTGGGCGGGGGAATCAGCGGCATTCAAGCCTCCCTCGACCTGGCCCACGCTGGGTTTAAGGTGTTCCTGGTGGAAAAGGCGCCGAGCATCGGCGGCCACATGGCCCAGCTCGACAAGACCTTTCCCACCAACGAATGCTCGATGTGAATACTTTCCCCAAAGCTGGTCGAGGTCGGCCGGCATCCGAACATCCAGGTCCTCACCTATACGGAAGTGGATCGTGTAGAGGGGGAGGCGGGAAATTTCCAGGTCACGCTGATCAAAAAGCCCCGCTATATTCAAGAAGGCAAATGCACGGGCTGCACCACCTGCGTGGACTATTGCCCCGTCGAATACCCGGATCAATACAACCAGGGAATATCGAAGAATAAAGCGATTCATATCTACTTCGCGCAGGCCATTCCTCTGGTCGAATATATCGACGATAGCTGTCTTTACCTCAAAGAGGGAAAATGTCGCGTCTGCGAGACGGTGTGCGAGAACGATGCCATCGATCTCAAACAATCGGCGGAGAGAAAGGAAATCCAGGTTGGAGCGATCATTCTCTCCCCCGGCCTCGAGCCGTTCGATCCTCATGTGAGGAAAGAGTATCACTATGGGGATTTTGCCAACGTCGTCACCAGCCTCGACTATGAGCGGCTGTCGTGCTCCACAGGGCCGTACTCGGGCGAGATCCTGCGCGCCTCCGACGGCAAGCACCCGCACAAGATCGCGTGGATCCAATGCATCGGTTCCAGACGAGTGACCCCCGGAGACAACAGCTACTGCTCCGCCGTCTGCTGCACCTATACCCAGAAACAAGTCCTCATCACCAAAGACCATGACGGCGATGTCGACTGCACGATCTTCCACAACGACATCCGCTCGTATGGCAAGGATTTCGAGCGCTATTATGAGCGCACGGGGAAAACGCCTGGAGTTCGCTTCATCCGCAGCTATACCTCGATTGTCCGCGAAGACCCCGTGACCAAGAACGTCACGCTGCGGTATTCGACCAACGACGAGGGAGTCAAGGAAGAAGAGTTCGACATGGTGGTGCTCTCGGTCGGATTGAATCCCCCTTCCGGCGTGCAAGCCATGTCCAAGAAATTCGGCGTGGAACTCGAGCCCCATGATTTCTGCAAGGTCAACCCGGTCGAGCCCGTCTCGAGCAGCCGGCCCGGGATCTTTGTATCCGGCGGCTTTCAAGGCCCCATCGATATCCCGGAATCGGTTTTCAGCGCCAGCGGCGCCGGCGCCCGGGTCGGCGAGCTCCTGAACCACCGGCGAGGAAAACTGTCACGAGAAAGGGAATACCCGCCGGAAAGGGACGTCTCCAAGGAAGAGCCGAGGATCGGGGTCTTTGTATGCCACTGCGGAGCCAACATCGGCAGGATCGTCAACGTTCCCGACACCGTGGAATTCTGCAAAACGCTGCCCAATGTGGTCCATGCGCAGGAACAGCTGTTTTCCTGTGCGACGAATTCCGCCAAAGAGATTACCGACATGACCAAGGAAAAGGGGCTCAACCGGGTCATCGTCGCGGCGTGCAGCCCCAGGACCCTCGAGCCTCTCTTCCGCGACACGGTTCGTGAGGCGGGAATCAATCAGTACTATTTTGAAATGGCGAATATCCGGGAGCAAAACTCCTGGGTCCACTCGAAGGAAAAGGAAGAGGCCACGGCGAAGGCAAGGGATATCATCCGGATGTCGGTCGCCCGGGCTCGCCGGCTGGAGCCGTTGCAAGAGTTTGACCTCCCCGTCGACAAGGCCGCGCTGGTGGTCGGCGGAGGTGTGGCGGGCATGAATGCCGCCCTCTCGATTGCCAACCAGGGGCATGAGGTCCACCTGGTCGAGAAAAATGCCGAGCTCGGGGGAATGGCACGGAGGATTCATTCCACGCTCGACGGCGTGGATGTCCAAGCCTACCTGCGCGATCTCATCACCCGAATTTACAAGCACCCCCTGATCCATGTCTATCATAGCGCGACCATCACGGATGCGCGTGGATATGTCGGGAACTTTGTCACCGTGGTGAAATCCGAAAGAGGAGTGTCGGAGATCAAGCACGGGGCCGCGATCATTGCTATCGGCGCCGATCTCTACAAGCCGGCCGAGTACCTGTACGGACAAGATGACCGGGTCATCACTCACATGGACCTCGAGGAAGGGATCCACAACGGAGACGACCAGATCGCCCAGGCGAAAAGTATTGTGATGATCCAATGCGTCGGCTCGCGGAATGATGAGCGGAACTATTGCAGCCGGCTGTGCTGCAGCGAGTCCGTCAAGAACGCCTTGTCGTTGAAGAAGAAATACCCGGAGAAAGAGGTCTATATCCTCTATCGGGATATGCGGACCTATGGGTTCAACGAAGACTATTACCGGGAGGCTTCCAACAAGGACGTCAAGTTCATCCGCTACGAGCCCGAGGACAAGCCTGTGGTGGAACCCGGCGAGTCGGACGACGGGCGGCCGGTTTTAAAGGTCACGACGACCGACTATATCCTGGGAAAGAAGCTGGTCCTGGATGCAGATATCGTCGCCCTGGCGGCCGCGATCGTTCCTTCGGCATCGACCGACGAGGTGGCCGGGCAGTTCAAGGTGCAGTTGAGCCCGGACGGCTTTTTCAAAGAAGCCCATGTCAAACTGAGACCGGTCGAGTTCGGCACGGAGGGGGTCTATCTTTGCGGGCTGGCCCATTACCCCAAGTTCATCCAGGAAACGGTCAAACAGTCGTATGGCGCCGCGGGACGCGCCATGACGCTTCTCTCGCACGATGTCGTCGTCGCTTCGGGCTCGGTGTGCCAGGTCAATGAGAAAAAGTGCATTGGATGTTCGGCCTGCGCCGACGCCTGCGCCTATGGGGCGCTGGAGATTCGCGAGAACAAACAGGGGAAAAAGGCGACGATCAATCCGATTCTCTGCAAGGGGGATGGTCTCTGCAACTCGAAATGCCCGACCGGAGCGATCCAGCTCAAGCACTATACCGATGACGAGATGTTCGCCCAGATTGATGCGGCCATCGCGTAGACGCCTGCCGGTGCATCACGCGCGGCATGATCCGAAAAGGGGTGTGGACGAATGGATAATGGACGGACCTTCAAACCAAAAGTATTGGGCTTTGTGTGCCATTACTGAGGATACGGCGCTGCCGACTTGGCTGGAGTTTCCAGACTACAATATACAAGTGAAATGCGGCTGGTTCGCGTCATGTGTTCCGGAAGGGTCGACCTGGAATTCGTGCTGCGCGCCTTTTCGAACGGAACCGACGGGGTCTTTATCGGCGGTTGCCGTCTGAACGAATGCAACTTTATTACCCACGGCAATTTCCATGCCCTCACCATGGTGCTCTTGGCGAAAAGGATCATGGAACATATCGGCATGAACCCGGAGCGACTGAGGATCCGCTTCATGTCGGGCGCCGATGCCAATCTTTTTGTCGAGAGCGTGAATAGCTTTGTCCAAAAAGTGAAAGAGCTGGGACCGCTCGGCCAGTCCGAGGGAGTCGCCCCGGAAGAGCTAAAGGCCAGAGTGGCACAGGTCACCAAACTGGTTCCGTACATCAAGCGGGTGAACAAGGACAAGCTCGCGACCCGTCTCAATAGTCCGGACGAGTATGACACGCTGTTTACCAAAGACGACGTCGACCGGTTGTTCAGCGGCGTCATCACGTACTATATCGATCCGGACAAGTGCCAGGCTTGCATGATCTGCGCTCGGAGATGCCCTGAAGAGGCGATCATGGGCGGCAAGAACCAGATTCACGTGATCGATCAAGAGAAATGCATCAAATGCGAAACGTGCTTTGACGTCTGCCCGCCTCGCTTTGCTGCCGTGAAAAGGATTGTGGGCGAACCCGTTCCGCCTCCCCTGCCTGCGGATCAAAGAATGATCGTCAAAAGAGCAAAAACAACGACACCATGATCACCGCCGGCATTGACATGGGCGCCAAGACGACCAAAGCCGTCATCCTGAATGGCGACCAAGTCGTCGCCCGGAGCCTCGTGCTCACCGGGTTTGAGCAGCAGCAAGCGGCGGACAAGGCCATGGCCGATGCCCTCTCACAGGCGAGGCTCTCGAAGAGTGATATTCAGGCGATAGTCGCGACCGGGGCGGGACGCCAAGCCGTGTCCTGGATCAAAGGGAATGTGACCGAGGTGAGCGCGGACGCGCGCGCGATGGCGTTCCTGAACTCTCATGTGCGAACGGTGATTGACGTCGGCGCCGAAGAAGGACGCGCGATCAAATGCACCCCTAACGGCAAGGTCGCGGATTTCGCGGTGAACGAGAAATGCGCCGCCGGCGCGGGCACATTCGTCGAAGCGATGGCACGCGCGCTCGAGCTCAAACTCGAAGAGATGGGCCCACTCTCGCTCCAATCGACCACGGCCGTCCCGATGAATGCCCAGTGCACCGTCTTTGCCGAATCGGAAGTGGTTTCGCTCATTCACCAAAAGACGCCCAAGCCCGATATCGTGCGCGCGGTGCACGACGCGATTGCCAGCCGCATCACCTCGATGGCGCGGCGCGTCGGGATCGAAAAAGACGTGGCCTTGATCGGCGGCCTCGCCCACAACGCCGGCTTTGTAGAGGCGCTCCAACGCGGGCTGGAAGCGGACGTGCTCGTGCCCGCCGATCCCGAGTTTGTCGGCGCGCTGGGAGCGGCTCTGATCGCTCGGGATCGCGCTCGCCCGCATTGATCGAGCGGCGCCCCGCACGCGCAGCGGCGTGCGAGGAGGCAGATTGGCTCTCGAATACTGGCGCTGGACAGAAGAAAACTGGACCTCCCGGGAGGTCCATTGGAAGAGCGGCCACATCGTCTCCGCCGGCGTGGACGTGGGCTCGGTGAGCACCCAGGCGGTCGTGATGGTGGACGGCGTCTTGTACTCCTACGCCAACATGCGCACCGGGTCGGACAGCCCGGATAGCGCCCAGAAAGCGATGGACTGGGCGCTGCAAGATACCGACCTCACCCTCGACAAAATCAACTATGTGGTCGGCACCGGCTATGGCCGCGTGAACGTCCCGTTTGCGCACAAGACCATTACGGAAATCGCCTGCCACGCGCGGGGCGCGAATTTCATGTACGGCCCGTCTATCCGCACCGTGCTCGACATGGGCGGGCAGGACTGCAAGGCGATTCGCTGTGACGAGCACGGCAAGGTCACCGCGTTTCTGATGAACGACAAGTGCGCCGCCGGCACCGGCCGCGGCATGGAAGTCTTTGCCGACCTGATGCAGGTGCCGATCCAGGAACTGGGCCGTCTCTCCCTTGAGGTGCAAAAGGAACCGGAGCCGGTGTCGAGCACTTGCGTCGTGTTCGCCAAGTCCGAGGCGGTCGGCCTCTTGCGCAAGGGGTGGCCGAAGAACGAGGTGCTCGCGGCGTATTGCAGCGCCATGGCGCATCGGGTCTATACCCTGCTCGTACGCCTCAACGTCGAAAAGGACTTTGCCATCACCGGCGGCATCGCCAAGAACATCGGCATCGTCTCCCGGCTCGAGAAGGAAATGGGTCTCCAGGCGATCAAGCCGAATTTCGATACACAGATCGCCGGGGCCGTCGGCGCCGCCCTTTTCGCCCAGGCGCTGGCGGTAAATTAGGTTCAAGGTTGGTTCCAGGATCTCATCCGGAACATTGAACATTTAGCCGAGGGGTTTATACGCAAGCCAACTTTGGCTATAGCGACGGTTCGGGTGTATTCTATATCACGCTGGATACCGACCGGTGCAGCGGCTGCGGCGACTGCATTGCCGCTTGCCCCGCGCATATCCTCGAGCTCGCGGACAATGAATTCGACCCGCTCGCGCAAGGGCAGATCGCGATGGTCAAGCCTGCGCACCGCAAGACCATCAAGTACGACTGCGGTCCCTGCAAGCCCGCGAGCGGCGCGCGGGCGCTGCCATGCGTGACGGCGTGCAAGCCGGGTGCGCTCACACATTCGTGGTAGTGACGGCAAAGACTTCCGAAGTCCCAAAGACTTCGGAAGTCTGGACGGAATCTGGAACCCCAAAAATGATGGCTGACTCCATCCCCATCCGCGATCCCCACGCCTCCTGGCCTACGCGCTATCCGAACCGGCGCGCGGTCGGCTATCTCTGCACCTATGTTCCGGAAGAGATGATCCACGCGGCGGGACTCACCCCCATCCGCATCGTGCCGGGGACCGCGCCTGCCACCCGCGCCGACGCCCATTTGCAGAGCTACACCTGCTGCCTCGCGAAAGGCTGTCTCGATCAAGCGCTCTCAGGTAAACTCGCTTTCCTCGAGGGCGTTGTCTTTGCCCACACGTGCGACACCATGCAGGGTCTCGCCGACATCTGGCACGAGGCGTTCCCCGAATTGTTTGTCGACACGGTCGTCGGCCCCGTGCGGCTTGACGGCCCCCACAGCAAGGAATACCTCGTCGCCGAACTGCGCCGCTTTCGATCCAGTCTTCAGGACCATTTCAAGGCGGCGCTGTCTGACGACGACCTCCGCGCGAGCATTCGCCTCTACAACACCCGGCGCCGCGCGCTCGCCGAATTCTACGCCCGCCGCGCAAGCTACTCCGCCGTCGACTGGTTCAACCTGATGGACGAGGCGCTCACGGCCCCGCCGGAAGAGTCCCAGGTCTCAGGTTCACCAAGCGAAGCTAAATCTGCAATCCGCAATCTGCAATCTGCAATCCCTCTCGTTCTTTCCGGCTCGACGATCGACGAACCGACGCTGCCCCAAATTCTCGACGACCTGGGCGCCCGGATCGCGGCAGACGATTTCTGCAACGGCGCGCGCTATTTCGATACGCTCGTGCGCGAAGAGGGAGACCCGCTGGAGGCGCTCGCCGACCGCGAGTTGACGCGCGCCCATTGCCCCTGCAAACATCGCGGTTTGAACGCCCGCGCAGAACGCCTGCTCGAGCTCGTCCGAGCGCACGGCGCGCGCGGCGTCATCTTTTACAACAAGAAATTCTGCGATCCGCACGCGTGGGACCTGGTCCCGCTCGCCGCGGCGCTCGACCGGGCCGGCATTCCCCATCTCGCGCTCGAGACGGAGGCGGTGGCTCCCGCCGGCCAGGTGCGTGTGCGCGTGGAGGCTTTTCTGGAGATGATTTCGGCGCCCCGCGGCAGTTTCTTTCCCGCAGGGAAAGAGGGCTCAGTTCGCCCCCAAAAGGGGGGGCCATAACCGAACGACGGTACAAAAAGCTCAAGACCGCTCCGCAGCTCCAGAAACTGTTGGAGCAGCATTATGCCGGAGCCAAGTATTTCCGCCTCGGCAAGCCCTTGGCCTGGATTACGAGCGGCGCCCCCGTCGAGATCCTCCGCGCCATGGGCGTCGTTTCTGTCTATCCGGAGAACTATGGGGCGCTGTGCGGCACGCGAGGCGCGTCGGTGACCCTCTGCGAAACCGCGGAGAAGAACGGCTACTCGCCCGATCTCTGCTCCTACGCGCGCGGCAGCATGGGGATGATGATCGACGCGAAGGCGGCGCCGATCGGGGGACTCCCCCGGCCCGATCTGCTCATCACGTGCGGGAATATTTGCGGGACGGTGCTCAAATGGTACGAAGCCGCCGCCCGCGTCTATAATGCGCCCCTCTTTATTCTCGATACCCCTTTTATCCACGCCGACGACGGCGAGCCCCCGCCTTATGCCGTCGACTATGTCGCGGCCCAGTTGGAAGAGATGATCGCCTTTGTGCACAAGCACACGCGCCGCAAGCTGTCGCAGGACAAACTGCTCGAGACGACGGCGCTCGCGAGCGAGGCGGTCGATCTCTGGCGGGACGTGCGTGAGCTGTGCCGCGCGAAACCTTCGCCTCTGAACGCCCCCGACCTCTTTCTGAACATGGCGCCTATCGTCACGCTGCGGGCGTAGAAGTCGGCGAGCGC
>JAMCQI010000054.1:0-5882 GCA_023381515.1 Chloroflexota bacterium | reverse complement strand
GGCGGTGGAATTCTACCGCGCACTCAAGGCCGAAGTCGAGGAACGGGTCGCAGGCAAGGTGAGCGCGATTCCCGAAGAGAAATACCGCCTGCTCTGGGACAATATCGCCATCTGGCACCGCCTCTACCGTTTTTACAGCCACTTTGTGGATTACGGCGCTTGCTTCGTCGTGGACACGTACACCGGCGGCTGGTCGATGCAAATCCCGGAAGGGGACCCGATTCCGGCGCTGGCGCGGACCTATACCAAGGTCTTTTTGAACCAGAGCCTCCGCGTCCGCGCGCGCATGATGACCGACCTGGTCGAGCGGTTCGACGTAGACGGTTTCGTCATGCACTCGAATCGATCCTGCAAGCCGTACTCGGTCGGACAATACGATATCCGGCGCATGGTGACGGAGCAGACCGGCAAGCCGGGGCTCGTGATCGAAGCGGATCACAGCGATCCGCGTCTGTACGCCGACGAGCCGATCAAGGCGCAGATCCAGACGTTCATGGAGAACCTGGGGTAAAAAGCGTCGACCTGCTTGACCTATTTGGTCTGCGGAGCAGCGCCGTCTGTCCTCCACACGAACGGCGGGGGACTCCCGCCCAGGTCGATGCATGGTCCTTGAAAGCAGAGGGGCTCGGCGCCTTGGGCGCCGAGCCCCTCTCACATCTTACGATTCGTTTTCCGCGGCTAGCTCTGCCGCCCCCTCCGCATGCCGCTCCACGAGGAGCACCACGAACATCACGAGTATCACTGTCGCCGACAGTGCACACCAGATTCAGATGGCGTGGATGACGAAAAGCTCCAGACCGGTGAGGTACAGGGAAAAGAGGACGCCCAACCCGGTGAAGAACAAGCGCACGTCGCTCAGCCAGTAGGGCGCGTTCTCGCTCCCGAACAGGGCCCACAGGGCGAGCGCGAGCAGCACGAGATAACCGAGCACGCCGATCACCGAGACCGGCACCCCCGCAATCTCGGAATACGGACTGCTGTTCACGGCATCGCAATCGCCCAGCCCGCAGACGAGCGGCCGGCCCAACTTGAACGACACCAGGTAGAGTGAATCCAATAGCCCCACAAGCGCGAGAACGGCACTGAGGGATTGCCAACGACGCAACCCGTTCAAGACACTCACGACAACTCTCCTTACAACAAGATACGGGACAACCGTAGCTGCCCGCAGCATCCCAATAATAGTCCGAATCGCCCCGCGGGTCAATCCCCCGATGTCGGCGAAAGCGGCGATTAAAATCGTCCCGCGGGGGCTTCCGGCCAAGCATCCCCCTCGCCAAGATCGCGAGGTCTGGGGATCTACAGGGACGCGGCTCCCGTCCACGGAGGTCGTAGACTCCGCGGTTTCCAGCGGAGGGGACGGTCGGCGCGAAGGCGCCCTCCCGGGGCGATTTTAATCGCCATCTACTGCGCGAGCCGCAACACGCGCTCCGCGTTCAGATGGCTGATCTTTTCCTTGTCCGCCGGGCTCACCGGAAGGTTATCCAGAAAGGCGCGTCCCCGCTCGTTCGCGCTAAACGGGTAATCGACCGAGAAAATGATCCGATCCGCTCCCATGATCTGCAGCGCGAGCAGGAGCGGCGGATCTGTGAAAAAGCCGCTCGTCGTGATGTGAAAATTCTGCAAGAAATAATCGGGCACGGGCCGCTGCAAATGCCGGGCCTGCGGCGTAAGCGTATCGTCGATGCGCGCGAGCATGAAGGGGATCATCTCTCCCATGTGCCCGATGATGATCTGCAACGTAGGCAGGCGATCGAACACGCCGGCGAGGATCATCCGCAGCGCATGGATGCCCACCTCCGAGTGCCACCCCCAGCCGGCCGTCGACAAGACATAGTTCTCGGCGGGCTCAAAGCCGGTGTAATACGCTTCGCGCACCGGCGCGGGCGGCTCCCCGGGATGGATATAGATGGGCACGTTGAGGGCGACGGCGCGCTCGAGCACCGGCAAAAAGATCGGATCGTCCAGAAAGCGTCCGTTCGTCGTGCCGGCGATCATCGGCGCTTTGAGTGCCAGGTCGCGCACCGCGCGTTCCAATTCGTCGGCAGCTGCGTTCGGATGGGCCATTGGCAAGGCCGCAAACCCGGCAAAACGGTCGGGGTGGGCGGCGACGGCCGCGGCGAGTTGATCGTTCGCCTCCCGCGCCAGCCTCACCTCGTCGTCCCCGCCAAGCTCGCGGGGTCTGACGTCCTCCGGATGGGGCGCGGAGCTAAATCCGATGTGTGAAATCACCTGGAAATCGATTTGACCCGCATCCATATCCTTCAAGCGAAGACCATCGAGATCGGCCAGCTTGGCCATTCGCTCCGGCGTCAAATTCGCACGCGCCGAGCCTCCCGGCTGTGCGGCTTGTCTCTGCATGGCCTCTCTAAACGCCTTGGACATGTAATGCTCTTCTATCGCAATCGTTCGCATGTGGACTCCCTTTATGTGACAAGTGACCCCGCAGACCCCGCGGGGCAGGTGGCAGGTGGCAAGCGACGCTGCCTGTGCCATTGAGTCTAGCACGCAAGTGGGCCCGCGTCTAGATGGGTGCGGCCAAGCGTCTTCGAGCGTCACCGCGGCTGCCCGTCCTCGCCCCCGTCACCGCGGCTCCCCGACTCCCCTCGTCACACTTGCCCTTGCGCTCGAAGATCCCCGTAGCGCAGCGGAGGGAGCAGTGCAAGGGTTGCGAGGCTTCGTCCTTTGTGTTTGAATGGACGAAGGCGTACCCGTGGGCTGTACGGGCGCAACCTCCAATGTGACGGTGAGATTGCTTCGGCCAAAAATCGGCCTCGCAATGACCGGGGGACGGACGAAGGGGTCCGGCCGGGCCGCGCGATGACGACGATGCAGGGTAGGGGCGAGGCATTTGCCAATTCCTTGTCGCCACATGGGCTGCCTGGGCTCGCGCCAGCGCGTTCTCCAACCGACCCCGATCTGGCAAATGCCTCGCCCCTACGCGCAACCCCCACGCGCGCGATCCCCTCGTGTGACGGTGAGATTGCTTCGCCGCCCTCTGGGCGGCTCGCAATGACAAATGGACGCGCGCAATGACAAATGGACGCGCGCAATGACAAACGGACGCGCGCAATGACAAACGGACACGCGCGCAATCACAGCCGAACTCACTCGCGTGGTGACACACGCTCCCTGACTTGCCGGTCGTGCCGGTGCCCGTCGTGGCTCCGCACGCGGGCGAATAAATTCGCTGCAACGCATAGCGAAACCGACCTACGTCGGTTGGCATCCAGTCGCCGGAGGCCGCAGACCCCGCGCTCTTCAGCGGGGCGACTTGGCTCCGCGTTGCAGCGGTGCCTGCCCCGCGTCCTCCAGCGGGGTCTAACCGCCGCCCCCCCGTTTTTGACTCTCAGAAATGGCTGCGCTATAATCGCCGCGTTTGATTTCGCCGATGCGCTCACCCCGAGCGGCGAGGCATGCTCCTCCTTCCCGCGTTCTGAAGGTTGATGCTGCATCGAAGCCATCGCGGGGTTTGATGTCGAACCTGCTCATCCAACTGCTTGGAGAATTTCGTCTGGTCCTGGGCGAAACCGCCATCACCGGAGTTAGCTCGCCGCGTTCACAATCCCTGCTCGCTTTTCTCGTCCTCCACCGCCAGGCCCCTCAATCGCGCCAACTCATCGCCTATCGGCTCTGGCCCGGTTCGACGGAAGCGCAAGCGCGCACCAATCTGCGGAACCTGGTCCATACTCTCCGTCAAGCTCTCCCGGAACCCGACCGCTGGATCGATGCGTATTCCTCGACGATCCAGTGGCGCCCCGATTCCTCTTTCACACTCGACGTCGCCGAATTCGAAAGTGCGGTCGCCGCGGCCCGGTCGGTCGACGAGTGGCGACGGGCCGTCTCTTTGTATTCAGGCGACCTCTTGCCCCAATGCTACGATGACTGGATCCAAATCGAGCGCGATCGGTTGGCTCAGAAATTCTCCAGCGCTCTGGAGCAGCTGACCCTGGCGTTGCAAGAGGCGGGCGATTATGCCTCGGCACTCGAGTCGGCCGAACGCTTGATGCGCGCCGAGCCCCTGCGCGAAGAGACGTACCGTTTGCTCATGCGCCTGCATGCCCGGACGGGAGACCGTCTGGGAGTGGCCCGCATGTTCAAGAGATGCTGCGGCGTCCTGCAGCGCGAATTGGGCGTCGAGCCCAGCCCCGAAACATGCCAGGTCTACGAAAGGATGCTCGAGTCGTCGCCCCCGGCTCATGACGACAAGAGACCGCCGGAAACTGCCGCCGCGCGCCTCACCAACTTGCCGACGCAACTCACCAACTTTGTGGGGCGCGAACGGGAAAAGGCGATGGTCCAGCAGCTCGTCGCCGAACACCGTCTGGTGACCTTGACCGGCACCGGGGGCATGGGCAAGACGCGACTCGCCCTGCAAGTGGCGGAAGGATTGGTCGATGCCTACCCCCACGGTGTGTGGTGGGTGGACCTAGCCCCGCTGACGGATTCTGCGCTGGTGGCGCAGTACATTGTCTCCGCGCTCGGCGTGCATGAGGTGCCGGGCCGTCCGGTCCTGGACGCTCTGGTCCATCACGTGCGCGACAAGAGCCTCCTCCTGCTCCTCGACAACTGCGAGCACATGGTCGAGGCGGTGGGGCAGCTGGCCAGTGTCCTGCTGCGTGCGGCTCCCGGCCTGCGCATTCTGGCGACAAGCCGCGAGAGCCTGCGCGCTGAAGGAGAGATGACCTGGAGAGTACCCTCGATGGCTTGCCCCCAGAGGGCGGAGTTGACCGGGCCCTCCGGGGACGGGGCCGCCGCGTCGATCGCTCTGCGCTACGATGCCGTCCGCCTCTTTCGGGACCGAGCCGTCGCCGCGCTCCCCACGTTCACCATGACGGACGAGACGAGCGTGACGGTTTCCCGGATTTGCACGCGACTGGATGGCATTCCGCTCGGCATCGAGCTCGCCGCGGCGCGAATTCGGCTGCTCACCCTGAGGCAAATTGCCGAGCGGCTGGACGACTGCATCCATTTATTGGGCGCGGGCAGCCGCACGGACCGGCGCCATGAGACTCTGCAAGCCGCGATGGACTGGAGCTATGGGCTCCTTTCGGAAAAGGAACAACTCTTGCTCGCCCGGCTCGCCGTCTTTGCCGGCGGCTTTACCCTGGAAGCCGTGGAGGGGGTGTGCAGCCTAAAGGATGAAGGCAGCGGGACGAAGGATGTGAGAGAGGATTTCTTCTCCCTCGCACAGGGGGTGGGGTTTTATCCTTCCGAGATCCTGGACCTCTTGTCTTCTCTCCAGGACAAGTCGCTCGTCGAGGTGGAGCGCCGGACGGGAGAGGCGCGCAGTCGCCTCCTCGAGCCGGTTCGCCAGTTCGCGCTGGCGAAACTAGTCGAACGCGGTGAATACGACCTCTTGCGAACGCGTCACCTCGAGTTCTTTGCCCGGATGGCCGAGCAGGCCGAGCTCCAGTTCTACGGCGCCGCACAGCTCCAGTGGTTCAAACAATTGGACCGCGAGACGGACAATATTCGCACGGCACTGGAATGCGCGCAGGGCTGCCCGGATGGCGGCCGCGCGACGATGGGGCTGCGCCTGGCCGGCAGCCTGATGTGGTATTGGTACGCCCGCGGCTATTGGACCGAGGTGCGGAGCCGGCTCACCACTCTCCTTGCGGCGCCTGAGGCGGCCCATGACGATGTCGCTCGAGCGAAAGGGCTCTTGGCGGCGGGGCTCATTGCCCTGTTCCAGGACGATCGCGCGGCCGCGGGGCTGACATTGAACGAGCTGCGCGCGATCGCCGCGCGGTTGGGACCGGAGCAGGCTCCCTTGCTTGCCCTGATTCAAGGCTGCGCCGCCTACGCGCTCATGACGGAGAACCCAACCGCCGCCCGCAAGATGGCAGATGCGAGCTCGGCGAGGGTACTCTCCAGGTCAT
>JAMCQI010000097.1 GCA_023381515.1 Chloroflexota bacterium | reverse complement strand
AGGCGCACGCGACGGTCGGGAAGGCCCTGCTGTCCGCTATGGCGAGGGGTGACTTGGCCGGACAGATCCGCCAGTTGTCGCTGATCGGCGTGAGATTGACGGAAATCGGATCGCCGGAGCGAGCACTTCCGTATCTCGACCAAGCGCTGAAGCTCGCGTCCAAAGACAAGGACGTCCGTTTTCCGTTGATGGCTTACATGGGCAAGGCTCGCGCTCTCGATGCGCTTGGCCGGGTCGCTGAGTCCGACGCCGCACTCGAAAAAGCTCTTCAATATGTCAACGAAGCCGAAATGAGCGTATATCGAGCCGACGTCTTGCTGGCCATGGCCGATCGAGCGGTTCGCGCCAGAGATCGTAATATTGCAATCAAGTACCTGGAAGAGGCGCTTGCCGCTGCGTCGAAAGCACAAATGCCAAGACCGCGTGCGGCCGCCTTGCTGGAACTGAGCAGGCTGTACGAACAGTCCGGCGATCTGATCACCGCGGACGCGCGCGCAACAGAAGGGTTGCGGGCCAGCAAGGAATTGGTGGATATGTACGTTCTCCCGCGCCACATCGCTGCCGCAGCGCGGATCAAAGCTCGTCTCGGCAAAACGGTGGAGGCGGACGCTCTGTACGAAGAGGCCGCCGATCTTGTTGAGGGCATGTTGGTGAATGTGCCCAGCCTGGGGCTAAGGAGCACGCTCGTTGGTGAAATGAGCGAAGTTTACGTCGGGCATTTCTCCTTAGCAGTCGAGCAGCTAAAGGACGTCTCGAAGGCTTTCCGCATTGTGGAGCGGGCACGTGGCCGTGTGGCGGCGGACATGTTGAGGACCCGCCCAACCGACTCCCGCTCACCGTCAACTGCTCCGCCTCCAGAGCAAAGAAGAATCGTCGATATCCAGATTCGGCTGCAACAAGCAGGCAGCGCCAGGGAACGCCGCCTTCTCCTGCAACAACTGGTCGAGGCCGAAGAGAGTTCGGCCCCTATGTTCCTGGAACGCGACCGATTGCGGAAGTTCGTGCGCAGCGACCCAGTTGATTTGGAGGTCTTGCGGCGTCAGATTCAAAAGGACGAAGCCATTATCGAGTTCGTCCTCAGCGAGCCAGCGTCGTTTGCTCTTGCGATCAGTAGGGAGGGCATACGTGCGCATACTCTGCGCGGGGCAAAGGCTATCAACGAGCTGGTTACGCAATTCCTTGAACAAATCAAAGCCAGGAAAGAACCCAACCAGAGCCTGACCGACACTCTGTATTCGACCTTGGTTGTCCCTATTCCTGAGATTCAGGGCAAGACTCGACTTGTCATTGTGCCGGACGGAAACCTTCATGTCCTTCCGTTTGATTCGCTCCGTGACAGACAGGGCCAGTACCTTGGAGATCGGCATGTCCTGACCTACAGCCCTTCGGCCACAGTGCTCCATCTCTTGCGAACCACCCCTCCGGAACGCCAGGCAACGCTTCCGCTGCTGGCTGTTGGCGGTCAAGGGCCCGACGGAGCCGACCAAGTCGCTGCTCAGACCCGCCGCGCTGAGGTGTCGGATAAGGCAGTCACGCGTGGCATCTTTGATCTTTCGGGCGCCAATATGAAGCCGCTACCGTGGGTAGCCGATGAAGTCCGGTCCGTCGCCGCCATCGGAGGCAAGGGGAGCGTGATATTGCTTGGCGCCGGTGCGACGGAAGCGGCATTCAAGGCTCAGCCGTTGGACCGGTTCCGCACGCTCCATCTGGCGTTGCACGGTATCGCCGACACCAAGTTGCCAGATCGTTCGGCGCTGGTTCTCGGAAGCGACTCGACGGCTGGGGAGGACGGGCTCCTGCAAACCCGCGAAATCAGTCGTCTGCGCCTCAATGCCGAATTAGTGACGCTCTCCGCTTGCGACACGGGAATCGGAAGACTTCAAGGGCAAGAAGGGATGGCCAATCTGGTGCGCGCCTTTCTTTTCGCGGGCTCGCGCAGCGTGGTTGCGGCTTTGTGGGAGGTTGATGACACGTTTACCGCCAGCCTCATGAAGCGGTTCTACTCGAATCTCGCGCTGGGAGAAGATGTAGGCCGGGCCCTGCAACATGCCAAGCGTGAAATTCGGGACCGGTTCGCTGGTGATGCCGTCCCGTACTACTGGGCACCATTCACAGTGGTTGGGGACGGCTCCCGGCGGATCTCCCTCGGAGCGGCATCCGGAAAACCTTCGCAAAGAAGCCAGTGATCTGAACACTGTCGAGCCGAATCGGATCCGCAATACCGCAGCCGTTCCGTGAGAACAATAGCCTATTGTTTTCGGTGGTTTACAAGTGTTAATTAAGGCTCGACTCGGAGCGGCCACAAAACGACGATCGGAAAACGAGAATATCTTCTGCTACGTCCGTCATTTGGCGATCCGGCGCGAACCGTCGCCACCACCAGCTCTCGCAGGAGCAGCATTCCGGTTGAACGGACAACTTCCTGTCAGATTTTCTTAACGGAATGCGGGTCGGACTGGTTCGCGTCGTTTGTCGCAACGGTTCGGAGCTCCCAAATCAGATGCAGCCAAGGCCGGGATCGCGCCCGCGACGATTGCGACCGGCTGTCAGATTCTCTTAACGTAATTCCTCCTGCGTGTCGCGCCACCGTTACCTGCTTGGCGTGTTCGACACGGGTGCCCAACGGCAGCGTTCGTGAGGAGCCCCTTCGGCTAGGCTGTCAGTTCTTCTTAACGCAATCTCCCCCGAAGGTCGCCAGTGACTCGAATTCGGACACAGTCCCCGCTCACCGCGAAGGCGGCAACAATGCCTCAATGTCGCTTCCATTCACGGCGAGCCACCCATCCCTTCCGTTCCCCCCATCTGCCCGTGCCGCTCGAAGCGTGCAATGGTGTAGGTGTGTCCAGGAGGAGGGTACGCGTCAAGGCCAATCGCCGGCCACCCCAACGGCCCGATCCAGCCGCAACGCCCCATGCGCCGTATTGGGGACTTTCCGACATTCTGCTCTGGGGAGTCTGCATGGCCGCCCTGATAGCCACCCTCTACCTCCTCGTCCTCCACGGCTTCCTGCGAGCAACCGCCGCCGGCCTCATCACGGACGTCCCGGGCCAACTCGGAATCCTCTACGTTGTCCTCCGCCTCCGATATCGACGCGAGCCGTGGACCGCTCTCGGCTGGGCTCTTCCGGCAAGGCCGCTGTACTGGTGCGTCGCCGCCCTCAGCGGCTTCTCGCTGGGGGCGCTCGTCATGGCCGTCGAAAACCCCGGCCGATTTCGGCTTCACTTCCACGATATCGGCTACGCAGTCGTATTTGGCGGAGTGGTGGCCGCTCTGATCGAGGAGACGATCTTTCGGGGCATGATTCTCCCGATCGTCCTTCGCCACGCCCAGCCTATGGCTGCAGCGACGATTACGGGAGTGATCTTCGCCCTGTATCACGGGCTTTACAAGGGGCTGCCGCCTGGCGATATCCTCCTATGGATCACCCTGACCGGCACCACGTACGGAGTTATGAGAATCAAGTCGCACTCAACACTTACAGCCGCCGTAATGCACTTTGCCTATAACCTGGCGCTCTTCATCTGGCAGGGTGCGTAGGTACTACTGCGGCGGGTTTTGCACCCGATCTCGTGGCCTGTCGCAGTGAGTTCGTTAGCATGGCCGACACCGACGACGCACATCGGCGTATTTCCAATTGAAAGGAGTGCCGTCTCTGAATGGGCGCGGATGTCGCGCATCAGCTTGCGCGCCAAGTCACGAACGGATGTGAACACGCCACGGGCGATGACCTCGCGCTCAATCCTCCCGAACCAAGTCTCAACCTGATTCAGCCAGGAAGAATAGGTCGGTGTGAAGTGGAGATGCACGTTGGGATGTTCGTCGAGAAAAACCTAAACTTGGCGGGTTTTGTGTGCCGAGAGGTTGTCCAGGATGGCGTGGATCTCCTGTTTCGGTTGGCACCACCTGACCCAGGAATTCCACGAACTCCTCGCCGTGTATGCCGTGCGGCCGTCTTGCCGCGGACCCTGCCCGTTCGCACATCGAGCGCGGCATAAAGCGAAAGGGTGCCGTGGCGGTAGTATTCGAATCCATGACGTTCGATTCGACCGGGCGACATCGGCAACACCGGATCCAGCCGGTCCAGTGCTTGGATGGCGGACTTCTCATCCACGCAGACGACGGCGGCGTGCTGGCGTGGAGGCAGATATAAGCTGATGATGTCGGCGGCCTTCCGCCTCGAAATCAGGGTCATCGCTCGCCATGTACCGCTCCAACCGGTGTGGCCGGCTTTGCGCCGGATCCGCTGTGCGGTGTCCTTGCTGATCTTTAGATGTTTCGGCATCTTGCGGCAAGACCACTGCGTGGAGCCATCGTTTGGCTTTGCGGCGGCTCGCCTCCAGCACCTTCGCCTTGATCGGGCGAATG
>JAMCQI010000009.1:311-20742 GCA_023381515.1 Chloroflexota bacterium | reverse complement strand
GGCCTCGCGGGCACCCGCACCGCGATGTGGAGTGCGCCGAGCCAGGCGCAGGGGTTCGTGAACGAGGTGCGGCCGGAGCTGAGCGCTCAGATCCAATTGCTCGACGCACACGGCAATTTGCTTGCCCCACGCAGCTCGTCCGACGCCGATCAGGTTGGACGCGCGGTGTCGGTGGACGGCTTGAGCGACGTCCTCGCCGGGGCGATCCTCGTCCACACGAGCTACAACCAGGGCGTGGATGCCGAGCTGGTCGACGCGCTGGTCCCGATCATCGGACCGGACGGTCGGGCCGTGGGCGTGATCCGGTTGACGCACCGGCTGGCGACCGTTTACTCGCAGTTCGTTCGACTCCGTCAGGTGATCGCGGAAATCCTGGGTGCGGCGCTCGTCCTGGGCGCGGGAATAGGGTTGGTCTTGGCGCTGAACCTCGAGCGCCCGCTGCGAGAAATGACGACGGCAATACAGCACCTGGCGAGCGGGCGAGAACTGACGCCGCTACCGGAACGGGGCACGAACGAAGTGCGGGTTTTGCTGCACGCGTTCAATACCCTGGCCGAGCGGCTTCGCACGGTCGAGGACGCGCGCCGGCAGCTCTTGGCGAATCTCGTGCACGAGCTGGGTACGCCTTTGGGCGCGCTCAATTCGGGAGTCGAGGCGCTGCGCGGAGGCGCTGAGGAGCAGGTCGCGCTCCGACAAGAATTGCTGGCAGGGATGCAAAGCGAGATCGGTCATTTGCGACGCCTGCTCGACGACCTGGCGCGGCTATCGGACCAGCTCCTTGGCGGTTCCCGGCTCCATTTCCAATCGATCGATCTGAGCGAGTGGCTCGCCGGTCTCCTCGTAACGTGGCGCCAGGCCGCACAGGCCAAAGGGCTGAAATGGAACGTTCAGATTTCGCCGCTCTTGCCGGCAGTCCAGGCCGATCCGGACCGGCTGGCCCAAGTCATAGGGAATCTACTCAGCAACGCGATCAAATACACGCGGGCCGGCGGATCGATCACGGTGGCGGCCGCGGCGGAGGCCGGCCGCGTGCGGATTGCCGTGGAGGACAGCGGCGCCGGAATCCCAGCCGACGAACAGGCGTTGATTTTCAATCCGTTCTTCCGCGGCCGTGCGGGAGGCCGGTTTGCCGAGGGAATGGGACTCGGCCTGACGATCGCACAGGACTTGGCACAGGCCCACGGCGGCCGGCTCGAGGTGGCGAGCACGGTCGGCCAGGGAAGTCGTTTTACGGTGTGGCTGCCCGTGGCGAGCGCGTAAGGCGGAAACAGCTCGTGAGGTTGCTCATGCGGAGTCGGGCGGCCTGATGAGCGTATCCGCGAGAGAACGGCGTCAACAGGTGCGCGCCAAGGTTACAACAGAAGCTAAGCCTGAAGGCCGCCCGGCACCTACCCGCATCGGGTCGCTCCAACGGAATTGAATTTATGGATCACGAGCGGCGCGAGACGCCAACAGGAGAATTCCTGTTGGCGTTTTGAATTCTTAGCGTTTGGGCTCGATTGTGCCCGGAGGCGCTTAAAGTATTCTTAAGATGTTCTTCCGTTGAGCATAAAGACGTCTCAGGCAATTCGGTGCTATCGTGTGGGCGAAGATGCTTAAACAACAGCACGAGCTATCGGCGAACCGCCGCATTCGGGAGGTCGCGACGTGAACTCAGCGCAGAGGCGTTCGAACGAACCGTGAACCGGGCGGTTCGCCCGAGCACTCCGCCGGTGCCGCGAAAGACCACAACTCGAAACGCGGCGTGTGTCGACGCCGATCGAAGGGCTGACGCAAATCATGAAAACGACCACCCGAAAACGATCGTCGACACGGTGGCAGATCGTCGGGATTCCGATCCGAATCGAATATTCACTGATTCTGATTCTGGCCGTGCTGACGTGGGTATGCGCGACTGCATACTACCCACGCGAAATCGGCCGCGACAGTGCCGTCGTGTATTGGTTTCTGGCTGCGCTCACCGCGTTGATGTATCTGATGAGCGTCGCGCTGCACGAACTGGCCCACGGAGTCGCCGTGCAGCAGTACGGCGTCGCCGTGCGGTCGATTACGCTTTCCGCCCTGGGTGACGTGCCGGATATGACGCGCGCGGCGCGAGCGCGACGAGACGAGTTCGTGATCGCGATGGCAGGGCCGACGGTGAACTTGGTCCTCGCCGCGCTGTTTGCCGTGATTGAGGTTACGTCGAGTGCGTTGCTGCCGCTGGCCATTCTCGCCAAATCTCTCGCTGTGATCAATGCGTCCCTTGCGCTGCTCAATCTGATTCCGTTTCTTCCCCTCGACGGCGGCTTGCTCTTGCGCCTGATCGGACGGAGCGTCGCGGCCGACCCGAACCGCGTAGGACGGGCGGTCGCGCTGTTGGGAGGCGTAATTGGGCTAGGGCTCATCCTAAGCGGCTTTTGGCGAATGCTCAATCATGACCTGGACGGTTTGTGGCTCACGCTGGTCGGCTATCTGCTGCTCAAGGCCGCCAGACGCGAAACGCGCCAGCTCGAATTGCCCCGGCACCTCGAATCGATCTCCGGCAGCAGCGCGACGAGCCTCGGTCATATTGACGTGCAGGCTGAGGCCACGCTCCGGTCTCTGGTCGACCGGTATCTCGCGGACTTTAAGGCTCGGACGTTTTTCGTCCAGCGAGATGGCGAAATCGTCGGCGTGCTGACATGGTATCACATAAACTTAGTGCCACGCGCAGACTGGGATTCGACGACGGCGGAGGAGGCGATGTCCCCTACCTCTCGATTTGAATCCGTGTCCCGGCCGCGCGAGCGAGAAGGGTGGCAGGGATTGGGGACGACAAGCCGACCGACGGTCTTGCGCTGATCGCGGGCGGCTGGCGCGCCGAACGATCGTGCGACGGCAATAGGCGACCTTGGACCCGTGGCCTTTCCGACTGGACTGGAGCAGCCGTTTCTGGGCTACGACCCGGCCCAAGGCAATGAATACGGCGACACGACTGAGGCGGCGTCAAACGGCGCTTGGCTGACGCTCGTGTCAAGCTCGATCAATTCGACCAAGCGCTTTTGCAAGAGCAGAGCAGGTGCCAGCGCCGACGGAGTCAGGTCCTGGCTCCTTGTCTGATGGTGCGGGCTACAGCCACACTGCTGAACGCGTGGATACGAAAAGGATAGAGGAGATTCGCGTGATGAGAAGAGGTCTAGAGCCGCAATATCAATATCAACAGGCGCTGGACTCTGGATTCGCATGGGACACGCAAGACGACATTGTGACCAACAATCACGTCATCGCCGGCGCGAACAGCACTTCGGTAACCGTGACGCCGCAGATCGCCCAGGCGATGAATCTTTCAACGGGCCAACAGGGTGTTCTCGTCGAACAGGTCGTAACGGGCAGCCCCGCGAACAAGGCGGGACTGAAAGGTAGTTTTGAGACGGACACCATTAACGGCGGCACCGTGCGCATCGGCGGCGACGTGATCGTGGCGGTCGACGGCCAAGCGGTGACGAGCGTTAGCGATCTGCAAAACGCGATCGCGCAGGACCACGTTGGTCAGACCGTCACGCTCACCGTCTTGCGCAGCGGCGAGCAGGTCGACGTATCGGCGACCCTCGCGCCAGCGCCCGGCCAGACGTCTTGACCGTTTCCAGTCGGCATTTCGAACATCGAAATCGACCAAGGAGAAGAGAAAAATGAAGCGTATGACGTTCGCATTCGCCCTCGTTCCGCTTCTGGCGCTCGTCACCCTGACGCCGGGCGTGGCGTTTGGGGACGCGCCGGGCAGTGCGGCGCCGGCTGTGGTCACGACCGCGTATCCGGCGATCGTGGCCGACGCAGGCACCACGCTCACGTTTTCGATCGACGTATCGAATACGACACAAGCCCTGCAGGTCTATACCCTCAAGGCGGACGGCCCTTCAGACTGGTCGCCGAGCTTTACCGGCAACGGCATGACCATTCGCGAGGTGACGGTCGAGCCGGGGAAATCTCAATCGGTCAACCTCGAGCTCCGGCCTCCCGACACGGCCAAGCCGCAAGACTATACCTTCGTCGTCAGCGCCGCGGATCAAAGCGGCGCCGCGAGCAAGTCCCTTTCACTGGACGTGACGCTCAGGTCCAAAACAGACCAGGGCAGCCTGAAATTGACGACGCAGTATCCCGACCTGCGCGGGCAGGCGAACGGCTCGTTCAGCTTTACGCTGACCGCGGCGAACAACGCGGACCAGGATCGCACGGTGAACTTTGATACGACCCTTCCGCAGGATTGGCAGGCTACGATCAAACCGGCGTACCAGACCACTCAGGTTTCGGCGATCAGCTTGAAGGCGAACAGCACCCAGGACATCGACGTCAGCGTGACGCCGCCGCAGGATGCGCCAGCCGGGCAGTACCCGGTCGTGGTCCGCGCCTCCGCCGGCGGGGATTCGACCCAGATCCCGCTCAACGTCGTCATCGTCGGCAACGCCGGGCTCAGCCTGGACACGTCCAGCGGGCAGCTCAATACCCAGGCGACCGTGGACAGCGCAACCAAGGTTACGCTCGTCGTCAAGAACACCGGGTCCGCGCCGCTGAATGGGGTCTCGGTGACCGCGTCGACGCCGAGTGGCTGGAACGTCAGCTTCAGTCCCAGTACGATCGACTCGCTGCCGGTCAATCAGAGCACCCAGGTAGACGCGACGATCACGCCGGGGACGCGCGCGCTCGCCGGCGACTATATGGTCTCTATGACGGCCTCGGCCGGCTCGACGTCTGACAGCAAGGATATTCGCGTGACGGTGCAAACGCCCACGACGTGGGGCTGGGCCGCGGTCGCCGCGATCGCGCTCGTCGTCATTATGCTCGGAGCGGTGTTTGCTCGATACAGTCGAAGGTGAGGCGTATGGTAGAGATAGTTCCTGCAACGGATGAAGTCCCCGCCCGCACGGTCCAGAGCACGCCAGAGGCGGCTCCGGGTGGGCAATGGGTCGTCGAAACGCGCGACCTGGTCAAAGAGTACGGCGAGATCGTCGCCGTCGACGGGCTCGACTTGACGCTTGCGGAAGGTGAGGTGTTCGGGCTGCTCGGACCGAACGGCGCGGGCAAGACCACGACGATCCTGATGCTGATGGGCTTGACCGACCCGACCGAAGGCACGGTGCGCGTCCTGGGATTCGACCCGGCACGCCAGCCGATCGAGGTCAAGCGGAGAGTCGGATACCTGCCCGAACGGGTCGCGCTCTACGACGATCTCTCCGCGCGCGAGAACCTGCTCTACACGGCCGATCTGAATGGGTTGAGCGCTCGCGAGAGCAAAGAGCGAATGGCGTGGGCGCTCGACCGTGTTCGACTGACGGACGTGGCAAGCCGGCCGGTGCGGGAGTTTTCGCACGGGATGCGCCAGCGGCTTGGGATCGCGGACGTGCTTATCAAACACCCGCGCTTTGTCATCCTCGACGAGCCGACGCTGGGGCTGGACCCCGACGCGGTAAATCAATTGCTCGACCTCGTTCTGGAGATGACGCGCGAAGAGCGTCTCACCGTCCTACTTTCGTCCCACCAGCTCACCCAGGTGCAGCGGATCTGTTCGCGCGTGGGAATCTTCGTCAAAGGCAAATTGATCGCGCAGGGATCGATCGGTCAGCTCGCCGAGCAGTTGGCGGGGGGGCTCCGCACGTTGGAGGTGAGCGCCGAGCCGGACGGCGCCCAGCTGAGCGAAGTGTTGCGGGCCGTCCCGGGGGTGGTTAACGTAGAGAACGACGGCGACCTCTGGCGCGTGCGCGCGACCGGGGAGGTCCGCCCGGCGATCGCGCACGCGATCACCCAGCGCGGCTGGTCTCTCTTTCTGCTGCGCCAGCGCGACTACGGACTGGAAGAGATCTATTTGAGGTACTTTCACGGCTAGAGCACGGGAGGTTCGTGATGCAGGGAATGTTCGCCGTTTTCCGCAAAGAGCTGGCCGATCATCTCGGGAGCAGGCGCTTTCTGATTCTCTTCGTTCTGATTCTCTTCGCCGGCCTTTCTTCGGTCTACGTCGCGGCGCAGTCCATTCGGGACCAAGTATCCGGGTCGCAGGACGTCTTTCTATTGATGTTTACGACGTCGAGCGGGCCGCTGCCGCCCTTTTTCACCTTTATCAGTTTTCTAGGACCGCTGGTCGGGCTCGCGCTTGCCTTCGACTCGATCAACGGCGAGCAAAACCGCGGCACGCTGAGCCGGTTGCTGGCGCAGCCGATCTATCGCGACTCGGTGGTGAACGGCAAGTTCCTGGCGGCGCTCACCACGGTCGGCGTCATGCTGGCGAGCATCGTCGTTATCGTATCGGCCCTCGGAGTCTGGATCCTGGGGATCATACCCACCCCCGAAGAGCTGCTGCGCGTGCTCGCGTTTCTCGCCGTGTGCGTCGTGTACGTGGGATTCTGGCTGGCGCTCGCGACGACGTTCTCGGTGCTCCTGCGCAACACGGCGACCGCCGCGCTGGCGGGCATTGCCTCCTGGATTTTTTTCACGTTCTTTGTTACGATGATCGCAGATTCGATCGCGAACGCGCTGGTCTCGGTCAATTCCTTGGTAGACCCCAACGCCATCCTGCAGACTGAGCAGTTGCGCGAAATGATCGCGCGAGTCTCGCCGGACACGCTGTTTCAAGAAGCGACGATCGGCATCCTCATGCCGCAGGTCCGCACACTCGGTCCGCTCCTGATCCAGGACGTCGTCGGCCTCGTGCCAAACCCTCTGCCCCTGGCGCAGAGCTTGTTGCTGATCTGGCCGCAGGTGGTTGGACTCTTTGCCCTCATGGCGGTCTGTTTTGCGGTCGCGTACGTCCGGTTCATGACTCTGGAGATCCGCTCGCTATAGCGGCCCGCGGCGTAAGCTCGAAAGACGCGGTGATACGATACAAAGGACAAGCTCATGCCGTGTTTCGGTGCGGCTCCCCTGCTCCTGATCGTGCTTGTCGGCTTGGCGATCGGTCTTATCGTTTGGGGAATGGTTCGAATGCGCGAGAACAGCGCAGGCAACTCGTTGGCGGGACCGCGTGACGACCTGCTGATTGGCGGATTGGTTCTTGCGGCCTTTTCGGCCGGGGTGTTTGCGGCCTTTATCCTATTGGGTTTTGCGGGGTGCTAATGCTAAAATCGACCCTCGTGGCAGCCGGGACCGCGATCGCACTGGCGGTTTTTGTGATCGGCTGCAGCAGTGGTGCCACTTCAGTGCCGACGTCTTCGACGCCGGCGCCCATCGCTGCCGCGGCCAACACGCCGGCGGCAAGCGTGACGAACGTGCCGACGGCGGAGCCTTCATCCGGGCAGCCCACGCCGACAGACCGGGTTGTGCTCAAGGTCTCGGCGAATGGGAACAAAGGCACGCTCCTGACGGACGCTCGCGGCATGACGCTCTACACCTATTCGCAGGATACGCCGGATACGAGCGACTGCCTTGGCGACTGCGCCAAAAAATGGCTTCCACTGACGGTGCCGCAGGGCGTGACCCCAACCAGCGTGCAGCCGCTGGCCGGGAATATCGGAGTGTTCGAGCGCGGGGACGGCACTTATCAGGTGCTCTACAACGACGCCCCTCTGTACACCTATTCAGGCGACGCGCAGCCGGGCGATACGAGCGGTGACGGGATCGATAAGCAGTGGTCGGTGGTCGTTCTACCATCGGCGGCCGCAGCATCGACCAAGCCGGCGGGCGCGATCGATTGGAGCGCGCACGGCTTCCCGACGATAGAGGCCACCCAGGTGATCACGCCGGGAACGGCATCCAATTTCTCCGCTGGGGCCTATTCGGTCTTCGTGCCGGCAGGCGCCTTCACGTCGACCGTTAAATTGAGCCTGCTGACGGCGCCGGCTGCGAACTTTCAAGCTCACGCGCCGGCGGGTGAGACTCCCGTGTTCGCGTTCGCGTTGGTCGCACGCGACGCCGCGACGAACGGGTTAATCGTACAGTTCAACGCCCCGTTGATTCTCACCGTCAAGGACGCAAGGCTCGAGCCCGACAGTGCCTATTACGACGTCGACGCCGGCGGCAACTTTGCTTCCAATTTGAATGGAATGCAGGTGCAGGCCGGCGAACTGACACACCCCATCGATCAAACCAGCTCCGCCTGGGTCATTACGACGCCCGCGCCGGTCGCCGCCGCAACCTCGGCGCCATAAAGCAAGGCTGGCAGCATGCTTCACTGGCACAACCGTCGCTCTGCACCGAACAACCGACTCCCATGGACTGGGGTTGTGTGCCTTACGCTCGCCCTGACATGCGGCTGCGGAACCGCTGCGCCGGCCGTTTCGGCGCCTGAAAGCGCCAAGCCCGTACAGAAAAACCTTCCAGCCACAGCGAGGGCGCCGCAGGAGACCCGCGGTCCGACGCCGCCCGCGACAGCCGCTGCGCCAACTACTGCCGCGACGGGCGCAGCGCCCACGCAAGCCGGCGTCGGCAGCCTGACGGCCTTGAGTCACGTCTACTTGATCGTGATGGAAAACAAGGAGTACGGCGACGTCATAGGAAGTCCAAACGCCCCTTATATCAATCGTCTCGCCGACGAGTACGGTCTGGCATCGAACTATACGGCGGTCGCTCATCCATCAGAGCCCAACTACATCGCCCTCTTTGCTGGTTCGACTCTGGGCGTCGCTGACGATGCAGTCCACGCTCTGCCCGCAAAGAACCTTGTGGATCAGATCGAGGGGACCGGCAAGACGTGGAAGGTGTTCGCACAAAACGTGCCGCCCGGCTGCTTCACGGGAGAGTCGTCTAGTGGAGGCGCGGACGGCGAGGGAACGTACGCGCGCAAGCACGACCCGGCGATCAGTTTTTCCGACATTAGCAGCGCGCCGGCGCGGTGTGCGAACATCGCCGACTTTGCTCAGTTTGATCCGGGCGCGGCGAATTTCGAATTGATCGTGCCGAATTTGTGCAACGACATGCACGACTGTTCGGTCTCCGCCGGGGACGATTTCTTGAAGCAATTCGCGCCCCGCATTCTCAACTCTGCAGCGTGGCAGCAGGGGGGCGTTCTCTTTCTCGTTTGGGATGAGGGGACGACGAACCTCGGCGGCGGTGGTCACGTTCCGCTGCTCGTCGTCTCAAAGCAGGTGCCGGCCGGTTTCAAAACGTCGACCGCGTACAACCACTATTCTCTGGTGCGAACGATCGAAGATGCATGGGGATTGGGATGTCTCAATCTCACCTGTTCGGCGACGGAGCTGGCCGGTTTTTTCGCTAGGCCCTAGAGCCCGAATCGCGTTCCGGTCACGCGGAAGCACGCGCGGGCGAATCTTGAAAAGGGGAGGACGTGGGATGAACGCGATCGAGAGTGTGCGCATCGCGCTCCGCAGCTTGAGCGCGAACAAGTTGCGCTCGGCGCTGACGATGTTGGGGATCGTCATCGGCGTCATGTCCGTCGTCGCCATGCTCTCGATCGGCGAAGGCGCGCAAGCCGCCATCACTGCCCAGATCGACAGCATTGGCACGAATCTGCTCTTCATCCGACCGGGCGCGACGCAGCAGGGAGGTGTGCGGACCGCAGAAGGTTCCGCCGCCACGCTGACATTGGAGGATGCGCAAGCGCTCGACGGTCTGTCGAACATCGTCGCGGTGTCGCCTGAAGCCGATTCGTTCGGACAACTGGTCTACCTTGGGAACAACGATCAGGCGCGCATCATTGGGGTGACGCCAGATTATCTCAACGTGATGAACGGGACGGTGGCGGAAGGGCAATTCGTCTCCAGCGCAAACGTGAACGCGCGCGAGCCGGTGGCCGTTCTCGGCAGCCAGATCGCGTCGGACCTGTTCGACGGCGTCGACCCGCTGGGGCAGATCGTGCGCATCAATAACCAACCGTTCCGCGTGATTGGCGTCATGCAGGCGCAGGGCGGCACCGGGTTTCTGAATCAGGATACGCAGGTTTTTGTCCCGATCACGTCCGCGATGAGCCGCCTGTCGCGCGGGCGCTTTCGCGGCGGAAACACCGTGTCCGATATCACGGTCAAAATGACGAGCGATAGTGCACAGACGACGGTCACGCAGGAGATCGGTTCGGTGCTGCGCCAGCGCCATCACGATCTGTTCCAGAACGATTTTACGGTTCAGAGCCAGCAGGACATTCTGAACGCGGCGAATCAGGTCACCGGAATTCTGACCATCTTCCTGGGTGGAATTGCGGCGATTTCGCTGATCGTCGGCGGCATCGGGATCATGAACATTATGCTGGTTTCGGTCACGGAGCGCACGCGCGAGATCGGTATTCGCAAGGCGGTCGGCGCGCGCGGCCGCGACATTCTGGCGCAATTCTTGACGGAAGCGATCGTGCTCAGCGCGTCCGGCGGTGTGACCGGCGTACTGTTCGGCATGGGGGTCGCACACTTGATCTCCGGCATCCATTTGGGAAGCTCGACGCTGACGACCGCGGTCAGCCCCAGCTCGGTCATTCTGGCGGTTGTCTTCTCTGCGGGCGTCGGACTGTTCTTTGGGAGCTACCCGGCCAGCCGCGCAGCCGCGCTGCATCCGATAGACGCGCTGCGATACGAATAGGGGACGGTGCGGCGCCCCGGCTTGGCCGCGCCGGCGCGCCGGCCGCATCGGTGCACGCGGGCCTTTAGGTTGCCTTGAGTCAACCTAAAGGACGCGGCTGCGGTTTGGCGTCAGACTGTAGATTGCACATTGGGCGGGAGGAGTACGATGGTTTTGTAGGGATACACGTATCTTGGAGGAAGTAACGTCATGGTTGAATCGTTGAGTGGGCCGAGGTCGGCAAGAGAGAGCGCTTGGAATGCCGACGTCGGCTCTTTGATCGCAAGCCTGGGGAGCTCGGACGGGCGCGCTCGACGGCGCGCGCGCAAGCGGCTGGTCGAACTGGGCAAACCGGCGGTCGCGGCGCTGACGCGGTCCCTGGCGGGACGCGATGAGCTCCTCCGGCGGGAAGCGGCCAGAACATTGATCGACGTGGCTGATGGATCGGCAGCGCCGGCGCTTGTCGACGCCCTGGAGGACCCATCCTTCGAAGTGCGTTGGTTGTCCGCGCAAGCCCTAATCGCTCTCGGTCGGTCCTCGTTGATCCCACTTCTCGAAGGCTTGGTGAGGCACTCCGAATCGGTCTGGGTCCGCGGGGGTGCACACCACGTCCTGTCTGCGTTGGCGAAGGGTGACATGGCGAGTACGCTCACTCCGGTCGTGCGCGCGCTCGAGGATATCGAGCCGACGCTTGGGGTGCCCACCGCCGCCGATGCGGCGTTGGATGCTCTGTACAGACTCCGGCGCGACTAGATCTCGCGGGCGATTGCCTGACCGGTCTATGTCAATCGCTTTGATTCGGTAGCAGACCATCCAACGACGGCAAGAGCCGAACAAGCCGGTGCGGTCTGCTGCCGCACGGGCCTCCCCCTTTCGTGCCGAGCGATGTCCGAATCAGGCGGAATGCCCGTCGCGCCTCAGACAAGCCCGGAGAAATAGTCGGTCTTGATGTGGCTGGGTCTGATGTGGAGTTCGTCCAGGATCTTCCTGAACGAATCGACCATGCTCTTGGGGCCGGAAATATAATACGTGCAGCGAGCGTAATGCGGGACTTGGGCTTTGATCATTTGTGGCGTAATGTATCCGCGCTTGCCGTTCCACCAGGGGGGAATGTTGTTCGTGTCGGTGAGAGTGTAGATTGTGTTGATTCCCAAATCGCGGCGAGCCTTTTCCAGCACGCTTTGATAGGCGATTTCGCGAACGGTCTTGCTCGCGTAGAACAAGGTGATCGCGCGGGGCTGTCGCGTGTCCGTCAGATATTTGATCATGCTGCGGAATGGGGTGATCCCGATCCCGCCGGCGATGAAAATGCACGGCTGCTTGGGGTCACGCGGGAGCACAAAATCGCCCGCCAGATGCGTCGCCGCGATCTCAGAGTTGGTGTTCATGGAAAGCATCGCGCGCTTGAACGTGCTCGAGTTGTCGTAGAACTTGACGCCCAGCCGCAGATGGTCTTCGGTCGGGGAGGAGGCGAGCGTAAAGTAACGTCGATTGCCGCGACCGTCCGGATCGAGATGCCCCAACGTCCATTCCATATACTGTCCAGGAGCAAACGCGAGCCGGCGCGACGGCGCGAAGATGAAATCAAAGACGCCCGGCGCGATCTCCACCTTCTGCTTGAGCCGTAGGACAAGCGACGTCTTGGGGCTCACGAGATAGGAAAAGACATTGCCGAGGAGTATGGCGATCTCCGGCGTCGTGTACAGGGCGCCGATGTGAAACTGCGGCGTGAACAGCAGGCCGACCGCCGCGCCGTAAACGGCGCGCAGCGCCTGCGTCGGCGGCGTGGTCAACGGCTCAGTCAGGATGACGAACGCAAAGAAGAACAGCGGCGAATAGAGGATAACCTGCCCCAGCACTCCGAAGAAATCGCTTCCCTGCAGGAGGCTGAACAGCGCAAGGGTCGCCAGCACCGCCAGCAAAAAGCTCGCCACCAAAGTCGAACGCTGCACTTTGCGGACCACGAGCAGGCCGCCGATCAGGACGAACGGGAGCATCGGCGCATTGCCTACCCACCAGCTGGCGGACTGGTTGATCGTGAGATACGTCAAGGCGACTGCGAACGCGACCGGGTTGAAGAGATGTTTGCGATTGATCGCGATCAGGTATTTGGACGCCATCGCCCACACGGCAGCCCAGCCGAGAAACCAGAGGTCGTGCGGCGACTGAATGGGCGTGATGATGAGGGCCAGGATGAATGCAGAGATGTAGGTCGACTCTGCATTGGCAGGGACCCGCCAAACTGCGGCCATGACCCAATTCGCGACCGAGCAGGCGGCGAGCAGAAAGCCGATCGTAAACAATAGGGCGAAGGGGTCATAGCCCAGGATGCCCACGGACGAGAGGAGCATGGCGGCGGTGAGCAGAAAGATCAGATAGTAGAGCACCAGCCGATACATGGTAATCTGGTTCAGTGCGCGGTCGATCCAGTCAATCACGTGTCACATACCTTTCAAAGCCGCTCGTTAAAGTCGCCTGCCGGTCTCGGTCGATCTGGTAACCCTCGAAGCCGGCGAGCCTTTCGATGAATTCGATACCACGCCTGCCCATCGCAAAGGCAGCGGTGGCAAAGCGGTCCGCATCGTAGATGTCGGGCCCGATTACCGTCAAGCTGACGACGTCGACGATCGGGGCGTCGGGGCGCCGCGGATCATAGATGTGCTGCCCTCGTACGTAGGTGCCGGACGTCGCAACGCCGCGATCTCCGATCGAGAGGACCTTGACGATTTCGTTCGAGTTGAATGGATTGCGAATTCCAACGCGCCAGATATCGCCGCGACTGTTCTTGCCGGCAGTTTGAATGTCTCCGCCGGCATCCACGTAATAGTCGCGGCAGCCCGCGGCGCTCAGGATGCTGGCGGCGTTGTAAATGGCCCAACCTTTGACGATGCCCGACGGGTCCAGCATCCCGCCGTGCGCGATGTCAAAGTAGCCGTTCGTCTCCTGCCGGGTCTGTTCGGCCAGCGCGAGCACCGTCCGCATATCTTCGCTGGCCCGGTCCAGCGGGATCTCCCGGCGGTTGATCCGGGAGATCTCGCTGTTCTCTTTGTACGGGCTGAATTTCGCGTCGACGTACTCAAAGTAGGAAAAGACCGCCTCGATCCACGCCGCGGAGTCCGAAGGGTCGGATGTTTCGACCGTGACCGGCATTCCCATGAGAATGCGCGTCTCCTTCACGGTCAGTTTTTGGCGCTGCTCAGGGCGAGTTGCAGAGACTGCGCAAAGGCCTCGCTGGTCAGCGTCGCGCCGGAGACG
The DNA here is from genome assembly GCA_023381515.1 of Chloroflexota bacterium. The sequence continues at coordinate 7,041 of JAMCQI010000009.1, read as the reverse complement.
ATATCGACGTTCGCGCTTTGCGCCTGAATGGCTTCCCGAGAAAGATACGGGACCGCCACCGAATTGATCCGGACGGAAGTCCTGCGGTCGTTGGGGTATTCCAGAAACTGGACGTGGGAGATCTTGCCGTTCTGGATCACGGCTTGAACCTTGACGGTGCCGTAAAAGGCATCCACTTCAGGGCCGGTATAGGACCCGTCGCGATACAAGCCCTTGGGTCTGAGTGTCGCCGTGGCCGGCGGCCGCGGGGTTGCGCGTGCGATCTGCGCGGTGGGAGACGCGGTCGTCGCGGCCGGCTTGGGGGTTGCCAGGGACACCCCGCCGAATGCTTGCGATGGCTCGGGCGCCGTCTCGGTCGCGTCCGGGGCGCCCTGAGTGATCGCGGTGGGGGTTACTGCGAGCGAGCTGACGGACGAGTCCGAGTTGGCAAAGTGCTCGTGAACGGCATAGGCGACGAAGGAGAAGACGACGAAGGAAGATACGACGAACTTTTCCGCCGCCCGAATTGGATCGAATCCGCGCTCGGGCTGATATCTGGACATGTACGCTCCTGATGCATATCATCGAACGCCCGATTCTCGAACAAGTTTCGACGATCGGGCGGTATAGGTTTAACTTAAACAGTTCGCGTAAACGGCAGGTGAAGAGAGGATGAAAATTCTCTAATGCAAAGACGGAACATAAAAACGTTCGGCCCCAGGCGATAGTGGGGCCGAACGTTTCATGGCGCGTTTGGCTAGGGTTTGGGCGTTTCCGTCGCCGGGATGAGCGTCGGGATGATTTCCGGCGCCTTTTCGGGTAGGGTTACCGATATCGTCTCGGTTGCCGTCACCGCCGCGCTGGGGGTTTCTGGCGGCGTCGCGGTGAAGGTCGGCGTTGGAGTCGGCTGATAGGGCGGCGTGTCCAGCCAGGCCTTGAGGCTGTCGATTGCGCTCGTGCCCACCGTGAATACCTTGCTCTTGTCGCCGGTGTAAGTCACGTAATAGTTCGAGCGGTCCGGCGTCTGGTCGCCAACCGTGATCGCGTAGGAATTCGTGCCGCTCATGATGAACCGCGCCTCGATCGTCGGCGTGACGAAGAATTGCGTCAGGTTCGTGATGTCCGTGAGCACGCGCGTCGCCTGCAGGTCGACGACGGCGCTCAGCGCCGTGTCGACCGAGCTGCTGTCGGCGGTCTTGTACTCTGGCAGATCGACCTGCCAGCCGTTTCCGGCCCGCGTGACTTTTACCTCGCGCGAACCCTGCAGGTCCCGCACTTCGATGCTTTTCACATCCGCTGCGTTTAGATTGAAGACGACCGGTTCGACGGGCGTCGGCGTGCCGAGCTGCGCCGGCGTCTTGTTCAACTCGAAAAAGTAGACGTAACCGAGAAGCACTGCAAAGAGCCCCACGAGGATCAACGTAGTGCGTGCGTTCACAGTTACCGCCTCCTCCACCAGACGAGCGTCCCGATCAACAGCAGCGTCACCGGTAAGAGCAGCGTGGTCGAGACGTACACGAAGAGGGACTGCTCGCCGGTCAGGAACAACGGGCTCGAGCTGCTGCTGGTAGCCTTGGGCGGGATCGAGATCAGGTTTTCCTGGGCCGCGAGCCAGTTGAGCGTGTTGACGAACAACTGGCCGTTGCCGGACCGCACCTGGGCCTGCTGACCGCCCGATGTCGTATAGCGGGCATTGAAGGTATTGTCCGTGATGAAGGTTGAGTTGCCGATGACGACTAGCCGGCCGGCCTTGTCGCCCGTGCCTTGCACGACGTAGGCCAGAGTGAGCGGGCCCTTCAGATCCGATCCCTGATCGAACTGCTCGTTCTGATTCTTGATCGAGTCAAAGTTCGTCTCGCCCCAACTGGAGTCGCTGGACGAGAAGAGGGCGGTTGGCGTGCGGCCGCTGACCGTGCTGGTGATCGTCTCGATCGAGCGCACGCCCGGAAAGAAGGGATTCAGGTCGGTGAGGTTCTTGGTGATGTCGTGCGTATTAAAGCTCTGGACGATCGGCTCCTGCTGGTTTCCAAACAGACCGTTCTTGGGATCGATGACCTCGTCGTTGTCCAGCTTCAATCCCCATGCGGCCAACAAGCTGTCCAGGCCGGTGTCGACGTGGGGATCGACCATGATCAAGACGCTTCCGCCCTTGTCGAGATAGTCGCCGATCTGCTTGGTTTCCTGTGGTTGGAACGGTTGGGTCGGGCCGGCGACGATGAGCGCGCTCATGTCTGCGGGCATCGTGTCCGTGATCGTCCGCAAGTCCAGCGTCGCCACCTTAAAGTTCAGATTTTGCATGCCGGACTGGACGATGTTGTAGCCGTTTCCGCTCGTGTCTTCGGGGCTGTGCTCGCCGTGGCCGGTGGTAAAGTACACCGTCGGCTGTTTGTCCTGCGAGACTTTGAGCAGGGCGTTCGTGAGGCTGGATTCGTCGATGCCGAAGGCATTCTCGCGCCGCGTGCCGCGTTCGAATACGATCGTACCGTAAGAGGTCAGGTTGTACTCCGTCGCGATGGCGGGTTGGGCGTCGGGGTCGATGAACTGGTACGTGAACTTGTCTGTCTGCTCCGCGTACAACTTGAGCTCGTCGCGCGCGGACTGCTCGTCCGCCTGCCCCGGCGGGTTACGCGGCGAAAAGAAAGCGGTCGCCTTGACCGGCTCTTTCAAACTCTTGAGCACCGCGATGGTCTGGTCGGCTAGCGTATACGACTTGCTCGCCGTCAGGTCCCAGCGGTAGGAATAGCGAGACCCCAAAAAGTTCAGCAGTCCGACGATCCCGACGAAGGCGACGATCATGACGAGCGTGTTCGAGCCGTAGCGCACGCCGCGGCTCGTGACGGCCGCGCGTACCTCGCTCGGCCGCGTGTAAACGTACAGGCCAATAAAGACCAGTCCCAGAACGACGAGCGCGATCAGCGGCACGTCCTGGATCTGTCCCAAGACCTTGAGAAGGCCGGCGGCGACCCAGAGGGCGATGCCGAAGGCGGCAAAGTAGACCGCCCATTCTTCCAATCGTTCGCGCATTATCGCCACCTCCGGGTCTGCAGAATCTGTGTCGCGACGAAAAGCGAAACGGCGATGACGCTCAACGGGTAAACGAGGTCCGGCGTGTTGATCGCGCCCTGGACAAAGTCGTTATAGTGGCTGGGGATAGCCAGGTACGTAAAGATATTTCCCAGCGCCCCGCCGCCGACGATCTGGCTGATCGCATCGGCGATCCACATGACGAGCAGCAAAACGATTCCGACGGCCCCCGCAACTACCTGGTTCTGCGTCAGCGAGGAGGTCAGGACGCCGACCGACAGGAACGCCCCGCCCAGCAGCAGCAAGCCCAGGTAGCTGGTCAGGATCGGACCGTAATCGGGTTTTCCGAACACGGCGAGGATCAGAACGTAATAGAGCGTGGGCGCGACCAGCATCACCGCGAACAAAATCAGAGATCCCAGAAACTTGCCGACCACCACCTGCCAGTCGTGGATCGGCGAGGTCAGCAGCAGCTCGAGCGTCCCCATGCGCTGTTCTTCGGCCAGAAGCTTCATCGTGAGGATCGGCGCGAGCAAGATCATGATAAAAAAGCCGTTGCTGAACGATCCCTGCAGGGACGCGTTCATCGAGCTGGAAAGGATGAGAGAGAAAAGGAGGCCCATCACTAACAGAAACATCGCGCCGACGACGTACGCGACCGGCGAGACGAAATAGCTATTGAGCTCGCGAGAGGCGACCGTCCAAACGTTCCTCATTGTTCCTCCATCGTGGTCAACTTGAGAAAGACCTCTTCGAGCGACAGGCCGACCGGTCGAAGCTCGAGCACGCCCCAGCCTCGCTGCACCGCGAGCGCTGCGAGGTCCGCCCGGCGGTCCGTGCCCAAGTTGGTTTCGATTTCGTAGATTCCCTTGTCGGTCTCTTCGACGCCGAGAACCCCCTTGATCTTTTCGAGCTCGGCCGGAATCTCGGGCGCCGGCTGTGCGACCTGGAGCAGAATGCGCTCCGCGCCGCGCACGCGGGAGCTCAGGCGCTCCGGCGTGTCTTCGGCGATGATCTTGCCTTCGTTGATGATGAGAACGCGCGAACAGACGTTGCTCGCTTCAGGCAGGATGTGCGTGCTCAAGATGACGGTGTGCTCGCCGGCCAGCGATTTGATGAGATGGCGGACTTCGATGATCTGCTTGGGGTCCAGCCCGATGGTCGGCTCGTCGAGGATGAGCACGTCCGGCTCGTGGACGATGGCTTGCGCCAGTCCGACCCGCTGCCGATACCCTTTGGACAGCCTCCCGATCAATTGGTCCGCTCGATCGGCGATGTTCGTCATGTCCATCGCGCGCTCGATCGCGTCGTCACGCTTGGAGACGTGGCGGAGGCGCGCCGCAAAGTCGAGATAGTCCCACACCGACATCTCCGGGTAGAGCGGAACAGTCTCCGGCAAATAACCGATCCGCTTGCGGGCTTCCATCGACTCGGAAAATACGTCAAAGCCCGCGATGTGTGCGCTCCCGCTCGACGGAGGCATATAGCCGGTCAGGATGCGCATCGTCGTCGTCTTGCCGGCGCCGTTCGGCCCCAGAAATCCAAGCACCTCGCCCTTTTGCACCTCGAACGACACGTCGCGCAGCGCGACGTAGGTGCCATAGTCTTTGACGAGATTCTGAACGTCAATCATAGCTTCTGCCATAACCCACTCCTGCTACAGGATAATCAAAATGCCGGTGGACAAGTTCACGGATGACGTGAGGCCATGTCGAAGAAAGCACGAAACGAGCTGGTCCGAATCGGGGAGGCCTCTTGGCCGCGTATGCCACACCGCGTCTCACGTGAAGAAAATTCGTGCCCCTTGACACTAGCCACGCGCGATGAATTCTACATTAACGGAAGATTAGAATCGACTAAACGACCCCGCCGTCTGCGTTTGTGCCGTTTTCCAGCGCCTGGGTCGCGCGGGCGATTCGGTCGAGCGTCCGGGCTGGTCCGAGCAGACGCACGCTCCCCATCAGCGGAAGCGAGACGGCGCGACCGGTCACGGCGACCCGCAGCGTCCCGAAAAACTGGGCGTTCGTCTGGCCTATCTGCTCCGCCGCCGTCCGCAGCTCCCCCTCGACAAGCTCCTCGTCTGTGTACGCAGCGTGCTTTACCAGGACCGCGCGCGCCGCCGAAAGCGCGGCCCGCGCCGACGCCTTGTCCCCTTTCCCGACGAGCAGCCGCACGTCCAGGACCAGGTCGTCGCGAAAGATGAAATCGGACAGCGCGACGATATCGCTCAGCTTTTTGAGGCGCACACGGACGAGCGGGAGGAGGCCGCGCACCGTCGGCGCGTCGGCGGCGAGGCCGGCGCGCTCGAGAAACGGCAGCAGACGCATAGCGAGATCGTCGTCGGGGAGTTGGCGAATATAGTGCCCGTCAATCCAATCGAGCTTTTCGCGATCGAACACCGCCGGGGCGTGCTCGATTTTTTCAAGCGTAAAACGCTCAATCAGCTCTGCGCGAGTAAAGAGCTCCGTTTTGTCGTCCAGAGACCAGCCCAGACGGGCAAGAAAGTTCGTGAGCGCCTCAGGCAAATACCCTTCGTCGCGAAACTGCAAAACGCTGGTCGCGCCGTGCCGTTTGCTCAGCTTCTTCTTGTCCGGGCCGAGGACGTCCGGCACGTGCCCGTGCATCGGTATCTCCCAGCCAAAGGCCTGATACAGCAAAACGTGCTTGGGAAACGAGGGAATCCATTCGTCGGCGCGCATGACGTGCGAGATCTGCATCAGGTGATCATCGACGACGACGGCAAAATGATACGTCGGAAACCCGTCGGATTTGATCAAGACCTGGTCGTCGACGTCCTTGTTCGCGATCGTTACGTCGCCGTGGATAAAATCGTGGAGGGTCGTCTTGCCCTCCAGCGGCACGGCGAGCCGGACGACGGAAGGCTCGCCCGCGCGTTCGTGCGCCGCACGCTCGCCGGGAGCCAGATTGCGGCAGCGGCGATCGTAGCGTGTCGCTTCGCCGTGCGCCTGCTGGTCCTGACGCATTCGTTCGAGCCGCTCCGGCGTACAGTAGCAGCGGTACGCGCCGCCGGTTTCGATCAGGCGCTGGACGTGGTCCGCGTAGATCGCCAGTCGCTGCGATTGGATGTACGGCCCGTACGCGCCGCCGACGTCCGGACCCTCGTCCCAATCCAGGCCCAAAAAGCGGAGTGAGTCCATGATGAGATCCAGGCCGTTCTCGACCTCGCGCTTTTGGTCGGTGTCTTCGACGCGCAGGATGAACTTGCCCCCGCTGTGCCGGGCCCAGAGCCAGACGAACAGCGCGGTGCGCAGGCTGCCGATGTGCGGAGCGCCGGTCGGGCTCGGCGCAAAACGGACGCGAACCTCGGGCATCAGAGTCTGCCTCTCAAATCATCTCCTCCAGATGGACGCACCGTCGCAGCGACCGGCTACGGCGATACGCCCGGTCCGACCTCGACCATAGCCAGTTTGCCATTTTGGACCGTGACGATCTGCGAATACGGCTGTCCGGAAATCCGAACGAGATAGGTGCCGACGGGGAGGTCGCCCATGGAGAAATTCTCTCCCATGTCGTCGTCTGAGTTGACCGGCGGCCATTTGTCGCGGCCGTAGGTCTCGGTACTGACTACAAAGGCGTCGGTCTTTGCGTTATAGATGTTGACTGTTGCGCCCCGGACCAGATTGCCCGTGGCGTCGGTGTAACGTCCCACGACGGAGCCGTGCCCCGGCAGCGGTGTCATCCACAAGATGGGATTCCGCGTGTGGTA
>JAMCQI010000009.1:0-301 GCA_023381515.1 Chloroflexota bacterium | reverse complement strand
TTGACCCCGAGCCGGACCTCGAAATGCACGTGTGGACCCAGGGCAACGCCAGCTTCCCCGATCGCCCCGATCAATTCACCGCGCTTGACGCTTTGTCCAACATCGACGCTGTACGACTGGATATGCCCGTAGAGCGCAAATACCCGCTGCGAATTGTACGTTTGGGTGAGTTGGAGAACGACGAGATTGCCGTAATATCCCTTGGGCAGGTTGGGGTCCGGCTCTCCGCACACGGTCTTGCCGTCGTCGCCGCAGATGGGCTCCAGGTCGCTCCCGGCGGTGACGATGGTTGCATCCGCGA